>JAGCUI010000048.1 GCA_017962965.1 Treponema sp. | reverse complement strand
TTTGATGATGGAAAAACTGCTCTTATTGAAACTGCAAAGGTAAATGGTTTGCCGCTGGTTAAGGGACGTGAAAATCCTGAAGAAACTTCAACTTATGGTATTGGGCAATTGATTGGCCACGCTGTAGATTTGGGTGCGAAAAAAATCATTCTTGCACTTGGCGGCAGCTCTACGAATGACTGCGGGCTAGGTATGCTCGCTGCCCTTGGTGCCTGCTTTTATAATAAGGATGGAGTTTCCTTTGTTCCTACTGGTGGTACCTTGTGCCAGGTTAAAGATATTGACCTTTCAATGATGTATCCCCGGTTAATTGGTGCAAGGTTTGAAGCAATGTGTGATGTTGAAAATCCCTTGTGCGGTGAACAAGGCTGTTCTAAAGTGTTTGCTCCACAAAAGGGTGCAGACCCTGCAATGGTTGAACGTTTGGAAGAAGGCTGCCGTCATATTGCAGGACTTTTTAATCTTATGAGGGATAAGGATTATTCTCTCGAAAAGGGAGCAGGGGCAGCCGGTGGTCTTGGCTTTGCCGTGATTGCTGCTTTGCTTGGTGAACTTAAAAAAGGAATCGACCTTGTCCTTAACCTGTATGATTTTGAATCCAAATTATCTGATTGCGACTGCATCATTACCGGCGAAGGCAGCTTTGATAAACAATCCCTCATGGGAAAAGCAGTCGGCGGTGTGATAGAGAAGGCTAACAACAAAAATTGCACATCACAGTCATCTCAATCATCACTTCCTGTATACGTTTTTTGCGGCAAATCAAAAGTTGATTTCGAACTACCCGAAAATGTAAAAGTAATCCCAATAAGTGAAGGTCAACCACTTGATTACGCCCTCACACACGCCGAAGAAAACCTGGAGAAGAACATAAGAATGCAGTTTGCAAAAGATTGATAAAGTGCTTTATTTTTCTTCCACGTGACAATTTTCCTTTTTCCCTCTATACTAATTCTATGTTCAATTCTCTTACTGGAATAATCACAGGAAAGTTTCCCAAGCAGCTTTTGCTTGATACTCACGGCATAGAGTGGGATCTCTGCGTTCCCGATTCAAATCTTGAGCTTTTTCCACCGGTTGGCAGTGAAGCAAAGGTTTATACCTGGCTTCAGCATACCGATGTGCTCATGACACTTTTTGGTTTTGCCACCGCAGATGAGCGTACGCTTTTCCTTGATTTGCTTAAGGTTGACGGGGTTGGTCCTAAAGGGGCTGTTAAAATAATGAGTTCTGCTTCATCATCACGACTGCTTGAAGTTCTTGAGCGTGGTGATGTTGAAATGCTTGAGAAGATTCCGGGTGTTGGTAAAAAAACAGCTGGAAAGATGATGCTGCAGCTTAAAGGTAAACTCACACTGTCACAGACTTCTAATGTTGTCCGTTTTGAAAAACCGGCAGCCTTTGCAGATGTAATAGATTCGCTTGCCAGCATGGGTTACGAAAAGAGGCTTGTAGAACAAAAGGTTGCAGTACTTGCAGAAACCTTAAATGCAGACCCGGCCTTTGCAGATAAATCCCAGAAAGAAAAAGAAGATTTGATTTTCCGCCGTGCAATCGTAGAGCTTGCATAAAGAGAGATTAAGATGGAAAAAGAAGATATAGATTTTAGTTCAATTGTTCGCGCAGATATAAAAGGTTTTGAAGATCAGGATAATAACCTCCGTCCAAAAATGCTCAAGGATTTTCTTGGTCAGGAAAACATAAAGTCAAACCTTTCAACTTTCATAGAAGCTGCCAAAGCACGTCAGGAGCCGCTTGACCATCTTCTTTTAATCGGACCCCCTGGACTTGGAAAAACAACCCTTGCCCAGATTACAGCCCACGAGCTTGGAGTGGATTTTAAAGTTACCTCTGCGCCAGCGCTCGATAAGCCAAAGGATTTAGCAGGCATTCTTTCTACAATTACAGAACGCACAGTATTTTTTATAGACGAAATCCACCGTTTAAAACCAGCCATAGAAGAAATGCTTTACATTGCAATGGAAGATTTTGAACTGGACTGGATAATAGGGCAGGGAGCAGCTGCAAGAACAGTACGTATTCCAATTCCTCCGTTTACATTAATCGGTGCCACAACAAAGGCCGGTAGTGTAAGTTCACCACTTCGTTCACGCTTTGGTTTTATTCCTCGTTTTGAATTTTACACACAAAATGAGCTTGCTTCGATTATTCACCGTTCAGCCGCTATTCTGGAAATTGCAATAGAAAAGGATGCAGCCTTATTATTGGCTCAGTGCTGCCGTGGAACTCCTCGTGTTGCCAACAGAGTTTTACGCCGCATGAGGGATTTTGCACAGGTTCGCGGCCAGAAAGAAATCACAGTTCAGATTGTAGAAGAAGGATTAAAACGCCTCGAAATAGACAGAATCGGTCTTGAAAAATACGACAGGGAAATCCTTCGTTCCATCATAGAAAACTTTGGCGGTGGTCCCGTTGGCGCCGAAACCCTAGCTATCAGCATCGGCGAAAGCATAGACACCCTGGAAGACTATTACGAACCATACCTTATCCAGAGCGGCCTCCTCCAGCGCACCCCCAAAGGCCGCATCGTCACTCCAAAAGGCTATGAACACCTCGGTTTAAAAGCAGTTACTAAAGATAACGGGCAGGGATCGTTATTCTGAATATAAGGCAGGGCTGCTTTTTTAATATAACATCTTTTAGTTTTCTTCCCGGCTTTCTCTAAGGGCAGTAAGAATATCTTCGCCTTTTATATCAAAAAGAGTTTTAATTCCGGCAAAAGGAGATTCGTTGGAAAGCTCTGGAGAAATACGAAAAACAGAACCGTCGGCCCGTTTTACAAGGACAGCTCCTTCATTTTTAGATTTATCAAGAACGGAAGCAAAATTTTGTCTGGCTTCTGAATAGGTTATTACAAGCATACAATTCCTCTCGCGCTGGCATTTGATTTCATTGTTTCGTCCATTGTGTATAAAGGTAATGAAAGCTGTTTTGCTATTGATATATAATATGCGTCATAGGCGTAGGATTGGCTTTCACCTGCGATGACTATTGCATTGGGAATATCTGCTTGAACAAGTCTTATTGGTATTCTTGCAAATTCATGATAGACCGAAACCCCATCGTAAATGGAAATAAGACTGCGTTTAATAAGTTTACTGATTGCATTGCCAATTTCAAATGGAATACAATTTGGAGCAACAAGACGAGCTGTTCCAACAGTTAGCATAACTTTGTCCTTTTCAGACTGATTCAAAAGATATTCCAGAATACAAGAAGCATCTATTACTATTTCATTCACAATATCAATTGTACTATTGTACAAGTAAGATGTCAACAAAGAAAATATTCACTACAAAGGCAGGCTGCTTTTTTTATCCCTTCACCAGTCTTCCTTCAAACGAAAAATTATGGGCTTCTATAACAAAAATTTTTTTGTAATCCGGGTGAAGGGGATTCAAGATTAAAATAAATTCATGATCATATTCATAAGGTAATAGAACTGATTGAACTTTGAGCATGAGTTCTTTTTTCTGTTTTAGCCAGCGTGTTCCGTATTCAACTTCGCTTGTGCGTGCGGGGAGTTTGGTGATTTTTAAGGAAATCATTTTCTTATTTCACATAATTCTTTTTTTGTGCTAGTATACTCACATGCTAACTTCAGATTTTAATTTTGATTTACCCGAAGAACTCATTGCTCAGCATCCAAGCGGGGTGCGCGGGCAGGATAAGCTTATGGTTTTAAACCGAGCTACCGGCAAAGTTGAACATCACATGATGGATGATTTACCGGATCTTATTGAACCCGGCACTCTTATGATTTTTAATAACAGCCGTGTTCGTCGTGCACGTGTTTATAGTATTAAAGAAACTACCGGGCGCGAAACTGAATTTATGTTTTTAAATACAATTGATAAAGAATGCTGCATCTGGAATACAATGGTAAAATCTGCAAAAAAGCAGAAGCCTGGAATGCATTATAAATTTCCGGATGGAACTGTAGCCCAGATTATCGAACACGAGGGTAATGCGGGAACAGAATTCCGTGCTTTAAAATTTGATTTTGCAATTGATGAAGACTGGTTTGAACGAAACGGGCACATTCCGCTTCCGCCTTATATTAAGCGTGGCGATACGGAAGAAGATTCTGAACGCTATCAGAATGTTTATGCAACAGACACCGGTTCTGCAGCTTGTCCAACAGCGGGTCTTCATTTTACAAACGAAATGCTCAAAAAGCTTGATGAAAGGGTATTGAACGCCGCTTTGTTACACTTCATGTAGGGCTTGGAACTTTTTTACCTGTTCGCGAAGAAAATATTGAAAACCATAAAATGCATGAAGAATGGTACACAATTCCAAAAGAAACTGCAGATGCAATCAATAAGGCAAAAAAAGAAGGTCGTCCAGTTTTAGCAGTTGGGACTACGAGCGTAAGAACTCTGGAAAGTGCCGCACTCGCTGAACCGTCTGATGGAAAAGGTTTACAGACTGAGTGGGTAAGAGCCGGAACATCATCTACCAGTATTTTTATGTACCCGGGCTATAAGTTTAAGGTTGTAGATAAAATGTTTACAAACTTCCACACTCCGGAAAGTACTCTCATTATGTTAGTAAGTGCGTTTGCCGGCCGTGAAAATATTCTTTCTGCATATAAAACTGCTGTGGAAAATAAATACAGATTCTTTAGCTACGGCGACTGTATGTTTATAAAATAAATTAAGTCAACTGCTCAAAACTATAACGTGTTAAATTAAAGAATTGCTGCTTTACAACATCACTAATCATCTGGTCGGTGGCGGCGTGCTGAAATTCTTCGGCTACCTGTTTCTGGATTAAATCTATGTCTTTTCTTGTTAACGGAAGCTTATGACCAATGAGGGCATTTTCAAGCGTTTTGCTTTTAAAAACAAAGGGTCCTGCAAAGGCAAGGCTTACATCGATGATTGCATTTTTTTCGGTGCTTACAAGAAAGGCAAAGGATGCGGACTGTTCTGTAATTGAGTGCTCGGGGCCGATTCTTCTGAAAATGCTCAAATCAAAATTAACAATCGGAATACGGATATTTGAAAGAATAAAACCATCTGGAACCTTTTTAAAATTCTGGAGGTTTTCGAGTTTTGTTTCGTTCTGGCTTTTAAATTCCAGTCTTGCTTCAAGTGCTAAAAGTGGTGCGTAGAGTGTGAGCTTTTGTCCGGGTGAGCAAATGTTTCCGCCTATTGTTGCAATGTTTCTTATCATTGGGTTTGCAATGCAGTTTAAGGCCTCGTATAAAATCTGTGGTAAATGGTTTTGTCCTACGGCTAAGAGTGTGGAAAGTGTTGCTCCGGGACCTACATCCAAAAAGCGTTCGTGGCGTGCAATCTGAGAAAGTTCTTTTATCCCAAAGGTTGAAATTGCTTTATCGGGCAGTTCTTCTATTCTTGTACAGCCGCCAACAACTTTAAGGCCCTTGTTTATTTTAAGCTGATAGAGGAGTTCTGAAATATTTCTTGCGATTAAAACCGATTTCATTTTTCATTCCCCTTTTTTGCGTTTAGCTTTTTATATTTTTTAGAAACAAAGTCGTAGCCCTTGTTCGAAATCTCTATTGCAAAAAGAATGCCGTTTGTTAAAGAAGCAAGGTCTGTGCAGCATGGAGAAAGATGCTTTACCTGATCTGAAATTTCCTGGCGTGATAAAATCTTGTTTGATTTTAAAAGCTGATATGCCGAAAAGATTTTTCCTGAATCGCAGTAACCACAAAGCTTTATTTCTGCAAGCTCAAAGCCCTGAACAATTGTTGTGTATTCCTTGGTTCTTTTAAAATAATCAAGAGTTACTATGTCTGTGTCCCTTATGATTCCAACCGGGATTTTGCAGGAAGCAACGGGGCAATCGTTTAATAAAACTGTGCAGGCTCCGCAGTAGCCGCTAGTACATCCGCATTTTACAGAAGCACAGGAAAGTCGTCTTAAAACTGCCATGAGGGAATCTTCCGGGCGGGCGTTGAGAATGATTTTATCTCCATTTAAAGTGATTGGGATATTCATTTATCTTTTTCCTGAGCTCCTTTTTCTTTATCTTCTTTTTCTGTTTCTATTTTATTTGTTTCCCTTTCTTTCATGAGAGTATAAAGCTGATTTTCGGTACAAGGTATTTCATTAAGCTGGGTTGCAAGTGCGAGTGAGAGGGCAGAAGAGAAGGCTGCCGGCAATGTGTTTCTTATAAGCTCGCTGATTTGTCCTGACTTATTATCAGACTCTATAAATTCAATTGTGTAATTGTCACATGGAATTGTTTTTCCGCTTACAAGCATTGTTAATTCCTGCTGGATTTCGAGTCTTAATGCGCGGAGGGCTGCTGCCTTGTCGTAAAGCTGACCACAGTTGATTGTAATCCATATTCCCTTGATTTTTTCGCTGTATGTGTATGAATCCAATTCTACTTCTACAACTGTTGTTGCAAAGGAAGTTGTACCAAAAGGGTTTCCGCTGAATTTTTCTTTATTCCATCCCTTTGTAACTGAGGTACCAAGAGTTTTCTGCGACACAATCGGAAGTGGCTGATGAAAGCGTTTTTTCTGAATTTCAAGACAGCACTTTTTAATGATTTCGTTTACCGTTGTGATTGAGCTTGAAGCATCCTCGGGCATATTTGGAATTTCATCTATTGCAAAGTCTGAGTTGATTGTTACGTTTTCTTTTTTAATCTGAAGAATTTCGCTTACTGTCTGCTTCCAGATATCCTGAATAACAAGGGAAGGTTTTATTGCGTGAATTTCAACCTTGTTGTCTGGTAAAAGTGTTACTTCGATTTTTGGATTATATGAAAAGCTTGAATCTCCGTAGTAAGCAGAAATATTATAGGCAGTTGAAACACCAATTCCCCTGAGTGGAAGACCAAAGAATGGAGAAGAATCGTGTGAAGCGCGGTTTATGGCATCCATATTAAACGAAGCATATTTTCTGTTAAAGTCGCTTATCCTGATGGAATTTTCAAAGCATTCCTTATAATCTTCGATTTTTATGTGGAAAGGAAAATCGGTTTTTTCTACATTCGTGTTTATTTCGCGGAT
This sequence comes from Treponema sp., assembly GCA_017962965.1. Taxonomy (GTDB): domain Bacteria; phylum Spirochaetota; class Spirochaetia; order Treponematales; family Treponemataceae; genus Treponema_D. Next base: position 128,075 of record JAGCUI010000048.1, on the reverse strand, counting down.
TTCTCCCGGGAACTGATGTGTGATTTTACTCAATTCCTGAATCTGGTTTTCTATTGCAAAAAATGAATGTGAGTCCAGGTTTTTTATGTTGATTGAAGTAGGCGGCTTTTTTGAAGTATGACACTTTGCTTCTATATAAACATTCTCCGGCTTGTAATAACTGCACGAAGAAATTGCAAGACGGTCTGTTATTTCCTGTGCAAAAGGATTATAGCAGCCTGCATCTATATCAATTAAAATTTTAAGTGCCTTGATTTTTCCTTCTTTGGAAACGGCTGTTTTATAAGTAAAATCTGTCTGAACGCCCGGGAGCATGTAAGTGTCCTGTTCTTTTTGAGAAAGGATGAGCTTTACGGCTTTTTTACTTAAGAACGAAGCAAGACAAACCTGGGCTGCAATCTGTGTAGTACGCCAGAGACCCTTTGGAAAAATTCCCGAAGGCTTTGTTTTATGAACGTGGATGTATTTTTCCGGAAGCTTTAAAACCTGCGAGAGGGATTTCATCATTGCCCAGGTCCAGCGGGTTGGTGCAAATACATGGATGTTTTTTCCTTCTGTATAACAGTAGGCTCCGTTTGTTTCCTGCCACGAAGGGGACTTTAATGCAAGCTTCCATTTCTGGTCTGAGACAAAATCTGCATTAGAAAATAATTTTTTTTCTGCCTGGGCAAAGTTTCTTTTCCAGAGTCCTGTTTTGATTATTCTTGTTGCAAGTATTTCCTGTGTATTGTCTTCTGCGTGGGTTTTATCTATAACCGTGTTCAAAGAAGGCATGTCGTTTAATTCGGAAACAAAGTTTGTTAAATCTTCATGCTTTTTGGAAATCTCTGTTCTTTTTTGCCCTTTGATTACATTTTTAAGAGCTGATTCAAGGGATTCAATATTAAAGTTTACGATTACATTTTTACGTAAATCCTGAACAACATTTTCATCAGGGCCGACTAAAATACCAAGAGGCTCTCCTGTGTAAGAAACGTTTCCGTAACCGAAAATCTTAACAGAAGTTCCGTTTACTTCCATTGTTTTGCTTCCGGGAATATCGTCGGCTGTGTAAAGATAGTAGCCTTGCGGTAAATCATTTATATAAATACTTTTGATTTTTCCGGTTGGGGCAGGGCTTCTTATTAAAACAGCGGAAAGGCATTCGGGATCACCACAGTCGCTGTAAAAGCCTTTTGCTTCGAGAGAACGTAATGTATTTTTACTTTCTTTTACACTAGGCATGATTTTCCTTTCCTATTTTAATAACGGTTTGAATTACATATTCTGCCTGCTCGTCTGTCATATCAGAATAAAGCGGAATAGAAATTGTTCTTGAATAATAATCTTCTGCGTTCGGAAAATTTTCCTTTGTAAAATCCTTGTAAAGCTCTTTCCAGTAAGTAAAGTGGAAAATCGGGATAAAATGAACGCTTATTCCAAGGCCCGCTTCCTGCATTTTTTTTGCAAATTCTTCCCGTGTGATTTTTAATTTTGAAGGAATTATTTTCATAAGGTATAAGTGCCATGCGTTTCCTTCTGAATCCGGTGGAAGCTCTATAAAATCAAGCTCTTTAAAAGCTGCGTTATATTTTTCTACAATTGCTTTTCTCTGCTCGTAAAAAAGCTCGGCACGGTCAAGCTGGCAGCATCCGATTGCGGCAAGAACATCAGGAAGATTGAACTTGTAGCCCGGAGCAATAATGTCGTATTCCCACGAAGCACGCGGAGAAGTGTAGCGGTCCCAGGTAGTTCTGTCCATTCCGTGGAGGCGCATAACTGTCATTCTTTTTGCAAGCTCAGGGTCTCTTGTGCAGACCATTCCGCCTTCTGCAGTTGTGATTGTCTTTGTTACATAGAACGAAAAAACTCCTGCATCGCCAATGGTTCCGGCATAGCCAAGCTTGGTTGGAGAAGGGAAGGAGTGTGCGGCATCCTCGATCACGCGGATACGGTGGTCTTTGGTAGAATATTTTTTTGCAAGCTCTAAGATGCGGCTCATGTTACAGACGTTTCCTGCAATGTGGACCGGAACTATGGCTCTTACTTTGTGGCCGTTCTGGGCGTCGCGGATTAAGATTTCTTCTATCTTAGCAGGATCTATGCTGTAAGAATCCTTTTCTATATCTGCAAAATATACGTCTGCATTTAAGTGGCGGGCACAGGCTGCTGTAGAAACAAAGGTATACGGAGTTGTGATTACGGCTGTTCCTTCTTTTACTCCGCAGGCTTCCATTGCAAGAATCATTCCCGAAGTGTTTGAGTTTACGCAGAGGCTGATTACAGGTCTTTTATCGTTGAGGTTTCTTTTTTCATCACCTTTAGAAACAGCTGCAGTAAATTTTTTTTCAAATTCCAAAGCGTATTTTCCAGTTGTAAGCCAGCCTGAATCAAGTACATCAAGTACGGCTTTTTTTTCGCTTTCTGTGATTGCTGCTCTGTGAAAAGGTACTTTTATTTCACTCATCTTTTTCCTCTGCCAAAATTTGCTTTTAAACTCTTTTATTCTTTCTATAATACATCCGTACGCTGTAATCCGTCGGTTTTAATTTCTTCATAAAAATCCTTAAGGCTTTTACAGTCGTCGCAAAGAATTTTTACAAGTTTTTCTTTATTTCTAAAGTCGCTTTCTTTTCCTTCTGTGTAAAAACAAAACGGCTTTAATTTTTCTAAAAGGTCTTCCAGGCGCTTTGAGTCATATTCCTTGTTATCAAGCTGAAGGATTTTTTTGTATTTTGTTTTTGCAGGATGTTCGTCTTCGAGCCAGAGAGGTTCAATAAGGCGTTCACCCTTTCTGGAGCCAAGAATTTTAATATCAATATCCTTATATGGCTCAAGACCAGAAACCTTAATAATCTGCTTTGCAAGGTCTATGATTTTAATCGGCTCTCCCATATCCAAAAGGTATGATTTTCCGTTTATGCCAACTCCACCAGTCTGTAAAACTAAGGAACACGCTTCTGGAATTGTCATAAAAAATCTTTCCATTTTTTCGTCTGTTACTGTTACAGGGCCACCTGTTTTAATCTGACTCTGGAATAAAGGAAGAATTGAACCGCGCGAGCCAAGAACGTTTCCAAAGCGCACAAACATAATTGCCTGCGACGGATCTTTGATTTTTTTTGCTGCATCCAAAACAAGCTTTTCGCAAAGCATTTTTGAAACACCGTAAATACAAACCGGAGCCACAGCCTTATCTGTAGAAATCAAAACAAATTTATCTACCTTGTGTTTAATGCTTGCATCCAGAAGGTTCTTTGTTCCAAAAACATTGTTTTCTATGGCCGCTACCTGATTTTCCTCCATCATCGGAACATGCTTGTAAGCCGCGCAGTGGAAAATCACGTTACATCTGGTATTTTTAATAATAAAGTCCGTATATTCGCGGTCTCTCATGTCGCCAATAATCGGTACAATAGTTGCTTTTTCTCCAACCCCTTCTGCCTGAAGCATCTTAAGCTCGCGGAAAATATTGCAGATTGAGTTTTCTCCGTGTCCGAATAAATAAAGTCTTTCTGCCCCTCCAGAAAGAAGCTGGCGTGCAAGCTCAGAACCAATTGAACCGCCTGCTCCTGTAATCAAAACACGTTTACCGCGAAGGTAGGAAAGACTTTCTTTTAATGAGATTGTAATTGGAGTGCGTCCTAAAATATCTAAAGGATCTATTTCCCTTGTCTGTATTAAGTGACCGGCTCCTTCTATTACCTGGCTTATTCCCGGAAGAATTTTTATATGAGAAAAACCGTTTGATTTTAAGGTTTCGTAGATTTCGCGGATTCTTTCATTTGGTGCAGATGGAATTGCAATAATTGCTTCGTCGTTGTCGGAATTTCCAAGAATTGATGCAACAGAGCTGATTGGTCCTAAAACAGGGATTCCGTCTATAACAGTACCAATAAGGCTTTTGTCGTCATCCAAAAAAGTATTAACCTTTCCGAATACTTTTTTTCTTTTAATATCGTTAGCAATTGTCTGTCCGGCAAATCCGGCACCTATAATATATATGCGTTTTTCCATTATCCCAACCCAATTAATCTATTTTACCATAAGTATACTATTTACGCAAAGTGTGAATATTTAATAAAAAACACTAAACCCGAGTATTTTTTTCTCCGATGTACATAATGATAGCCTTATAAATAAAATTTGGGGTGAAACTATGGGGAACAAAAAGACATTATTTTTGATTTTTACTGCCTTTATGCTTAGTTTTTCATGTTTTGGAAAGCAGCTTTCTTTTCAGATAGTTCAGCATGATGGAAGTAATCCAAATGTTACAGAACAGTCTCTGGTTTTCGAAGATGAGATTTTTGATGAGTTCTTTAATTGGGGGTACATCGTTACCAATTCCGAAGCATCAATTTCTTCTTCTGATGAAGATGATCAGATGCTGTGGAGACTTGGAGTTGGAGAGGCTGTCGAGGGAAGTTCAGATTATTTTGTACAGGTAAAGTTGTATTATGAGCTTTCAAAGGATGCAAAGGTTTCAAAGCTGATAAAGATTGAGTGGTCGCTTACTGCTGTTAGCACAGGAGAAATAATCACCACAAGATCTATGAAGATAACGGAAAAAAACACAAGTATTAATGATTTAATTGATATTTCAGTTTTACTTGTTGATGACATAAAAAAGTGTCTTATTGCATAGGATGGGTAGGGATATGAAAAGAAAACTTTTTAAGAAAATCGCTTTAATGCTGGCAGTCTTTGCCTTAAACTTTAGTCTGGCCGCTTATAGTCCTTCTTTAGACGGAAGAGCGGTTGTTGTAGACGAAGGAGTATTTCCTGCAGGATTGTTTGCAAAGACTGTAGGTTATCTTCCTGGAGATGTCATCACAGTAACAAATATCAACGGTGATACAACAATTGATATTCTTGTAATCGGTGCTCTGGATCCTTCAGAAGGTGTTGCAATCATGCTTTCTCCTGAAGCTGCTGATGCAATCGGCCTTGATAGAGATGCAAACAACATCGTAAAAATTACAAAGAGATCTAATCAGGATGAAAGAGTTTACGGTACAGCCGTTATTGCAAAACAGATGGCTAAGCCTGAAGATGAAGTTACAACTCCTTCAAAACCAAAAGAAAATATTGAACCTTTACAGCCTCCTGTAGAAGAGGAAGTAGAAGAAGAGGTTATTGCAGATAATACATACGAAGAAACTGCTCCGGTACAGAATCCTCCTGTAGAAGAAAAACCACCGGTTGAAGCTCCTTCTCAGGATGAAAAACCTGCTGTAGAAGAAGAACCTGCAGAAGAATATACAGAAGAACCTGCTTATTATGAAGAATATCAGGAAGATGAAATTCCTGCAGATGAATTTGAAGAAGAAGATGAACCGGAAGAAGCTCCACAGGACAGCTTTGAAGAAACACCTGCTGTAGAAAAAACTGAAGAAACAACAGAACCTGAACCTGAAGAAGAAGCTCAGGAAGTAGAAGAAGAAGTTCCTGCAGAAGAGTTTACAGACGACGGTATTCCAGAAGAGTTTGAAGAAGAAGCTCCTGCAGAAGAATATGCAGAATCTGATGAGTTTGGAGACGATGCTTCTGATGAATTTGGTTCGGAAGAAGAAACTCCAGCAGAAGATGAATTTGGTACAGAAGAAGAATCACCTGCAGAAGAAGAATTTCCTGCAGAAGAGTTTACAGATGATGCAGCAGAAGAAGAATTTACAGATGATACTGCTTCGGACGAGTTTGGCTCAGAAGAAGAAGCACCTGCAGAAGATGAATTTGTAGAAGAAGAAGTTCCTGCAGAAGACGAGTTTACAGAAGATGAAACTGCAGAAGATGAATTCGGTACAGAAGAAGAAACACCTGAAGAAGACGAGTTTGCAGAAGAAGAAACTCCAGCAGAAGAAGAATTTACAGAAGACGAAGTTCCTGCAGAAGATGAGTTTACAGAAGAAGCTCCTGCAGAGGATGAGTTTACAGAAGAAGAAACTCCTGTTGAAGAAGAAACTCCTGTTGAAGAAGAAACTCCTGTTGAAGAAGAAACTCCTGTTGAAGAAGAAACTCCTGTTGAAGAAGAAACTCCTGTTGAAGAAGAAGAACCTGTAGAAGAAACACCGGAAGAAGAAACTCTTGAAGATGAAGGTGTAATTTACGAACAGAATAATCAGCCATATGAGAGCATCGTGCTTGATACTCCACAGGAAGTAGAAGAGGAAGAAACATCAATTCCTGAAGAATCTGTAATTGAAGAGCCTGTAGAAGAAACACCGGTTACTGAACCAGTTACAGAACCTAAAGAAGAAAATGTTCCACTCTTACAGGGTACTTCTTACGACGATTACATTGTTCAGAGCCTTGACCTTCTTAAGAGCGATGCATTCTACATCCAGATAAGCGTGCTTAAGGATGATGCAAAGGTTGTAGAAATCATCAATAAATATGGTAGAAACTATCCTATTACAGTTGTTCCTGGAAAGAACGGTGTAAAACAGGTATTGGTTGGACCATTAAGTCAGGATGAATACGGAGTTGTTCTTGAACGCTTTAAGGCATACGGCTATAAGGATGCATTCTTAAAGAAGAGAGCAACAAAAGCACCTGATTACGGTGATGCAAAATAAAGCAAAAATATAAACAGACAAAAAAAAGTGTACCTCGTATAAGTACACTTTTTTTATTTAACACTATGTTTTAATAATTAGATAGTGTAAATCCATCCTTCAGGAGCTTCGATGCGTCCCATCTGGATACCAGTGAGTGTGTCGTAAATCTTTTTAAGACATGGACCCATTTCCTGTTTTCCTTCGTTGTAGATAATTTCTTTTCCATGATCATCAATCTGACCGATTGGAGAAATTACTGCTGCAGTACCACAAAGACCGCATTCAACAAAGTCACCAAGTTCATTTTTATTAATCTTTCTTTCTTCAACTTCCATCTTAAGATAGTCTTTTGCAACAACGAGCAAAGAACGCCGTGTAATAGAAGGAAGAATTGAGTCAGATTTTGGAGTAACAAGCTTTCCGTCTTTTGTAATAAAGAGGATGTTTGCTCCACCTGTTTCTTCGATGTATGTATGTGTTGCAGGATCAAGATACATGTTTTCTGCATAGCCGCAGTTATGAGCATCTACAATATTGTGCAAAGACATAGCGTAGTTCAATCCGGCTTTAATATCACCTGTTCCATGAGGAGCAGCACGGTCCATATCAGAAAGTCTTACTTTAATAGGCTTTATACCGCCTTTAAAATATGGTCCAACCGGTGTTACAAGAATACGGAACTGGAATTCAGTTGCAGGTTTTACACCAATTACAGCATCGCTTCCGAACATAAACGGACGGATGTAAAGTGTAGCTCCCGAACCATATGGTGGAACCCAGTCTTTATTTGCTTCAATAGTTTTGAGAACTGCTTCGATAAAGCGTTCCTTTGGGAAAACAGGCATTTCAAGACGGCGGCAAGAGTTTTCCATTCGTTCAGCGTTCAAATCCGGACGGAATGTAACAATATCACCATGTTCTGTTGTGTAAGCTTTAAGACCTTCAAAACAAGTCTGTGCATACTGTAAAACGCAGGCACATTCACTCATTGTAATGCTGTGGTCTTTAGTAAGTTTACCTTCGTCCCATTCTCCATTTTTCCAATTTGCAACAAAACTCTTAGTTGTTTTAATGTAACCAAAGGGTAAGCTGCCCCAATCAAGATTCTTTTTTCCCATTTTCTTAACTCCTTATTATCATAATTTTTGCATGAGGGCTAAAATGATGATAAATAAAAATTTAATTATACTTAAGTATTTTAATATATATACAGAAAACTTGCAATATTTATTAAAATATTCTTTATATTCTCTTATATTATAATAATAGTTTTCTTAAGTTTAAATACTTTTAAACCATTTTCTAAAGTTTGTTGCTATAATAGGCAGTGTGAGGAGATTTGATATGAAATTCAACTTAAAGAAATTATTTATTATTATTGGTTCTGTACTTTTCACTTTTTCAAGCTTAGCTGCCAGTGATGTATATGATGAAATTCAGACCATCGAATCTAAGAAAGAAGAATTGCTTCGTGCACGCAACGGTGACTATGGCCAGGAAGATGAAATCCGCCGCAGAGCTGATGCTGAGTTTAAAATCGAAAGCGACAGAATAGACGAAGAATTACTTCGCATTGCCGAAAAAGACAGCGACGGTAGAATGCTTGCTGATGTAAGAAAACGCCGTCTTGAAGAAAAAGAAAAAATCAGAAAGGAAATTTACGACCGTGCTGAAAAAGAAATTGCTGCTTTGAGAAACGGCGATTCAGGCAAGGAAAAAGAAATCCTTTCTCAGATTCGCGAGCTTCAGAATCAGCTTAAGAGAAAGAGAGTTCTTTCTTCTGCAGACGATCCAAGAATCCTTGAAGTTTCAACTTATGCCGGAGACATGTATTACTGGAATGCCAAAACACGTTTCTACATCGGAAGCGACTTTATTTTTGGTCAGACAGTAAATGCTGAATATAAGCGTCTTACAGGAAAAGCTCCTGCTTCTATTACACAGGCAGATTCTAAAACTTACAACGATTATCTTGATACAGTTGATTACTACGACGAAATGCTTAAGAGCTCAAAGGGTTCTATTGCACTCGAAATTGAATATGTTGTAGAAGCTTGTCCGGATGATCAGCCTTCTGTTTACAAAGTAACAATTTATGATATCCGCTATGTAAATGCTGCAAAGAATGAAGTTCTCCAGAGATTTACTCCTGTAACTACAACTTATCTTTATAAGGTTCTTCCTGCAGTTGATATCAGAAGCGTAGATGCAAAATACACAGGTAACAAGACAATCACAACTTACCCACAGAACGAAGGAAGCTACACAGGAAACAAAACTGTAACTCCTGATCAGAATACAACTGTAAATACAACAACAGTAAATAAATCAAGAGGAAACGACTTTATCCTTCTTGGAACTTCTTCATGCTTTATTCCATATTATTACGACATGGGAATCTCTGCTGATGAAGTATATGTTCCAAACACAAATGTTTACTTTGCACTTTCAGTAACAGACCTTCTTTTTGCACGCTTTGATCTTGATTTCTTCCCTGTTCCTGGTCATTTTGAAGGCTATACTTGTCCTGAAGAAATGGTAACAATGATTGGTTGTTCAATCGGTATTTACAAGCAGTGGAAATCATTGTGCTTCTGGGCTAGTGCAGGTTGTGGAATCGGAAGTTCAGATGGATTATCAAGTCCTGACGCAACAGATCACCAGGCTATGATTGTATACGGAAAATTTGATGCTGGTATTGACTGGTACGTTACAAAGTGGCTTTGTTTGAACACTGGAATGGATTTGAGAATTGTTGAAGGAATTGGTGTATTGCCTTGTCCATTTGTAGGATGTGCAATTAATTTTGATCCATTCTTTTAATAATTTCTAAAATTGCAAATATGCATTATAATGTATGTCATATGATAAAGATATTTTATTGGAATGACATACAGACTTTTTTGAATACCGGTAAGATGGATCCGTTCTTTGAAAAGGGAACGGGTATTTCCATAGGCTGTTTTGACGGGCTTCATCTGGGGCACAGAATGCTTCTTAAAGAGCTTGTTAAACAGTGCAAAAAGGAAAATCTTCTTGCCGGTGTTTTTTCTTTTAAAAGGCCACTTCCAGCAATCAAGCATGCAGACGACTACCAGGGAGACATTACAACACTTAATCAGCGTATAAAGCTTTTTGAAGAATTGGGAATTGATTTTGTTGTTGTAGTTGATTTTGACGAAAGCTTTTCTTCCATTCTTGGAGCTGATTTTTTAAACATCCTTTTGAATGCCTGCAACATGGAGCTTATTGCAGAAGGAATTGATTTCCGCTGTGGTTTTAAAGGAGCAACTGATACTCAGGCAATAAAATACTGGGCCGAACAGAATAATGTAAAATATAATTTTGTGGATGCAGTTTATCATAAGGCGGCGGATGGCTCGGAAGAGAGGGTAAGCTCTTCTTATATAAGGCAGATGATTCAGAAGGGATTTTTTACAACTGTAAATGAGCTTTTGGAACGACCTTACGAGCTGGACCTTGAACAGATTAGAAGCGATATGATTGCAGGAAAAGAGAAGGGCACTCAGGTTATTCCGCCTGATGGAATTTACCAGACCATGTCGGAATTTGATGAACCTGTGCGTCTTGAAATAAAAAACGGCCGGATTTTGAACATTTCTTTGTGTAATTCGGTAAGATTCGAATGATTATATTGAATAATTATGTATAATTATATAGAATAAATTATCTGTTTTACGGATTATTCTGTGATTACTTCCCAGAAACCCGGGATTTGAACCTGCAGAACTTCCGCCCAGACAGAGTGGTTACTGTTTTACGGTAATCATAATAAATATTTTTAAGGGGTTCCAATATGGCACTTACAAAAGAAACCACTTCAGCTACTGTAAAAAAATACGGAGCTAAGGAAGGAGACACTGGTTCAGTTAAAGTTCAGATTGCTTTAATGACTCAGCGTGTACAGCAGCTCACAGAACACGTTAAGACTTTCCCAAAAGATGCAACAGCAAAACGTGCACTTCTTAAAGTTGTTGGTCAGCGTCGTAAAATGCTTAAGTACTTTGAACGCACAGACCTTGAAGGATACCGTGCATTTATCAAAGAACTCGGATTGCGTAAGTAGTTCGATATTCGTTTTAATACGAAAAGCAAAGTCCCGTCAGTTAAATCTGAACGGGATTTTTATTTATTTGTAAAGCATGCGTCGGATGTAGTGACGTGTGTAGGAGTTAAATTATATGTCAGTAGAAAGAGTTACTTACAGACTTGGAGATGCCGATCTCATCCTTGAAACAGGAAAAATCGGAAAACAGGCTAATGGTTGTGTTTATGCTCAGTGGGGCGGAGCAGCTATTATTGCAACAATTTGTGCATCTTCTGCAGTTACAGAAGGTCAGGACTTTGTACCGGTAACTGTTGAATACAACGAAAAGGCTTATGCTGCCGGAAAAATCCCTGGTGGATTTGTAAAACGTGAAGGTAGACCAAAGGACAAGGAAATCTTAGTTAGCCGTCTTATTGACCGTCCTATGCGCCCTCTTTTTGAACCTTCATTCGGTCACGAACTTCAGATCGTACCAACTTGTGTTTCTTGTGACGGCGTTCATACTCAGGATATTCTTGCTGTTATTGCGGCATCTGCTGCAACATGTATTTCTGATATTCCATTCCATGGACCAGTTGCTGCATGTCGTGTGGGATACATGAATGGTGAATATATCATCAACCCAACTTTTGAACAGATTGAAAAGGGAGACCTCGAAATTGTAGTTGCCGGAACTAAAGACGGATTTACAATGGTAGAAGGTGGAGCCCAGGAAGTATCTGAAGAAGTAATGCTTGGTGCTTTGGAAAAGGCTCAGGGCTTTATTACAGATATGTGTCTTTTGCAGGAAGAACTCGTAAAGAAGGCTGGTAAAGAAAAATTACCTCTTAATCCTTTAGACGTTACTTTGGAAAATGCAGAAGCAATTGAATCAGAAGCAACTCCACTTTTAAAAGAAGCATGTTTCCAGGACGGAAAACAGAATCGTGGTATTGCAATTGCTAAGGTAATCAAACAGGTTTCTGAAAAATACAGCGAACAGCTTGCAGATCCAATTCAGGCTAAGTTGTTCATGAACCTTATGGATGATATTCAGTACAAGCTCCTTAGAAAATCAATTCTTGATGACGGAGTTCGTATCGACGGACGTAAGACAGACGAAATCAGACCTATTACATGTGAAATCAATGTTCTTCCAACTCCACACGGAAGCGCACTCTTTACTCGTGGTGAAACTCAGTCTCTTGCTGTATGTACATTGGGAACTGCAATGGACGAACAGGCATATGATGATATCGACGGTGAACGTTCAGATCACTTTATTCTTCATTATAACTTCCCACCATATTCAGTTGGTGAAACAGGTAAGCTTACAACAGGTCGCCGCGAAATCGGTCACGGAAACCTCGCTCGCCGTTCCCTCGCTGCTATGGTTCCAAGCCGCGAAGAATTCCCATACACAGTTCGTGTAGTTTCTGAAATCATGGAATCTAACGGTTCAAGCTCACAGGCTTCTACTTGTGGTGGATGTCTTTCTATGCTTGCTGCCGGTGTTCCAATGAAGAAGATGGTTGCTGGTATTGCTATGGGTCTTATTACAGAACCAGAAGGAGACAATCCATACGGACGTTATAAGATTCTTTCAGATATTCTTGGAGAAGAAGATCACCTTGGTGATATGGACTTTAAGGTAGCCGGAACAAAAGACGGTATTACAGGCTTCCAGATGGATATTAAAATTGCCGGTGTAACAACTGAAATCATGAAGAAGGCTATGGAACAGGCTCGTCAGGGTCGTTTGCACATCCTTTCTATCATGGAAAAATGTATCGACAAGCCGGCTCCACTTGCTAAGAACGCTCCACAGATTCTTACAATGAAGATTCCTGTAGACAAGATTGGAGCTCTTATCGGACCTGGCGGAAAGAACGTAAAAGCTTTGTGCTCACAGTATGATGTAACAATCAATACAGATGACGACGGAACTGTTACAATCTACGCTAAGAACGGAATGAACGGTGAAGCTGCTAAGAAGGCTGTTAAAGGTATTACAGAAGATCCAGAGGTTGGAACAATCTATCAGGGTACTGTAAAACGCATTATGGAATTTGGTGCATTCGTAGAAATCCTTCCTGGAAAAGAAGGCCTCTGCCACATTTCTAAGCTCAGCCGTGAACGCGTAAACAAGGTAACAGACGTCCTCAAAGAAGGTCAGGTAATTCCAGTAAAACTTCTCGAAGTAGACAAACAGGGGCGTCTTAACCTCAGTTATATCGATGCATTAGAAAAATAATTTGAAATAGTTTTACGTAAACTATAGTCAAAGATAATTAAAAGGTGGTGATGCTTTTGCAAAACCACCTTTTTTTAGTAACAAAATGTAATGGAGGTGTTTTATCTAATATGAAGAAAATCAAATTATTATCATTATCACTATTTACACTTTTTGTTGTTTCTGTTGTTTCCTGCGGGGCAAAAAGAAAATCCTCAGATGAATATGCTCCACAGATAGCAGAATCCAAAGTAACTTCGTCTGATGCAAGAGGTTTGAATGCATTTTCGGATGTAGAGATGGCGACCGACATGGCTTACGAACAGCCTGCTGCTTTTGAATCAAATGTTCCTCTTGAATCATATGTTGAACGAAAACTTATTAAAAACGGGCTTGTAGAATTAAGTGTTGAATCGATGGAAGATATCAGCGTAAAAGTTGAACGCTGGATTAAAACTTTCGGCGGTTATGTTTTCTCTTCTGAGGTTTATGAAACCCGCGGTTATTTTACTTTAAAAGTTCCTGTAGAAAGATTTGATTCTGCAATCAATTCTGCAGGAGGCTTTGGAAAGATAACTAATCAGAATGTTAACACAGATGATGTTACTGATCAGTATTACGATTTACAGTCAAGAATCGAAACAAAGAAAATCCTTGTGAATAAGTATTCTGAATATCTTTCAAGAGCAAAGGATGTAAAAGAACTTTTGGAAATTGAACGTCAGATTAATAACATTACAAGTGAACTTGAATCAATGCAGGGTCAGCTTAAAAGATTGAGCAGCCTTACAAATTATTCCACAATCAATCTTAATTTTACAACTCCTGCACAGGCAAAAGAAGAAGATCTTGTGTGGCCTGATTTCCATAATTTTGGAAAAAGATTCGGTTCTCATGTTGCAATGTTCTTCTCTTATATGTTTAAAATCCTTCTTTATCTTTTAGTTTTCGGAGTTCCTCTTGTAGGTGTCTGTATCCTTCTTTACTGGCTTTTATTCGGAAAAATCGGTATTTTAAGAAAGCTTTACGAAAAATCTCTGCAGAATTCAGATAAAAAAGATGAGAAAAAATAAAGAAATCGAATTAAAAATTCCTCTTTCCGATGGTGAATATGACGAGCTTAAAAAAAGGTATTTTAGCGGTGCAGAAAAGGTCATCAAAAAGGATGAATATTTTTCGCGCTATGATACACTTGAAGAACGAATTAAGAATAATGAGCCTAAGGTCATAAGAATCAGGACGGAAGGGGAAGAAGCATATTTTACGATTAAAAGAAAATCAATTAAAAACGGGATAGAAGTAAATGAAGAAAAAGAAACTTTAATTACTAATCCCGAAGTTTTATATGATTTTTTAGGGCTTTCGGGCTATCACAGATGGTTTTATAAAGAAAAAAAGGCCTATGGTACGTTTTACGAAACTAAAGAATACCCTGGCCTTAAATTTCATATGGAGCTTGTGACTGTAAACGGCATGAAATATCTTGAAGTTGAGGTTACAGATACTCTGGATTATACGGAAGCAGAAGTGACAAAAGCGCTCGAAGAAGTGATTAAAGAGGTGGGTCTTGATCCTGTCAAAAAGGATGAAAGATCCTGGTACGAGCTTGTTACCTTATCCAAGTAATTTTTTTACGTATTTTACACTCTCAATATATTCTTCATCTGTTGTAAGGTGCTCAATAATCATCGGCATCTTAGGATTTTCTTTGGTTGCAAGTTTTTCAAAAAGCTTGATGTCCAAGGTTCCCTGTCCGCATGCACATTCCTGGAGCTGGAAGGTGTATTCTTCTTTTAGCCTTATGTCCTTTAAGTGGCAGCTGCAGATTTTTCCTTCGAGCTTTTGGAAGCATTCTTTTAAAAATTCATCGTTGTAAAAATATCTTTGAGGGTTTGTAATCATGTTTACAACATCAAGATGTGCGCCGAATTCCTTTCTGTTTACCTTTTTGATGAGTTTTAGATATTCATCAGGCCCAGAGGGAATCATCCACGGCATGGATTCAATGGAAAACTTTGTATTTACAGGCTTTACTGTGTCTATTACCCGCTGAATCATCTTAACTGCCATGTCCCAGCATTCATCGCTAAAGTTTTCGCGGTAACCTCCGTCCCATCTAGGCCCGTATGGAGTTCCGATTACATTTACACAGCAGGAAGCACCGATTTTATCTGCCATCTTAAGCTGGTTTATTGTATATTCAATCCATTTTTCTCTTTCGGCTAAATCCCTGGCAAGTGTATTTTTCCAGACTCCCACTTCTGCAATTAAAAGACCTGCTTCATCTGCAGCTTTTTTATATTCCATTACAGTTTCTTCGCCTGCTAAATAATCAACTGGGAAAACTACGGATTTTAATCCAAGCTCTACATGTTTTTTTGCCCAGTCCTTTGGATTTTTATGTTCTAAAGATGATGAAACTCCTAAATACATTTTATTCTCCCATGCCTCCTTATCAGCTTTTTAGATTTTATGAATAACTGATTTATCCATTTTGTCTAAGGATGGAATTCCGGTTCTTGCCATTACGCCTTTAAGTTCATCTGTCATCTGGTTTATGCGTTCACTAACGGCGCCTGAACCTTTCTTTAAAAATGGCATGAGGTGGCGTCCTACACTTACAGCAGTTGCTCCAAGGGCAAGACATTTATAGGCATCCATTCCGCTTTCGATTCCGCAGTCTACAAAAACAGGGATTTTATTCTGCACGGCTTTAATAATATCTTCTATTACCATTAATGGAGGAACCGAATACTGCATGATGTTATGATGGTGTGAAATTACAATTCCTGAAACCTTGGCCTTAAGACATTTCTGCGCATCCTGTACGCTTAAAACTCCTTTTACAATAAATGGAATTCCTGCTGCTTCTACAAAGCTTTTTAATTCTTCTGTAGTTTTAGACTTCATTGGAAGGCCAAGCACGTTGTCGTAGTTTCCGTCTGCACTAAAGGAATGATCTATATCCATACCAACGGCAAAGCATCCGTGTTTTACTGCGTGTTCAATCTTACGGAAAACTTCCTTATTGTCCTGGTGCGGTTTTATGATTTTGATTGTTTTGGCGCCTGTTTTAATTATATCTTCGAGCTCTTTATCTTCTCCCATTCCAACCCAGTGAACGGCGTTACTTTTTGCAGCACCCTCGGCATAAACTGTCATTCCGTTTTTGGCTGTGTTATCTAAGTGGGAGAGGGCGGCTGTCATAATAGGGGTACTGAACTCGTGGCCAAAAAGCTTCATTTTTGTGTCTGGTATTACTGAATCAAGGTAGCGGGTTTCGAGTAAGAGTGAATCAAAATATTCTCTTGTAAAAATGTCTGAATTATTCTTGCATTCCATTTTATTTCTCCTTTTTTATTCCCATGGATATTTCATGCCCCAGTCCTTTCTTAAGTCATCCATTATTTTGCAAAGATTCTGGGATTTTTCGAAGGTGTGGATTGAAGATTCGGTTTTTCCCTGGAGGATGCAGTCTGTTGCGTGCATTACCTCGTATTCATATCCGTTTACGCGGAAAGGTACATGCATTACTCGTATTTCTGTTTCGTTTCCGCTGTCGTTTGTGTAAAGATTTAAATCAGCTTTTTGGGTTAAGAAAAAGTTATAAACCCTTATGTAGCCTTTTTCTCCAAAGATTACGGCTTCGTGTGTTTCTGTTGAATTAGGCATGTCTGCGGCGCTCTGGAAGTTTGTTGTTACTCCGTTTTTAAAAGTGAGGTTTACACTGTTCCATACATCAACTCCGTTTAAAAGGCGTACGTTGGAGCTTCTGCTTACAATTGGAGAAAAGTCGTTTATCATCATGGCAAAATAGATATTGTAAATGCCAAGGTCTAAAAGGGCCCCGCCTGCGAGCTCTGGTGCATAGAGTCTGTTTTTTGGATCGTAGGCTATTCTGTTACAAAAGTGGGATTCTATGTGCTTTACCTTTCCGATTGTTTCTTCTGCTATGCATTTTTTTATGGCTGCGATACACGGATTAAACGCTGTCCACATGGCTTCCATAAAAAAGAGATTTTGTTTTTTGGCAAGAGCAATCATTTTATCAAGCTGTTTTCTGCTGCAGCCTGCGGGTTTTTCGCAAAGAACATGCTTTCCCGCCTTAAGACAGTTCATTACAGATTCAAAATGAAATGCGTGTGGATTTGCAACATAAACAGCATCAACTTCCGGGTCGTTGTATAATTCTTCGTAGCTTCCGTATGCCTTCTCGAAATTCCATTCTTGTGCAAATTCTTTTGCGCGTTCTAAGTTTCTGCTTGCAACTGCATAAAGATGGATTTTTCCGTCCTTAACAATTCCGTTCATGGCGGTGGCCATATTTTTTGCTATATTTCCGGGTGCTAAAATTGCCCAATTAACATAATTTTTCATATTTAAAATTATAAACGGGCATAAGATATTTTTATGAATAAATCTCTATTATTATTGAATTAATTTTTTTAAGTTGTTGTCTACAAGTTCGCAGAGCTTATGAATAGGGATGTTTCTTTTAGCGGCAACATATTCGTAGATGTAATTGATATTAAGTGGAGTATTGATTGTATTTTTAAGTGGAACAGGGGCATAGTACGGAGAATCTGTTTCGATTAAGATTCTGTCTTTTGGAACGTAGGTAACTAAATCAGACATATCAAAAAAGTTCTTTTTTCCGCCGTAGGTTACAGTTCCGCTAAAGCTTATGTACCAGCCAAGATCAAGGAAAAAATCAATTTCTGATTTTGTATATGCAAAGCCGTGGATAATTCCCTTATTCCATTTTACTGTCTGTAAAACATCCTGGGTATCTTTAAAGCCCTTTCTTGAATGAACAATTACAGGCATGTTGAGTTTTTTTCCGAGTGTGAGCTGGAGTGCAAAAAGGTCTTTTTCATCATTAATGGTGCTAAAGTCAAAATAGTCGTGGTCGCGGCCTTCGTATTCTACAGAATCCCAGTCGTGGTCAATTCCGCAGGATCCTATTGCAATCAGCTTATCTGCAAATTCATCACCTGACTCTTTAAAATCCTTTATTGTATTTTCAAGGTTTTCTACAGCATCGAATCTGTTTTCTACACTGTCTAAGTCGGGCATAACACCTGCTGTAAAATGAATTGCACTTTTTAAATTGTTTTTAAGAGTTTCATCTTCTATTAAATCTAAAATACGGCGAACTAAATCTGCACGTGCCCAGATGTCGTTTTCTCTAATACCTGTATCAATTAAAAAGTTAGGCTTATTTTGTACCATCTGAGAAAGAATCTGTGCTCCTTCTTCTTCGCCAAAGTTCTGGATGAGTTTATCAATGTTAAAAAGTGAATCAGAATACATATTTATATTTTCGTCAAAATAAGGCGTTTTAATTACCAGGGGTTTGTTTTTGCAATATTAGTTATCTTTCAAAACTATTTTTATTTTGGTATAATCAATTTTATATGAAAGACGATATGATTGTAATCCGCGGGGCAAGAGAGCATAACCTTAAGAATATTGATGTAACTTTTCCTCGCAATAAGCTGGTTGTAATTTCGGGCTTGAGTGGTTCGGGTAAATCTTCACTTGCATTTGATACTCTTTTTGCAGAAGGCCAGCGCCGTTATATGGAAAGTCTTTCTTCGTATGCACGTCAGTTTCTTGGCAGAATGGATAAGCCTGATGTTGATTTAATCGAAGGGCTTTCTCCTGCAATTTCAATTGAACAAAAATCTACAAATAAAAACCCTCGTTCTACAGTTGGAACAATCACAGAAATTTATGACTTTTATCGTCTGCTTTTTGCAAGAATCGGGCATCCTCATTGTCCTGAATGCGGAAGAGAAATTAGAGAGCAGTCTGTAGATCAGATTATAGATACTATTATGTCGTGGCCGGAAGGAACAAAGATGCAGATTCTGGCTCCTGTAATCCGCGGGAAAAAGGGTGAACATACTAAAATAATCGAGGATGCTAAGAAATCCGGTTTTATTCGAGCAAGAATAGACGGTGTAATGGCAGAGCTTGAAGATTCAATCAAGCTTGATAAACAGAAAAAACATACTATAGAAATTGTTGTAGACCGCATTAAAAAAACTGATGAAATCCGTAGCCGCCTTGCAGACTCTGTGGAAATTGCACTTAAGAATGCAAACGGAATTGTAATTGTAACAAGACAGGATGCAGATTCGGATAAGGTTTCGGAAGTGTTCTTCAGTCAGAAAAATGCCTGCCCGGACTGTGGTATTTCCATTCCTGATTTACAGCCTCGTCTTTTTTCTTTTAATAATCCTTTTGGTGCCTGCCCTGAATGTACGGGTCTTGGCGAAAAGATGGAATGGGATTTTAAAAAGATTTTACCCGATGATTCTTTAACCTTTAACCAGAGGGCTTTCCCGTTTTTTAATCCCGACAGTGAATGGAATCACGTTATTTTTGAAACAGTTTTAAAAGAGGTAGGAGCTGATTTAGATACTCCTATAAAAGACCTTACTCAAAAGCAGTTTGACTTTGTGTGGAACGGAGATCCTCTTAAAAAATTACACTGGATTTATAAAAAGCAGAGCGGGGAAGGTTATTCAGAATATAACCGTCCATGGCCTGGAGTTTTAAACGAAATGCAGCGCCGCTATAAGGAAGCCTGGGGCGAAAGCATGAGGGCGAACATTGAAGAAAAGTTTATGACTGTAAAAGAATGTTCGTGCTGTCACGGAAAAAGATTGAGACCCGAAGCCCTTGGTGTAACAGTCGGCGAAAAAAATATTTATGACTTATGTAAATTAAGCGTAGAAGAATCAATCAAGTTTTTTGATAAGGTAGAGCTTACAGAAAGCGAAGCGCAGATTGCCGTTCAGATTTTAAAAGAGATTCGTGCACGCCTTAGATTTTTGAGGGACGTTGGTCTTGATTATTTAACTTTGGAACGTGCGGCAGAAACCTTGAGCGGTGGTGAAGCTCAGAGAATCCGTCTTGCAACTCAGATTGGTTCTGCCTTGTGCGGCGTTATGTACATTCTTGATGAACCTAGTATCGGACTTCATCAGCGTGATAACCAGAAATTAATTGATACTCTTATAAACCTGCGCGATAACGGAAACACTGTAATTGTAGTTGAACACGACGAACAGACCTTGCGTACTGCAGACTTTTTGATTGATATGGGTCCTGGAGCCGGTGTAAATGGCGGTAAGGTTGTAGCAGCCGGAACTCCCCAGGAGGTTGCAAAGGTAAAAAACAGTCTTACAGGACAGTACTTAAGCGGAACTTTAAAGATGGATATTCCTACTCAAAGACGCAAGGGTAACGGAAAGTTTATCAGTATAAACGGGGCTCGTGAGCATAACTTAAAAAATATCAGCGTAAAAATTCCTTTGGGAACATTTACTTGTATTACAGGTGTTAGCGGTTCTGGAAAATCAACTTTGATGAGCGACATTCTTTATCCTGCCGTAAGCAACAAAATCATGAGAACAGAATATCCTGTGGGTGAATGCGATAGCGTAGAAGGAATTGAAGGAGTTGATAAGGTAATCAATATTGACCAGTCGCCGATTGGTCGTTCTCCAAGAAGTAATCCTGCAACCTATGTTGGTGTTTTTGATGCCATAAGGGATTTATATGCAAGTCTTCCAGAAAGTAAAGCACGCGGATATCAAAAGGGAAGATTCAGCTTTAACGTAAAGGGCGGAAGATGTGAAAACTGTCAGGGAGCCGGAGAAATTGTAATTGAAATGAACTTCCTTCCTGATGTATTTATTCAGTGTGAAGTTTGTAACGGAAAAAGATTTAATCATGAAACTCTTGAAGTTGAATATAAAGGAAAAAATATCAACGACGTTTTGAATATGTCTATTGATGAAGCCTGCGAATTTTTCCAGAGTATTCCGCATATATATAGAAAGATTGCAACCTTACAGTCTGTAGGTCTTGGATACATTCAGCTTGGACAGAATGCTTTAACTTTATCTGGTGGAGAAGCACAGAGAGTTAAGCTTGCAAATGAACTTGCCCGTCCAGCCACTAGTAAAACTTTGTACATTCTTGATGAACCTACAACCGGACTTCATTTTGCAGACGTAAAGCAGCTTATGACAGTTATTCAACGGCTTGTAGATAACGGTAATTCTGTTTTGATGATTGAACATAACCTTGATGTAATTAAACAGGCAGATTATATAATTGACCTTGGTCCTGAAGGCGGAACCCGCGGCGGAACAATTGTTGCAACGGGAACTCCGGAAGAGATTGCAAAGGTAGAAAAAAGCTATACGGGACAGTTTCTTAAATAGGATATATAATAAAAGAATCAGTTTAGTATGAAAAATATTTTCAGATTCCGTTTTTTAATATTCTCACTTTTTTTACTTTTCGGGGCGCTCCCTCTTTTTTCTCAGGAAAACACTGCTCCAAACACAAGCGGATCTTCATCTTCTACGGAAGAGGTTACTACAATCACAATTAAAAATGCACGCCAGACTGATTACCAGAAGAATGAAGAAACTGAAAATGATACTATTATTCTCGAAGGTGCTGTAGAGCTCACTGTTGCAAAGGGAAATTCTGTTAGTGAAATTAAAGCCGAGCGTGTAACCTACGACAGAAAAACGCAGATGCTTTATGCAAGCGGTGGAGTTGAAATTACTACTAAAACAGATTCTTCCGGCGGAGAAACTACCAAGGCTTCTTCTTTAATAATGAATACTTCTACGCTCGAGGGTGTTTTTGATGACGGGCATGTTGTTCAGACACAAAGCGATGCAATCAATCTTCCTTCGGGTTCAACCCTTGTAGTTTTTTCTGATATTTTTGGAAAAAGCGAAAATAATACAATCGTATTTAAAGATTCAAGTCTTACCTTCTGTGATGATCCTAATCCTCACTGGCACATTGATGCTTCAAGAACATGGCTTTTACCAGGCGGCGAGTTTGCTTTTTTTAATGCGGTTTTGTATGTGGGCCCGGTTCCTGTAATGTATTTTCCGGCCTTTTATTATCCAAAAGATGAGCTTGTTTTTAATCCTGTATTCGGCTTTAGACCAAGAGAAGGCTTTTACTTTCAGACAACAAGTTATTTATACGGAAGAAAGCCCCTCGATTCTTCATCATCAACTTCTACCTCCGATGATTCTGCAACTGAATCTGCAAAGGGTATTTATAATTTTATGAAGCCTTCTTCTTTAAAAGAACAGGAGCTTCAGGGAATTGTACTTCATAATTTAGATAAGGATTATAAAGGAGACACATCAAAATATATTAAATTCGAGCTTGATGCATATTCAAACCTGGGATTTTTTGCAGGCATAGAAGGCAACGTTATTCCACAAAAGCTTAGTTTTATTTCCAGCATGAAATATGATGTTGCAATGGCCTTTAGTAACACAATTTTTAGCGCACAGGGAAATTATCTTTCTCTTTCTCCTAAAGGAAATAAATACTGGGACAGATCTAATTTTTTGGGATTGGATTTACCGTTCCGTTATAAGGCCAAGCTTGATTTAAGTTTTTCAAATCCGATTAATGTTTCAATTTCTCTTCCGCTTTATTCAGATCCTTATTTTGCATACGACTTTGAAAACCGCAGTGAATCAATGGACTGGCTTTCGTACCTTATGAGCGGAAAAGACACTTCAGAAATCAATATTACAGAAATTTCATCTTTGGCTTGGAAGATTAATGCAACTAAAAGCTTTACTATTCCGGCTTTTTTAAATCCGTATATTTCGAGTGCTTCCTTGAGCTGGTATTCGGCAATCAATATTTCTTCAACTTCAAATGCTTCTATAAGCTCTGATTCACGGGCACAGAATGCAGACAGCTGGGCTTATTATTCACCGGAAAGAAAGATTTATTATCCTTCTACAGTTACTCCGGTTAAGTTTAATATGAACATGAACGGAACTTTATTTTCATGGCCTCAGGTTTCTCAAAAGGTTAACACCGAACAGTATGATATTCCTCTTGTAAAACCAACTGATATTTACGGAGAGCCGGAAGAAGAAAAGCAAACTGACGAAGCAGAAAAAACTTTGGAAGGTGAAAAGACTGGGGAAGAGAGTAAAGATTCTAAGGATAAAAAAGAAGAAGAAAAGCTTGAGCTTACATTTACAGAGCTTACATCAAATCCGCTTACAACTTATATTCCAGATTCCTTTACTTACAGACTTAACTATAATTTTAATCCGGACATTGTTTTTCAGATTAATTACGACGAAACAAGTTTAACAAGCAGCCAGGGCTTTGACTGGAGCAAAAAAAAGTCGGACATGTACACAATTAAAGCTCCTTTGCAAATTACAAGCAGCATGAATTATGCCCAGAATTTTTTGAGCATGACAAACGACTTTTTGTATAATCCAATCTGGCAGGGACACCCGAATACAGACGGTTACACAAGAGCCGAGGATATAACTAATCTTAAAAACGCAGACTATAATGCGGAGTCGCAGACAATTACAAATAAGAACGTAATTTCTTTTAAGCCTTTTGTTTATGTTCCGGTCTTTGCAAATTCAGGAATTTCATGGAATTCAACCTTTAAGCTTTTAAGAAAAAAATATAACGGCGATGCAAATAATCCTTCGTGGGAATACTGCGGTCTTGATTTTACGGATGCAGATTCTGTTACAGAAAATCTTTTAAATCTTACAATTGCTTCGTCGCAGCAGGAAAATAAATTTTCACAGAGCTTTGTTTTAAGCTCAACAATTTCACCTCAGCTTCCAAAGGTGAGCGGAACCTTGCATCTTACTTTCCCTTATGTCAATTTCAGCCTTTCTACAGGTGTTCAGCAAAAGTCTAAGGAAGATTCAAAATGGATTAAAAATCCGATTGATCAGACTGTGCAGGTTTCTCTTTTGGATTCAAAGCTCAATTTTTCACAAAGCTTAAGCTATAACTTAGAAGATAACTGTATGGAAAGCTTTAAACTTTCTGCAAGCTATAAAACCTTTTCTCTTTCTTATGTAATGCTCAATACTTATGCCTATAATTTTGATGATGTTAATCACACAGGCTGGATAAGTGAAACAACAAAGAGCTTTATTCCGTATACACTTTCTCTTTCATATACCTTTACTCCAGAGACTTACTACAAATGGTTTAATAGAATTTCAATTGCACCAACTCTTAGTACAAGTGTAGTTGCAGACCTTGTTAGACCTACAAGCAGTTACTTCCTTTTTACACCGGGAATCACCTTCAGGATTAATAACTTTTTGAATATTACATTCTCTGCAACTTCAAGAAACTCTGTTTTATATAGATATTTCCAGACAATGCTGGGCCATCAGGGAAGAATTCCTGGCGAAGAAAATATCTTCTTAGATTTGTTTGATTCCTTCCGTTTTGATAATGAAGATTTAAGAAAGGCTTCGGGCTTTAAATTAAAATCACTGAACCTGAGCATTACACACGAGCTTCATGACTGGGACTTTAGCATGATATTAAAGTTTGAACCTCGTCTTGTAACAGAAAACGGCAGAAAGTATTATGATTATAATCCGTATTTTACACTGGGCATCACCTGGAGACCAATGTCCAGCATGAAGACAACAATTGTTGATGATTACGGAACTATACGACTTGAATAGATTTGGTCTTTCAAAATAAATATAAATAGGTTATCATAAAGATAAGAGGTTTAATTGAGCGAATATACCATAATTGTTCCGGATAATAGTATTCTTGCATGTGTGTGCGGAACCAATGACAGTAATTTAAGACTTATAGAAGAAAACCTGGGCACCAATGTCTATACCAAGGGAAACGAGCTTTCCGTAGACACAGAAGACCCGGACATTTGTCAGAAATTTCAGTTTATAATTGACCGTATTGTTGATGAAATAAATGACGGCGGAAAAAATACAGAAGATATTGTAATTTCTGTTTTAAATACTCAAAAAAAGGTAAATGCTCAGGAAGTAGCAATCGTAATCCCGGGCGGTTATAAAAAAATTTACCCTCGTTCACAGAATCAGGCTGAATATATAAATCTTTTACAGACTAAAGATATGGTTTTCTGTACGGGTAGTGCAGGAAGCGGTAAGACATATCTTGCAGTGGCTCAGGCCTTGAGCGAAGTTTTACAGCATAAAAAAAATAAGATTATTATTTCCCGTCCGGTTGTAGAAGCAGGCGAAAGTCTTGGCTTTTTACCCGGAGATCTGGAGCAGAAAATAGATCCATACTTAAGGCCGCTCAGGGATGCAATGGAATCTCTTGTGCCCAATGAAACTATACGAAAACTCACAGAATCGGGTATAATAGAAGTTGCACCTCTTGCATATATGCGCGGAAGAACCTTGAATAATGCAGTAATTATCTTAGACGAAGCGCAGAATACAACGTGTTCGCAGATGAAAATGTTTTTAACAAGAATGGGCGATAATTCCAAGGTGTTTGTAACAGGGGATCCGACTCAGGTTGATTTACCTGCAAAGAAAAGCTCGGGATTAGTTCATTCAATAAGG
Source organism: Treponema sp. (assembly GCA_017962965.1). Lineage (GTDB taxonomy): Bacteria > Spirochaetota > Spirochaetia > Treponematales > Treponemataceae > Treponema_D. The sequence goes on along the minus strand of JAGCUI010000048.1, from coordinate 102,833 downwards.
ATTTTAAATAGAATAGAAGACATTGGTTTTATGGAGCTTACGGCAGAAGATGTTGTAAGAAACAGACTGGTCAAAAAAATTGTAAAGGCATATGAAAATGAAAGCGAAGAAGACAGAATTTAAATCGAGTGTTTTATCAGTATTTTTTGAAAATTTGGGAAACTACGTAAAGGTAAAATATCCTTTTTTAATCCTTTTTTTCCTGGGATTTTTAGCTGTTTGTGCAGTTACTCTTGTGAAGGTAAGTACATCTGAATCTGTTGCAAGATTTGCATTAAACGATTTTGAAATCGGGCAGGTTGCAGACAGAGACATTATTGCAAATAAATCCCTTCCGCCGGACGGCATGGATCCTGTTGCAATTCAGAAAGGGGAGCGCATTATCCACAAGGGCTTTGTAATTACAGAAGAAGCGTATGCAAAGCTTAAAAAGATGTCCGTTTCTCCGATTTATATTGATTACAGGGCATTTGCAAATATCATTTTATTTTTGTTCTTAGTTGCAGTTGCGTGGTATCTTTTGTATTCATTCCTTCCGTTTAACCGAAAGATTAAAATGCGCGAGGTTATCTTACAGACCATCTTCTTTTTAATTGTATATTCTGCAACGGCATTCGGAAGCAAGGTTCAGCTTTTTTCAACTCAGTATTCTCTTTGTATAATTATCCCGGCAAGTCTTTGTGTTATGCTTGTAACAATTTTGTACGACGACCTTGCTGCAGTTTTGTTTTCCGTAATCATGTCTATTGGAGTTTTAGTTGCTTCTGGCTGGCAGTTACCGCCTTTCCTTTATACTCTTGCAACTTCTTTGAGCTCTGTAGCCATTGTAAGAAAAATTGAACGAAGAATTGATTTAGTGCTTTCTTCTATAATGCTTTCCATATTTAATGCCGTGTACATGTTTGTGCTGCTTGTAATCTTTAATGAATCTTTAACAGACTCAGGTTCACTTATCATCGGTGTAATGTGTAACGCATTCTTCTCCGGCATTATGACATTGGGCTTTTTAACTCCGCTTGAATACATTTTGAATTCTTCTTCTGTATTCCGTCTTATGGATTTGAGTGATTTGAACAACAATCCTTTGATGCAGAAGATGCTTGTTACTGCCAGCGGAACCTACAATCATTCTCTTATGGTTGCACAGCTTGCAGAAACAGCCTGCCGTGAAATTGGTGCTAATGCCCTCATCGCTCGTGTAGGTGCTTATTATCATGATATTGGTAAAATCGATCAGAGCGAATACTTTGTAGAAAATCAGAAGGGAGAAAATAAGCACGATGAAATTAATCCTTCTTTGTCTGCATCGGTAATCAAGAGTCACGTTAAAAAGGGTGTAGAAAAGGCACATCAGATGCATCTTCCACAGGCTGTAATCGATATTATTTCAGAACACCACGGAAACAGCGTAATCACATATTTTTATAACGAAGCTAAGGCAAAGGATCCTACAGTTTCTCCGGAAGATTATTCATACCCTGGAAATCCTCCAAGTACAAGAGAATCTGCTGTTGTAATGCTTGCAGACACAGTTGAAGCAGCCTGCAGAACACTTGAAAATCCTTCTGTAACAAGCCTTGAAAAATTTATTACAACTCTTATAAATGCCAAGGTAGAACATAATCAGCTTGATAATTGTGATTTGACCTTCCGTGATATTTCCAAGATAAAAGAAGCTTTTGTTCAGATTCTTGCCGGTTACTATCACAGTAGAATTGAATATCCGGACCAGAAGGAAGAAGAAAACAAAGAAAAGGCTGAAAAATCTGAAAAACAGACTAAGGCAGATAAATCGGACAAGAATGAATAAAAACAGAATATTTATAAGCGTACAGGAAGAAGTTGAAGAACCTCAATGGATTAAAAATGTGGAGCCTTTTTTTAATAAGGTTTTGCAGGAATTAAAAATCCGCGGGGAAGAAATCAGCCTTCTTTTTTGTAACGATAAATATATACAGTCGCTTAATAAAACTTACCGTAACATTGACAGCCCTACAGATGTTTTATCTTTTGAAAGTGATGAAGTTTATAAGGATGAGGAAGGCAAGTGGAAATGCGCCGGAGACATTGTAATCAGTCTTGAAACCCTCCCTGTAAATTCAGATTACTTTGAAGTTGATAAGGATGCTGAGTTAAAGCGGCTTTTAGTTCATGGACTTTTGCATTTAAATGGTTATGATCATGGGGAAGAGCATATCCAAAGCGGTGTTATACCAAAGTGCAGGATGCTTAAGCTCCAGGAAAAAATACTTGAAAAATTAAAGGATGAAAAAATATTATAATGAGTATATTTAATCACAAAAAGAAAGAAAAACCTTCCTCCGATGAAACAGACAGTATTCAACAGGAGATTTTAAACGAAGAAAAACAGGACATGATTCAGGGAGTAGAAGCACTTTCTGAAACTTCGGTAAAAGAAGTAATGGTCCCACGTATTGATGTGGATTTTATTTCCAGCGATACACCACGCGACGAGCTTTTTGCAAAAATTATTGCAAGCGGACACTCAAGATTCCCGGTTTATACAGATTCAATTGATAATGTTCAGGGAATTCTTTACGTTAAGGATTTGTTAAAAGTAATTTCTGAAAACAAACCGATTGACCTTTCAAAAATAATCCGTAAACCATATTTTGTTCCCGAAAGTAAAAGAATCGACTCACTTTTGAGGGAATTTAAAAGACATCACCTTCATATTGCAATTGCCATTGATGAGTATGGCGGAATTTCGGGCATTGTAACAATGGAAGATATTATCGAAGAGATTGTTGGTGATATTCAGGATGAGTTTGATAAGGAAAGGGAAGACATCATCACTGTAAACGAAAATTTATGGCTTTGTGATGCACGCGTAAACCTTGATGATTTGAACGAAATTATCGGTTCAGACTTCCCTACAGAAGATTTTGACTCTTTAGGTGGTTTTGTATTTGATTTATTTGGCAAAGTACCTGTAAAATATGAGAAGGCAACATGGAACTCGTACGATTTTATTGTACAGGACATGGAAGGACATAGAATTAATGTAATTAAAGTTATTCGGAATATAGAAGGTGGGAAAACTAATGAAGAATAATAAGAAAATCATTTTAGCTTTGGGGTTGTCTGTATTTTGTTTATTTAATTTTCAGCTTTTTGGTGCAGAAACAAAAACAGTATTGGAAAATTACAACGAGGGCTTGCGCTATCAGCAGGATGAAAACTTCTATCTTGCACAGCAGTATTACCTCGAGGTAGTAGGGCAGAATCCTGCATATTCAAACGCGTGGTTCAAGCTTGCAGAATGCTCTTATAAGCTTGGAGAATTTGACCTTGCGTTGAATTATCTTTCCAATGCAGAAAAATATGAACCATCCAATTCAAAATACTTAAACCTTAAAGGAATGATTTATCTGGCTTTAGGACGACTGGACGAGGGCCGTAATATCTTCAACGAAATCCTTAAAAAATTTCCTAACGACATAGACGCACACTTTGGTCTTGCAGAAATTGAACTTTACGAAGGCCGCTACACTGGTGCTGAAAAACAATACAAGGAAGCATTAAAAAGACAGGCTGATAACAGAAATGCTCTTTTGGCGCTTTCACTCATTTACGCAGAAAAATCAAAATACTCTGATGGAGATAAATATCTTCGCCAGGCTTTAACATATTATTCAGGAGACCCTGAGGTTCATTATCTTGCAGCCGTTGTTTATTCCATGAAGGGGGATTACAAGCAGGCAGAAAATCATGCAAGAATCTCTGTAGAAATTAACGGAAACTTAGAAAAATCCTACGAGCTTTTAACAACCATTTTATACAAACAGGGCCGTTATTCAGAGGTTCTTGATTTGAGCGACTTTTTAATCGGACGTAACCGTAAGAATTCTACTGCATGGTACTTAAAGGGAATTGCATACATTAAAACAGGTAAAACAAAGGAAGCAATTGATGCATGGACAACAGGACTTAATGCACAGCCTCAGGATGAACTTATGCGTTTTGCAATGGAGCTTGAGGTTCGAGAATTATTGAGTCTTGAAAATAATAAAAGAAAACAGTTTGCACAGTACCACGTTGATAATGCAAGACAGTATAAAACTCGCTACGACGGTTCGGGTGCAATTTATGAATATCAGAGGGCTTTACTTTTAGACCCTGTAAATTATGAATCACGTGCCGCTTATGCTGATATTTTAAAACTCAACGGAATGAACGAGCTTTATCTTGAACAGCTTAAGTTTATTAAAGATCACAATTACCAGAGCTTGTCTCAGGCTAAAAAAACAGATTTAGATGATAAAATCGAAGCATATGATTCTTTACTTGAAGATACCCTTGCAAAAAGATGGAAGGTAGATCCTTTTTATCTTGATAAAACAAGATGGAATATTGCAGTTTTCTATGAGGATACAACTTCGAGCTTTATTCATGCAGATACAAATAAGCTTGCGGCTCGTGCGTGTGCCGATGTATTTTCGGGTATTGCAATTACAAGTGTAAAGACTCAGGTAAATCCTATTACAAGCGTGGGAGAAGCCTTTAAGAATGCAAGAAGCAATGCCTTTGATTATTTTATCATTGTTTCTTTGAGCGAAGGTCAGAATGATTTAACTTTGACTGCAACAATGTATAACGCCAGAACCGGTCTTATGATTAATTCAAATAATTATTATTCAACCGGAAACAACCGTTTTTCTACAGTTTTAAGAAGATTCAGAAAGCAGGTATTAGAGCAGCTTACAGTTCGCGGAAAAATCATCAAACGAAACGGTAAGACTGTGGTTGTAGATTTGGGTAAGGCCGAAAACATTGTAAAGGGAACAGAATTTAAAATCATCAGACGGGGAGGAATCCAGACTTCGGATAACGGAACCGGTGTTTATTATACAGAAAATGATGTATACGGAACCTTAGTTATTACAAATGCCGGAGAAGAAATTTCAGAAGGCGAAATCAGTAACCAGGGTTTCTACGACAGAATTAATATTGGCGATGAGGTTGTTCTTGTTGCCCTTCCTGATAAAACTAAAAAGGATGTTTCTGAAAACGCTATAGACAATGTGCCTCGTGCCGACGAAAACGGAAAGGCAGTTGTAAAAAGTGAAATTAAGGCTCAGGACTTTGTAAACGACATCAAACGAATTGTTGAACGTCCGTCTGTGCTTGAGTTACTCAGAAATATTTATTAAGTTTGATTTAATTATTCTGTAATTTCGATTTTATCCATACACGCGTTTATCCATCTGTAGGTCTGCAATGGGTATTCGTGTGAAACCTGGATGAAAGCCTTTACAGCTTCCTCGTAATTTCCAAGAAAGTATTCAGATTCTCCGATGTAAAAGTAGGCTCTGTTTTGAACAGATTCCGAAATATTTCTTTTTACAAGCTTTTTAAGCTGTGCGTCTGCTTCTGAATATTTTCTCTGAACAAAGGTGTTTTTAAGAATATCAAAAAGGATATAATCATCGCCGCCGTCTGGTGAAACTAAATCCTCTTCGAAAAAGTACGGTGTTAAAATTTCTGAGTCTGATTTTTTAGAAGTAGAAAACTCTGTAGTTGACTGAACAGTTGCTTCCGAGATAGAAGAATCTTCATTCATGCCTTCTATCATATCAAGATAAGGAAGTGGTGTTTCTCGTTTTGTTCCGTTTGTATAAAGTTTTTCTTCTTCCTGTTTTTTTGGTGCCTGAGACTGTTTTGTCTGAAGCTTTAAATGAACTCCGTTCACTGTAGAATTCATGGAAGCAAGAATAATTTCGTAAGGCTTATCTGTAACTGTGATTACAGCATAAAAATAATCTTTATAATCTTTTACAGAATCTGTATAGCCTGTTTCAGTTCCAGAAAGCTCTGCAATTGGTGTAAGGTTTTTAATCTGGCTGTAGCGTGTGATTGGAGTTGTGCTTCTGTAAATTAAAAGCTTTGTAATTTCCTGGTCGGGATTTTCGGGAAGAACCCAGAAGAGATTGATTTTAGTTCCTTTACTTGCTCTTGCCTGAATATCTAAAATAACAGGCTTTGTTGCAAAAAGTGGCAGAGAAATGATTAAAAGAGCTAAAATACTTAAAAATTTTTTCATGCTTTTAAATAATAAAGCCCAACTTTTTATTTGTCAATTATGTTGTAAAAATCGCTTTTTATTGTTATTTTAATAGTATGTTAGAAGAATTAAAAATACCAGTAGAACAATTACGCGAAGAAATTATGAATGTCTGGGGGCGTCTTTGACTCTGCCAGCATAGATAAAATGGTGAGCGAAAAAGAAGCTCTTACGGGTGAACCAGGCTTTTGGGATGATCCAAAAAATGCAGAAAAAGTAATGTCCCAGATTCGTAAGCTCAAAAACAGAGTAGAGCCATGGAGAGCCCTTATTACAGATATGGACGACCTTGAAGCAATGTACGAGCTTGCTGCAGAAAGCGGTGAGCAAAGCGACGAGGATGAAGTTCGTTCCATGTATGATGCTGCAAAAGAAAAATTCGAAAAATTAAATATATTGAACCTCCTTTCCGGCGAAGTTGACCAGAACGACGCTTATTTAACAATCCATGCAGGTGCGGGCGGAACAGAAGCCTGTGACTGGTGTTTTATGCTCAGCCGTATGTATTTAAGATGGGCAGAACGCCACGGTTATAAAACAGAAGTAATGGATGAGCTTGAAGCAGAAGGCGGTTTAAAATCAATTACAATTCAGATTTCAGGTGATTTTGTATACGGTTATCTTAAGGGAGAAGGCGGAATCCATCGTCTTGTAAGAATCTCTCCTTTTGATGCCAACGCAAGACGCCACACATCATTTGCTTCGGTTTATGTATATCCGGTTCTGGATGATACAATCGAAGTAGATATCAGACCGGAAGATTTACGTGTAGATACATACCGTGCAGGCGGAAAGGGCGGACAGCATGTAAACAAAACAGACTCTGCCGTTCGCTTTACTCATATTCCAACGGGTATTGTTGTTGCGTGCCAGACAGAACGAAGCCAGATTATGAACCGTCAGTCCTGTATGAACATGCTCAAGGCTCGTCTTTACGAATATTACCGTGCTCAGAAAGAAGAAGAAAACGCAAAGTTTGCCGCAGAAAAAAAGGATATTTCCTTTGGAAGCCAGATTCGTTCCTATGTATTCTGTCCTTATACAATGGTAAAAGACCACAGAACAAAATACAACGTTGGAAATATTCAGGGAGTAATGGACGGCGACCTTGATGATTTTATGAATGCATATCTTGTAGCCAAGTGGAAGGGGCTTCCTATGGATGCAAGCGATGATGATGAGGATCAGGAGTAGCTTCTGAAGATGACCGGGAGTAGTTTTAAAACCTACAGAAAAATAATTACTCTTTTAGCATTAATCTTTATCACGGCTTTTGCTCATGCTCAGGATTCTAAAAAATGGATTATTGCGGCACAAAAGTTTTCTTTTACTGGAAAGGAAAAGCAAAGTGTTGCGGAAGGAATTTCAAAAATGATTCCTGAGCGTATCCTGGAAAATATTTCTAAATCATCCTTCAGAACGCTTTATGTTTCGGAAGCCTATGAACGTGAGCTTTATAAATTAAAAAACGAACGAACCTCATTATTTTTGCAGCTTTCGGCAGAGATTCAAAAAAGGGATTCATTAGTTCTTCATAATTATTCCAAAGAGGAATTAAATGCAAAAATTGCAAAGGAAGAAGAAGCAATCCTTGAAATAAAAAAAAAGATAGACGAAAACCTTTCAAAGCAAAAAGAATATGAAGAAAAAATCCTTGCTGCCGGTAAAAATGAGATTTATAAAAACACTCATGATGAAAACCAGATAGAAAAAATAGAAATCTTTCAGAATAATTATTCAGCCTTGTACGAGATTCCTTCTACCATAAAGTTTACTTCCTACGATAACAGGCTTTTGGAAAAGGATATTGTTCAGAATAATATAAACGCACTTATTACAGGAAACATCAAAGCATACGGAGAATATATTGCAGTAAGTGTTGAGCTTTATAATTATCCGGGCGGAAATTGTATTGCGCGGGCTACAGAGTATGGTTCTTTGGATGAAGCTGATATTATTGCATCTTCCATCGTGCGCCAGATTGCCCCTAGTGTTACAAACTCACTTCCTATAGAAATCAAATTTAATTCCAATGTGCCACAGGATGATCTTTTAATTTATATAGATGATGTTTTACAGAAAAATGTTTTTGAAAAATTAAAGCTTGATTCGGGCGTGCATCATTTTGAGTTTGTGTGCAAGGAATATACAACTGTTTTACTTGATTACTATTTTGAAGGAAACCAGACTTATGTTATAGAGATTAACATGAGGAAAAAAGAATATCTTGATCTTTCACTTTTTCCAAAGACTGATTTAAACGGAACTTTTTATGTGGATGGAAAAGAGTTTGAAGGGCAGATTGAAATAAACGGAAAGCCTGTTTTAGGACAGTTTTATGCCGGAAAAAAATCGAGCGACTTTTTTATTCTGGATAATCAAAAGCTTGAAGAAGGAAATACATATTTAGTTGATGTAGATTTGACGGACAAAAATGATTACATTGAAAAACGCCGTCGATGGATGTATACTTCCTATAGTGTTTTAATCTGTTCTTTAATTCCAACCTTTTATCTGAACGGACAGGCTCAGTCTTATGCTTTTGCGGGGCAGGCGGGTTATTTACAGACACAACAGCAGATTGACGAGGCAAACAGATGGATTTTGGCTTCGGATATAAGTACCGGAATTTCTGTTGCATGCGGAGTCTGGTTTGTTTATGAATTAGTGCGTTATCTTTACGCGGCAAACAGCATTCTTCCAAAAGAGGAAGAGCTTGCTCCAATGGATTTTTCAAGGGAAAAAGAGGTGCCGGAAGATAAAGAAGCAGCGGAAGCAGAGAAAGCAGAGGATGAAGCTTCTCAAAAAACAAAAATAATAGATGAATCCGTAAAGGCGGATGATAAAACTGATATTAAAAAAACTGAATAGAATACTCGCGGAGTTTTATTTATGAAAAAATCTTTTGGTTCAAAGTTCAAGGCTTTATTTTCAAGAGGAAATAAAAACGAAGAATTTTATGATGATTTAACAGACCTTTTAGTAGAAGGCGACATTGGTGCAAAAACCTCCTATCAGATTGTAGAAGAACTTGAATCAATCTGTTCTAAAAATAAGGCAGACTCAGAGGACGCTATTATAAATGAATTAAAAACACTTCTTTTGCAGAGTGTAAAATCCATTGAGCTTGAGCCGGATCGTCAGAAGCAGAATGTGTGGATGGTGCTTGGTGTAAACGGAGTTGGAAAAACTACAAGTGTTGCAAAGCTTGCACTCTGGTTTAAAAACCGTGGCCTTGAAAACCTTGTTCTTGCAAGTGCAGATACCTTTAGAGCGGCTGCAATCGAACAGCTTGAAATGCACGGTAAAAAAACTGGGGTAAGAGTTGTAAGCCATCAGCATGGTTCAGATCCTTCTGCGGTTGTTTTTGATGCGGCAGAGGCAGTAAAGGCAAAGGGTCCGGGGCTTGTTTTAGCTGATACAGCAGGACGCCTTCATAATAAAGAAAACCTTGTGCGCGAATTACAAAAGATAGATAAAATCTGCCGTTCCAAGGCCGACGAAGGCTGCTATAAAAAGATTTTAGTAATTGATGCAACAACAGGTCAGAATGCATTGCGCCAGGCAGAGGTTTTTAACGAAGCAGTAGGTCTTGATGCCGTTATTATGACAAAATACGATTCAACTGCAAAAGGCGGATGTGCTGTTTCAATCGGGCGTGAATTAAATATTCCTGTTGCCTTTGTTTGTAACGGTGAAAAATACGAAAATATCACAACCTTTGATGCAGAAGAATATATAAATGACTTCTTGGGATTATAAGATTTGACTGTAAAATCATTCTGGGTTTTAGTTTTAATTAGCCTTTTATTTACGGCGTGTTCTCGAAAAAATAAAAATGAAACACAAGAGGTTTCTCAAAATAATACAGAGGCACAAAGCACAGAAGATTTACTTGAGAGTGCAGACTTTTATGTTCCGGCCCTTGATAACGGAGACTGGGTAGAAGGGCTTTTATCTTATCTAGAAGAAGAGCGTATTGCAGATGAGCTTGAAAGTCTTAGTGAGCTTGAACAGGTTATGAAGTTTTCCCATTCTTATGAAAACGGCCAGAATGAACCTGTAGAAATAAGGCTTTTGGATTCTTTAAATAAGCTTAAAATCCTTGAATACGGAAACGAAATTTTTATTCCGGACTTTTCGGACGGAAAGCTTGTCTTTATAAATAAATGTAAAAGTCGTGTAACAAGATTTTTTTATGACGAACGCTACAGGCTTATTAAAAAAGAACACTGGGACATCCCCGATGCAGAAAATGCTAAAATCACGCTGCAGGAAGATTATACCTACGACTTTGAAAACGTAAAGCCTTCTTCAAAAACAATCACCACAGAGGAATCTAAGGCTAAGACAGTTTATAATCAGGACGGTTTACCGGTTGTGCTTGAAATGAACAATTATTCTACACAAAGCAAAAGATATTTACTCATAAATAAAACTGTTTTTGAATACGATTCAGAAAAAAGAATTACAAGGCAGGAGGTTACCGACTATTCAGTTTCAAATCCTGTTACCAAAACTGAGTTATATTTTTATAAAGATGAAGAGCAGAGTCCTGATTACGAATACTACGAAAACGGAACTTTAAAAATTAAAACCGTATATTCTTCTAAAAATGCGTATAATACTCAAATCTTTTTTGATGATGATTTTTCTGTTATAACATATTATGAAGAAGGTAAAAAAATAAAGGATGCTTATTATAACGGAGAAACTTTTGTGAGGGAAAAACTTTATGAATAAAAACTCTTTTTTGAGCAATTTAAAATGGATATACACAGTTTCTTCCCGATTCAGCCGCGTAGACAGAAAATCAAAATCGGCTGCTACTTCAAAGCTTGCTTCTCTGGGAATCTGTTTTGGCGTAATGACCCTTATTGTTGTAATGAGCGTTATGAACGGCTTTCAGCTTAGCTTTATAGATGCAATTATAGATTTATCATCGTATCACATTCAGGCAGAAAACTTAGAACAAAATGAAGTAGATTCAATAAATGATTTATGCAGGAACACTAAGGATTTTCTTTGTATAAGCCCTTTTTTGGAAGCACAGACTTTAATGACAAGTGAGTACGGAAGGGAAAGCGGAGCAGTAATTAGAGCAATAGATCCTGAATGCTATGAAACAGACAAGGGCTTTAGAGACCAGCTTATAATGAAAAACGGCTACTTTGATTTGGAAGAAGAAAATTCAATCATACTTGGAAATAAGCTTGCACGAAATCTTGGAGCCAGGGTAGGAGATACTGTAAACTTTTTTGTTTTAAGTGGAAGCTCTGATGTAAGTCTTTTATCAAGCGAACGAAAGTTTATTGTTACAGGTGTGTTTACTTCAGGCTATTCGGAGCTTAATTCTACTTATTGTTATATAAATATCCGGGACGGAAAAAAATACTTTGGAGAAAAGGTAAAGCCTGTTTACGGAATTAAAATCAGCGATAAGGATGATGATGCTGCAAAAATCACATTCTTAAAAAAAATTTTCCCGAATGGAAAGTTTAAATCCTGGAGGGAATATAATAAATCTTTTTTCGGGGCTCTTCGCATAGAAAAAAATATTCTTTTACTTTTAGTGGCCCTTATTTTTGTTGTTGTAGGAATTAATATTTATAACGGTATGCGCCGTTTAGTATTTGAACGCAGAAATGAAATTGCAATATTCAGCGCACTTGGAGCTACAAACTCAAATATAAAATCTATCTTTATAATGAGGGGACTTACTACAGGCTTAATCGGCTCTGTGGCTGGCGTTATCTTCGGGCTTTTAATCAGCGTAAATACAGACTTTTTCTTTACTGCAGTTTCTTTTGTTATGTACTGGCTTCAATATGCATTTACTGCAATCACTTCTCCGGAAGTTCTTTCTTCCTTGAGTGAAAATTCAACCTATGCCTTATATGCAACAATTCCTGCAAGAGTGTTCTTTAAAGAAGTTGTAATGATTTCTCTTTTCGGGCTTGCTTCTCCTTTGTTTGCTTCATGGTTTGCAAGTAAAAATATATTAAAACTTACAGTAGCGGAGGTTCTTCACGATGAGTAACAGCATTATTCAGATTAAAGGACTTGAAAAAACTTATATTACAGACAGTGAACGTCTTACCATCCTCAAAGACCTTGATTTAGATATTCAGGAAGGAACTAAGGTTGTTATTGCAGGAGAAAGCGGAAGCGGTAAGAGTACATTACTCAACATCATTGGTGGAATTGATACTGTAACAAAGGGAAGTGTTCAGGCAGGAAAGTGGCTTGTAAATGAGCTTTCAGAGGATGATATTTCGGAATACCGTTCAAAATTTTTAGGACTTGTTTTTCAGTTTCATTATCTTTTAAAAGATTTTACTGCTTTGGAAAATGTATATATGCCCGCTTTTATGGCAGGTGTTCCTAAAAAAGAAGCAGAGGAAAGGGCAATCCAGCTTTTAAATGAAGTTGGAATCGGAGACAGAATTAAGCATCTTCCATCCCAGCTTTCGGGCGGAGAAAGACAGAGGGTTGCAGTAGCAAGATCCTTAATTAATAATCCAAAGGTTATTCTTGCAGATGAGCCTACAGGAAACTTAGACCCTGCAAACGCCGTATTAATCGGAGACATTCTTTTTAATATGGTAGATAAATATAAGGCAACATTGGTGCTTGTAACTCATGATTATAAAATAGCAGCCAAGGGTGATGTGTGCTATAAAATTGTAAACGGTAAGCTTGAAAAAGCTGATTTTGGGAGTAAGAAATGACGCTTAAGTCTTCTCTTTTATTTACAAAAAGCTTAATCTTCCCAAAAACAGAGAAAAACTCTTCTGCACGCCGTAGTATCTTTGGAGCACTACTTTGCATCGGCCTTAGTATTATTCCACTTATCTGTGTTTTGTGCGTTACAAACGGAATGATAGAAGGAATGACAGAGCGTCTTATAGGACTTTCTACTGGGCATATTCAGGCCTTTGTTGCACACGATATAGATAAGACCCGTAATTACCAGAACTTTTTTGAATTTGCAAACGAGATGAAAGAGCAGGACGGGATTATAAGCGCCTTTCCAGAAGTTGATGTAAACGCAATAGGAACAGCAGGCGATTACAGAACCGGGGTTCAGATCCGTGGAATTAATCCTGATGTATTTACACAGAATAAGGCATTCAGTTCACTTTTGGAAATTGTAGAAGGAGAAAGTCTTGATATAATCGGAAACGAAGCTATTATCGGAAAAAAGATGGCAGAGCTTTTAAACCTTCATCCGGGAGATACGTTCAGGGTAATTACAACCCGTTATGTAAAGGATAACCTTGTTCCAAAATTAACTCCGTTTAAGGTAAAGGCAGTGGTTTCTTCGGGCTATCAGGAAATGGATGCGCTTTGGACCTTTATACCGATTGAGTCAGCCTTTGCATCTCTTTCTCTTTCCAATGCTAACTTTACAATTATGATGGAAACTCCTGATGCATTTTCTCCAAATCTTACTTATACAAAAAAATGCCTTCAGTCTGATTACGGAGAAGTTGCAAACTTTTATTCATGGCAGCAGGTTCATCAGTCTGAATTTGAAAATTTTGCTTCTACAAAGGTCATGCTTATTTTAATCATGATTCTTATTGTTTTAGTTGCTTCCATTAATATCTGCTCTGCAATCATCATGCTTGTTATGGAGCGAAAAAAGGAAATTGCAATTCTTAAGAGTATTGGAGCGAGTCCTTTTGGAATTACACTTTCATTTTTACTTACGGGGCTTACCTGCGGAACTGGCGGAGTTATTTTAGGGCTTGTGTTCGGGCTTCTTCTTTCTGTAAATGCAAACGAGCTTGTAAGTATAATCGAAAAGATTATAAATAATATTGCTAAAATCGGTTATTTTATAAAAGGAACACCTTTAAACGAGGTTTCTCAGATTCACTTGATGGATCCGGCTTATTATATTCAGACAATCCCTCTGGAAATCCCTTTTGCACAGATTTTCCTTATCTGCGCTCTTACAATTCTTCTTTCCTTAATCGTTTCTATTATTCCATCGGTTAAAGCGGGAAGGGAAAAGCCTCTGGACATTCTTCGCAAGGTTTAAGCAATAAATTTAATTTTTTTTTCAAATTCTCGTGTGTCTTTTTTGGCTGTTTATGTCGATAATATAATGTACTTATCTCTTTATTTTTGGAGTTATCATGAAAAATTTTTCTCCTCGTGCAATACAGGTTATTTCTTTCCTTGCACAAGATGAAGCTAGAAAACTGGGAAGCCGTCAGCTTTTACCCGAACACTTGGTTCTTGCTATTTTAAAATTAAAGGAAGGTATTGCATATAATATTTTCCCAAAACTCCTGCTTGAACCGCAGGATCTTCTTACTTTTATAGAAAAATTTTTTGAAACAGAACCAAAAACTCCAACTTTAGAAACTATTCCTCAGAGCCGCCGCTGGAAGCAGATGATTGATATTGCTGATATTGAGTCAAATGCGCTTCATAATGATTACATCGGCACTGAACATCTCCTGCTTGCCGCTATCCGCGAAGAAGGAAGCATCACTTCCAGATTTTTTGCTACAGCCGATTACACAATCATGGATGCACGCTTTGTTGTAATTGAGCTTCAGAGTCAGATGAATTCATCTATTAAACAGGACAGGGCAGAACACTTTGTAAACAATGTTTTTAAAACCTTAATGTTTGACGAAAATAGTCCTTTGTTTACTGCCTTTGATGATAAAAAAACAAAAGCTCCTCAGGATAAGACAAAGCAGCAGCAACCAAAAACTCCATTCTTAAACGAATACTGCATGGACTTAACAAGACTTGCAAGAGAGAAAAAATGCGATCCTGTTGTAGGCCGCGAAAAAGAGATTCACAGAGTAATTCAGATTCTTTCAAGAAGAACTAAAAATAATCCTGTATTAACCGGAGAACCGGGAGTAGGAAAAACTGCAATTGTAGAAGGTCTTGCCCAGAGAATTGCAAACGGACACGTTCCTCTTGATTTACTTAAAAAACGCATTCTTTCACTTGATTTAGCAGCCGTTGTTGCAGGTACAAAATACCGTGGTGAATTCGAAGAGCGTATGAAAAAAATGCTCACAGAGCTCCAGGAAAATAAGGACATTGTTTTATTCATAGACGAGCTTCATGCAATTATCGGGGCCGGCGGTAACGAAGGAACAATGGATGCTTCAAACATTATGAAGCCTGCTCTTTCACGCGGAGAAATCCAGATTATTGGTGCAACTACTACAAAAGAATATACAAAGCACATCGAAAAGGATTTAGCGCTCGAAAGAAGATTCCAGGTTGTAAAGGTAGAAGAGCCTGGTGTTGATGAAACAGAAAAGATTCTGGAAGGAATAAAGGAAAAATACGAAAACTATCACAACGTAATTTATTCAAAAGAAGTTATTCCAAGTGTAATCAAGCTTTCAAAACGCTATTTACCGGAAAAGGTTTTACCGGATAAGGCAATCGATATTCTGGACGAAGCAGGGGCAGCTAAAAAAATTCTTGAAGAAGAAAAGCCTTCTGAATTTGCAGAACTCGAACAGAAAAAGAATGAGCTCGAAATTGAAAAGCACAATCTTCTTCAAAATCAGGATTATGAAAATGCAGCCGTTATCCGCGACAAGGTAATAGATTTACAGCGAAAATTAAATCTTTATACAGACCTCTGGGATAAAAACGGAACAAATCCTGTAAAGGTTGTAACAGAACACGATATCGAAAATATCATCAGCGAAATGACAGGCATCCCTCTTGAACAGCTCACAGTTTCTGAAACAGAAAGAATTGTTCACATGGAGGACGAGCTTCATAATACAGTAATCGGACAGGAAAGTGCCGTAAGCATTATTAGCGGTGCAATCAGAAGAAGCAGGGCAGGAATCTCTTCTCCAAAGCACCCTGTCGGTTCATTTATTTTCCTTGGTCCTACAGGTGTCGGAAAAACTCAGCTTGCAAAGGCTTTGGCAAAATATCTTTTTGGTTCAGAAGATTCTTTAATCAGAATTGATATGTCGGACTATATGGAAAAGCATACTGCAAGCCGTCTTGTTGGAGCTCCTCCTGGATACGTTGGTTATGAAGAAGGCGGTGTTCTTACAGAAAAGGTAAGAAGACATCCATACTCAGTTGTATTACTCGATGAAATTGAAAAAGCACATCCTGATATCTTTAATCTTTTGCTCCAGCTTTTGGAAGAAGGTGAATTAAGCGATAATCTTGGTCACGTTGTAAACTTTAGAAATACAGTAATCATCATGACAAGTAACGCAGGTGCAAGACAGATTACAAGCGAAGGCAGAATGGGCTTTGGAATTACAGACGGAGTTATGCCTTACGAAGAAATCAAGAGCGGTGCAATGAACGAGCTTAAAAAGCTTTTGAGCCCAGAACTTATTAACCGTATAGATGATGTAATTGTATTCAACGCTTTGAACAAAAAAGAAATTTCAAAGATTCTGGATATCCAGCTCAATGAACTTTCGGAAAGATTAAAAGAAAAGCATCTTACTATAAAAATTAAGCCAAAAGCTAAAGAATATTTAATCGAAAACGGCTATAATCCTTCTATGGGTGCACGCCCTATGAAACGTCTTTTACGTAAGGAAATTGAAGATCCGCTTTCAATGGAAATTCTTAAAAACCAGGGCAAAGATTTCGATGTAGTTCAGATTGACTGCTCAAAGGATTTAAAGCTCAAGGTAAAGCTTACTAAGAGTAAGAAGGAAACAGTTTCCGTTCCAAAAGAAAAAGTTGTTGTAAGATAAACGAGGAAAATATGATTTCAAAAAAGCTTTTAGCATTTACTGCAAGTGCATTATTATTTACAGGTCTTTTTGCACAGGAAATAAGGGTAGGTCTTTTAAATGGTCCAAGCTGTGTTCCTGCTGCATATATGATGGAAAATACAAAGTCCATTAAAAACGTAAAGGTAACTTATACAAAATACGCAGACCCTCAGGCACTTTTACCAAAGCTTTTGAAAAACGAAGCCGATATCGGTTTTTTACCTCCAAACGTTGCCGCTAAGGTTTATAACTCTACAAACGGTGCAGTTATTATGTGTGCCGTAACAGGAAACGGAAATCTTTCTTTAATCACAAAGGATTCTTCTGTTCAGTCTTTAGAGGATTTAAAAGGAAAAACAGTTTATGTAGCAGGTCACGGTGCAACTCCTGATTACATTTTAAAATATCTTTTAAAAGAAAAGGGAATAAGCATTAATACTCCGGATGGTGTTACTCTTGATTTTTCAATTCCTTCTGCAAACCTTGCTGCAATGTTACTTTCGGGAAAGATTGAATATGCCGTTGTTCCTGAACCATTCACAACAATCGCACAGCAAAAGGATTCTTCTGTAATTGCAATCGATTTACAGAAAACTGAATACGAGGTTTTGAATAAAGAAAATTATCCACTTACAGTTATGGTTGTAAGAAAGGATTTTGCAGAAGAAAATAAGGCTCCGCTTAATGCATTTTTAAAAGAATACGAAAAGGCATGTAAATGGACAGTAAAAAATCCTGCAAAAGCCGGAGAGCTCTGCCAGAAAAATGAGCTTGGACTTCCAGCTACTGTTGTAGAAAAAGCAATTCCAAAATCAAATTATGTATATGAACCTGCAAAGAAAAATAAGGAAAAGATTGAAAAGCTTTTAAAATTATTTTTACAGGACGACCCTTCTTCTATAGGCGGTAAATTGCCTGATGAAAAATTCTATTATTAAAAAAATAATTCCAGTTTTACTCTCTGTTATAACCTTTTTTTTAATATGGTTTTTAATGGCAAAAAAGATGAATGCTTCTCTTATTTTGCCGCCGCCGGAAGATGTTTTTAAGCAGGTTTTAGTTTTAATCACTTCTAAATCTTTCTGGAATAATTTTTTATTCACTTTTTTAAGAACAATTTTTTCATTTTTGATTTCCGTATTTTTAGGAATTATAATCGGAACCTTTGCAGGACAGAATGCTTTTATCAAAAACTTTTTCAGCTTTCCTTTGTCGCTCATCCGTTCAACTCCTGTAATTGCCGTAATCCTTATTGCACTTTACTGGTTTTCTTCTAATCTTGTGCCGGTTTTTACAGCCTGCCTTATGACGTTGCCTATTATCGTAACTGCAATAACAACGGGAATTTTGAGTGCCGATAAAAAGCTTTTAGAGATGGCAAAAATCTATGAGTACACAAAGCTTCAGACTTTTTTTTACATAAAGGTTCCGGCCGCTGTTCCGTTTTTCTTAAACAGCCTTGTGAGTGCCTTTGGTCTTACCTGGAAGGTTGTTGTTGCAGGAGAAGTTTTAAGTCTTCCAAAAAAAGGAGCTGGAACAATTTTACAAAGTAACCAGGTAATTTTCGAAAGTACATCGGTTTTAGCAATCACATTTATTTTAGTTGTAGTTTCATTTTTGCTTGAAAATTTATTAAAGCTTTTATTCAAGAAAAAGGGAGGTGTAAATGTCCGCTAGTACATTGATTCATCTTCCAATGATTCATATAGAAAAGTTTTCTCTGTCTCAGGGCTATAACGTTCTTTTTAAGAATTTTAATTTTGATATTTATTACAACGAGATTGTAGGTTTTTATGCACCAACGGGAAGCGGTAAAACAAGTCTTTTAAATTTAATTGCAGGCTTAGAGTTTTCTTCTGATTTTATAAAGGACGGAATAATTACAATTGAACCGGGACTTAAAATTTCATATGTATTTCAGGAACCGCGCCTTATAGAAAACACAAGTGTTTTAAAAAATGTAATGCTTCCTTTGTTGAATATTTACGACAAAGACCAGGCTAAGAAAAAGGCTGAATATTACTTACAAAAGCTTGAGCTTGGAACAAAGATAAATCAGATGGCTAAAAACTTGAGCGGGGGAGAAAAGCAGAGGGTAGCACTTGCTAGGGCTTTTGCATATCCTGGAAGACTCATGCTTTTGGATGAACCATTTCATTCTCAGGATGAAGCTAAAAAAAATAAGCTCATAGCAGAAACATTAAAATTGATTCACGAGGAAGAAAGAACGTGCATAATTGTGAGCCATGACAAGGATGAATTAAAGGCTATGAATGCCAGAATCCTAACGGACAAAGAATTCAAATAATTTGATTTTCTACCAATTTTTATTATAATTAAAGGATAAAAGAGGTTTAAAATGATAAAGGAATTTCTTCCATACGATAAAGTCAGAAACAACGCATTAAAACTCGCAGCTCAGATTTATAGGGATGGATTTATTCCTGATGTAATCTACTGTTCGCTTCGTGGTGGTGCCTATATGGCAAATATCATAAGTGAATATTTTAAAATTCTTTCTAAAGCAAAGCACTTTCATCCGGTATTGTACGCAGGTGTAGTTGCCCGCTCATATTCGGATGTTGCAAAGCATACAAAGGTTTTTATCGACGGATGGACTTATCCTCCTGAAAATTTAAGACCGGGTGATAAAATTCTTTTAGTTGATGATATTTTTGATTCAGGCCGAACAATCAACTGTCTTGTAGAAACCCTCATCAATTCAAGAGGACTTCCACGCGAAGATATTAAGGTTGTTGTTCACGATTACAAATATTTTACATATCAGAAGGAACAGCTTCCTATTCAGCCTGATTATTATTGCCGTAAGTTCGAAATCAATTCTCCGGACGAAAACCGCTGGATTCATTATATGAGCCACGAGCTTGTTGGTCTTACAAAGGACGAATTGAATGAATATTATTATAAGGATGATCCTGAATTAAAAGACGTTCTGGATCCTTTCCTGGGATTGTAAAGCATGAAAAAGTTTTTTGCCGCTGTAATTTTTTTCTCTTCTCTCTTTCTTACAAATGCCTTTGCTCAGATTAAGGTTTTAAGTCCTGCTGAAGGGGTGTGGGCAAATAAACAGATGCTTTGTATTGATAATTCAGACGGAGCAGAATATTACTATTCATTAAATGGTGAAGACCCTGTTTCTTCGGGCTTTGCTTACGATAATCCTGTTTTAATCGATTTAACAGGTCCTGTTCAAATCCGCATCAAAAAATCGGGAAAGAAAAACCAGGAAATCAAAATTAATTATACAGTTGAACCCGACAATGCCTACGACGCAGATTATTCTCAGTTTATAGACAGCTTTTATGATACAGGCATTATAAATTACACAGCGGGCTCAGAAATCTATATTCCGTATAATCTTTATTACACAATGGGCCTTCCTCCAGATTCATTTATAGAAGGTCAGCCTGTTTCAATTGCAGAAAATACAGTTATTTCCATGAATATTCCTTGTGTCGTAATGGACAAGAATAACGGAAAAAAATGGAGATTTATCATACGAACCTTCCCTCAAAATCAGGGAGTATTTACACAAAACGATGTTCCTTTTGAAATTACAGACTGGAGCACAATTTCATTTTTGGACGATAATTACATTTACCGCATAGACGATGAATACTGGGAATTACCAAAGGAAAGTAAAACCTTGGACCGCTCGGTTCCTCATAGAATCCAGTGGCAGAGTATTGCATACGAACAGGGAAACCCTATAGAAACCTTTGAACTTCCTGCAAAACCAAAAATCAGAAAGGATGTGCTCGAAAACGGAAGCATTACTTACACAATCGACGGAGATCAGTCTTACCAGATGAGTATCCTTTCTCCAGACGGTGAATACCAGGAATTCTTTACTGAAATCGGTGCTGATACCTTCTATGGAAACTCAATCAAGGGTAAATTTACAATTGGAATTTTTTCTAACTCAGTTTACCAGGGAGACATGAGTGTTGATTATGAAATCAATAAAAAGCCTCCAAGAGTTCCTGAAATTGCAGTAAAAAATCCAGAAGTATTTTATTCACGCCAGTCTATTGCAGGTTTAATTGTAGGCCAGGATGATGCTGAGCTTTATGTAAGTGTGAGTGAGCCTTTTGTAATTGAACAGACTGATGAAACTTATTCTCCGCATTCAGAAGTTCTTCTTTCTGTTCCTCAAAAGGATTTTGTTTTAGTAAACGGCTCAAATTACCGCTTTAATCTTGAACCTATGACTCAAGGTGCCTGCTACTACAAGGTTATGGCTTATTCTAAAAAAGACAGCGTAACAAGTGCAGTAACAGAATATTCGGTTATCATCGATAAATATAATTATTACTACGACGAAAGCTATACCGGCGAAGATTCAGATGGTACAAGAGACAGACCATATAATAATTTTACCCAGTGTCTTTCTTCAATCAATAACGGAAGATTTGCACTTTTGATGATTAACGGAGAAATGCATATCCCTTCGGGCAAAAACGATCTTCTTTCTAACTGTACCTTTGTAAATGTAAACGGTGCAGAAATTATTTTTGAGGAAAACGCAAGCATTGTGGTAAAGGGTTCAACTCTTACAATTCAGGATTTTACGCTTTTGTATGAACACGGAAGAAGTTCTTCAAGTACAAAGATGGCTAATTTGATTAAGCTTGAAAATGCTGTGCTTGATATGGATAACTGCCAGATTGGAGCAGTGTTCGGTAAAAATGCATATCTTTTTGATTTGTCTAATTCTACACTTAATGTAACTAATTCAATCATCTCTGTTTCTGCAGAAGAATATGTTTCTTTTACAAACGGATTAAAGAGCCGCGTTACAGTTGGTAAATCCATTGTAAATGCTTCTGGAAAAACCTGTGTTGGAATTTCTTTGTACGAAGGTGATGTAAAAATTACAGAAAGCTCATTTAAAGTTACAGGTTCAATCGGACGCATTGCAGAGCTCTTTGGCGTAAAGGGAACTGTTACTCAAAATACATTTAAGGCTGAACTTCCTGTGGTTAAAAACGCAGAGCCGATTTACCAGGATAAAAAGACAAAAATCTCTCAGTCTAATAACGAAAGCTATGGATTCTAATATAACTGTTTTTTCTGTCGGCTTTGATGAAGCAGGAAGAGGTCCTTTAGCAGGGCCGGTTGCTGCAGGTTGTGTTATTTTACCAAAAGATTTTCCAATGGAAATTTTAAACGACTCAAAAAAACTTACAGAAAAAAAGCGTCTTATTGCAGAAGAGATTATTAAAGAAAAAGCCTGCTGGGGAATAGGCCTTGTAGATCATGCAACCATAGACCGCATAAACATTTTACAGGCAAGTCTTTTAGCCATGAAAACCGCATACTCTAATATGATACAAAAGCTTCCTGAATGGGCTAAGGCTCAGGGAATTACATCTTATAAATTAAATGGTATTACAGACGGAACTAAATGTCCCGAGGTTCCTTTTGAATGCAGGTGCGAGCCAAAGGCCGATGGAAAATATCCTGAAGTAATGGCGGCTTCAATTCTTGCTAAAACCTGCAGGGACCGCATAATGCTTGAAATGGACAAAAAATATCCCGAGTATGGATACGCAAAGCATAAAGGCTATCCAACCCGGGATCATATGGAAATCTGCCGCAAAATAGGGCCGTCTCCAATTCAACGACTTTCGTTTAAGTATTAGTCTTCTGTCTGTGGCTTTTTACTCACAACGTGAATTCTTCCTGTTCTTTTAATTCCGTCATCAGCTTTAGCATTTGATTTTTTGTCTGTTTTTACGCGGTACATTTTTTTACCGTCGCCGGAACCCTTTGCATATTTTGCATCCTTAGCAGCACGTTTTTCTCTTGCAGCCTTCTGTCTTGCTTTTCTGTCCTTTTCGATGAACTCAAGAGATTTATCCATTCCCTGTAAGAACTTCTGCATGTCTTCTGAAAAAACTGCAATCTGATGGCGGTCTGCTTCTGCTCCGTCTCTGTTTTTGCTTTCAACAATCTGTAAAAAAACATCTCCGGTTCTGTTTTCTTTTACATTAAAAAAGTAAGAACGATTATCCAAATATACTTGAGTAGTAAAAAGTTCTCCACGTGCTCCCATTCTAAGGCTCCTTTAAATAAAAAATATCATAAATATGTAAACATTTCAATTATAGTTATTTATTGAACTGTGAGTTTACTTCTCTAACTGCCTCTAATAGTTCATCTACGGCCTTTTTTGTAGTTGTTGGACCAAAGCTGAATCTTACAGAAGTTTCCCTCAGGCTTGCATCAACGTTCATGGCTTCAAGAATCGGGCGGCTGTTCTTTTTTGACGAGCAGGCACTTCCTGTAGAAATATAAAAGCCTTTTGAATCAAGTGCTCTGAGCATTACGTTTCCGGGGATTTTATTAAACGCTGCCTGTACTACATAAGGAGAAAAAAGGTTGCCGTTTTTAAGTCTTCCTTCCGGGATGATTGTGCAGCCCTTTGTTTTTGAAAGCTCTTCTATAAAATACAAAGTAATTTCATTTTGAGTTTTATTGTGCTTAGCATCATAGTATTTTTCAAGACATTTTGAAAAGGCTAGGGCACCGTAAACATTTTCTGTTCCGCTACGGATTCCTTTTTCCTGTCCGCCGCCTCTTAAAAAAGCTTCTAAATCATTTTTTAAATAAAGGATACCGATTCCTCTAGGTCCGCAGATTTTATGTGAGCTTAAGGCTGCACTGTCTATTGAATCGTGGTTAAGGTTTAATGGGATTTTCCCGGCGGCCTGAACACAGTCTACATGAAACTTTGGTTTTCTTTTTCCTGCTGCCCAGGTTTTTATAGCATCCCCGATTTCGTATATAGGCTGAATGCTTCCGGTTTCATTATTTACTGCCATGATGCAGACTAAGTATGTGTCATTTGTTAAAAGTGAAGTAACAACTTCTGGGCTTATGATTCCGTTTTTATCGCATGGAATCTGTTTTACTTCCCAGCCTGCATTTTTAAGTGCCAACGCCTGTTCCCTTACAGCCGGGTGTTCGATTGAGCTTATTAAAACATTTCCCTTTGCAGGTTTTGCTAAAAGAGAAAGAAGAGGAATCTGGTCGCTTTCTGTTCCGCCCGAAGTAAAATAAATCTGCTCGGGTTTTACGTTCATCGCTTTTGCACAGGTTGCTCTTGCTTCATCCAAAAGCTTTTTAGCATTCTTTCCTATCTGGTGTGTGCTGGAAGGATTTCCCCAGTTTTCTAAAGTGAGCTCAAGGCATTCTCTTGCAATTTCTTTATCTAAGGGACTTGTTGCAGCCCAGTCAAAATAGTGTTCTGTATTATTCATTTTTCTACTCGGGTATTATTTTAAAACCATAAGAATATCAGAGTCATCAGTTTCTTCAATCATGATATCTGAAACATTCTTTGGAATTACAAGCTTGATTTTAGAAGTACTGTTCTTTTTATCCTTATGCATAACGGCAACAAGTCTTTCACCAATTGCCCCGCCTTTTATAATTGAAGGAATAGGATTTGTATCCCAGCCGTATAATTCCATTGTTTTAAAAATCTGCTCTTTAAATTCAGAAAGACAGTAGCCCTTGTTGTTGCTCAAAGCAGTAACTCTTCCGATTCCCCATGCAACTGCTTCTCCGTGAGTAACAGCACCAAGTCCGCTTACAGATTCAAGCGCATGTGCAAAGGTGTGTCCAAGATTCAAGTAAGCACGGATATTCTTTTCGTAAAAATCTTTTTCTACAATAGCTGCTTTTGCCTGTACGCATTTTGGAATAATAACATGAAGAATTTCTGAATCGCGTTCGAGTATTTTTTTAGATTCATTTCTAAAAATATCAAAAAGCTCTTTATCAAAAAGCACTGCAGTTTTAAATGCTTCTGCAAGTCCCGAAAGATACTGGTTTTCCGGAAGACTCTGGATAAATTCAGGCCAGTAGTAAATCTTTCTTGCAGGATAAAAGCTTCCAATCATGTTTTTGTAATTATCAAAATCACAGCCTGTTTTTCCGCCAACAGAAGCGTCTACCATTGCTAAAAGGGTAGTAGGAACAAATTCAATATTACAGCCGCGTTTATAAATGGAAGCTGCAAAGGCAGTGATATCACAGATTACTCCGCCTCCAATACCGATGAATGTATCTTTACGGTTAAAGCCTGCTTCGAGTGCCGAGGTAACTATGCGCAAAACACTTTCAATTGTTTTATAAGGTTCGCCCGAGCCGAGAATTAAAAGCTTATCATTACCGCACACATCATCATCAAATTTGCTGATAAATTCCTGTACGCATGAAAGACTTGCAACAGAAGCGTCTGTAACAAAAAGACAGCGGGATTCCTTTTCTTCTCCGGGTTTAAAAGTAGAAATTAAATCAGGTACACCAGAGTTAAAAATAACGTCAGAAAAACGTGGTGTAAGGGAAGTTTCGGGATAATTAATTTTTATTGTGTTTTGAATCATATGAACAACATATTAATACTTTTCAGACATTTGGTTAAGTTGTTCAATGTTTTTTTCTACACGAGAAATCTCTCTTTTTATTGTACGTTCATAGTTGAGTTTACCGTTCATAATTCTTTCGCGTTCATCTTCCCATTCCTGTTTTGCAGTAATAAAAAGAAAGTTAAAGCTTGGAGCATTGGCTTTTTCGTACCATACCTTTGCTTCATCCCAGTAAACTAAGGCTGTTTTATAGCACTGTAAGCTTATTTCAACATTTTCGAGAATCTGTTTTTTAAAAGGTGCGTCGTAAAAATAGATAACCTGTTTGTCGTAGATGCTTCCAAGTCTCAAATGCTGTTCAACAAGCTTAAGATTGATGTGCATCATAAAAAGGTATCTGTATTTTTCCCACTCTTTTTCGTTTTTAATTGTAAAGCCGACATAACGAGGATTACAAAAATCAGCTCTTGCCGCACGTTCAAGCCAATAAATATTTTCCATGCAGTCATCAGGATACTGAATATAGTGGATGTGATAGAGTCTGTAATATTCTTCCTTGTATTTTGTCATGTAGGAATGAACGTCATTTACATGAAAGCATGAGAAAGCTAATACGAATAAAAGAGTGATAAAAGTCTTTTTCACACTTAAAATATCGGCTTTTTATTGTAAGATTTTAGGATTAATTTAATGATTCTATAACCTGAGTAATTTCTTTAGAAACTTCTGAGATTGGTTTTGTAGCGTCTATGCGCACAACCTTCATTCCGTTCTGTGCAGAATTTTTTTCGTATTCAGAAATTACTTTTTCATACATAGAAGCAATTTTTTTCTGGATTTCGATTTTTTCGTATATTTCTTTTTTACCGTTTCTGGAATTTACGCGTGAAAGAGAAATTTCTGGATCTATTACAAAATAAAAAAGCACTTGGGGAAGAGGAAAAGTTGAATTTAATAAGGCTGGAAGCTCGTTTGCACCACCTGCAGTCTGGTATGCTAAGCTTGAAAAAATATAACGGTCGCTTACAACAATTTTTCCGCTTTCTGTTGTCTGGATAATTCCGTCTTTTCCGTAGAGGTGCTCGCATCTGTCTGCTGCAAAAAGAAAGGCGTTTGTGCGTTCATCAACAGAAAATTCTCCGCCAAGCATTCTTCTTAAAAATTTACCTGTTTCTTTATCTGTAGGTTCTGCTGTTACAACAACATTATTAAAATGTTTTTTTAAAAGCCTTAGTTGAGTGGAGGTTCCGCTGCCGTCGATTCCTTCGAATACAATAAAATTTTTAAGTACCATAATGTAATTATATAGAATTTCTGTTATAATATATAGACTAAAATTGGGATTTTTATGCCCAAAATTTTTTCAAAGGTATGAGAAAGCTTAGCCCGAGAACAAAGATTTGTTCAGCCATTTTTATTTTCCTCACTATTACAGCCCTCATTGTTTCAAGGCCAATCTATAAAAAGCTGGAAAATGCTGTTTATAAATACACAAACCAATTAATCCAGATGGTTTACGAAAATACAGGCATTGTTCTCTCATACGAATCCTTTTCTCCTTCAATCTTAGCTTCCTTTAAAATCAACGATATTACAGCCCGAGATGAAAATGGTGCCGAAATTGCCACAATAAATAAGGTAATGATTGACTACAGGCTTCTTTCACTTTTAACCGGAGATATTTCTTCTTTTATACGCGGTGTTAAAGTAGACGGAGTAACTGTAAACATAAATAAAACGATAGATATTGTTCAAAAAAATATAGAAAAGTTTTCAGGTCAGGAATCTACGTCGTCGGAGTTTGATATAAATCAAATTTTGAGCTTTGTACCGGTTAATATCAGCGTAACAAATGTAACAGTTGTTTATGATGATGAATATGTGAACGTAAAATATTATGTAAAGGATGTAAAGCTTACAAACTCCAGAAGAAAAAAGAATATTGAATTCACTATTAAATCCAGGGTAGAAGCCTATGTAAAAATGATTGAAATGGAATTTACAGGGGCGGCAAATTTTTCGGGCACAATTTATGATGATCTTGATAATTCTTCAATCATGGTTAATCTTTTTGATATTACAAACGGCGAATTTAAAGCGGCCAAACTCAACTTTATTGCAACCTACAACAATTCAGTTTTAGAAGCACATACTGTAAAAAATGCATTCCCGCTTTCTGTTAAGGCAGATTTTAATATAAAGACTTTGGATGCAACGCTTGATGTTCTTGCAGAAGGCTTTGAACCTCTCCAGCTTATTAATACAAAGGATGAAGATTTAATTCAGTACTTAAGTAATTTACGCTTTTATATAGACGCACACGGAGAATACAGGGGCTCAGACGGTAAGGTTGATTATTATTCAGGCGGTCATATTATGATTCCTGATTCTTTAGTTCCGGGCGGCTTAATTACAAATTATTCTCTTTACGGAAATACTGATTTTATCAGGCTCAGCAGCTTTGATGTAAAGGGAGACATGGGAAGGGTAAACGGAAAGCTTTCCTATAAATACGGAACACTTCAGATCGAAGGATTAATCGGTATTGATGATCTTCATCTTCCAAACGGAAAAACTGTTTCTTCTGAAATTTACATAGACCCTATTAAAGACGGATTTATTTTCTTTTCTCCAAGTATTCAGCTTGGAAACAAGGCTTTAGCGGGCATGCAGTCTCACGTTCATTTACTTTCTGATTCAATCGATTTTGACTTTGAAGTTTCGGATTATTCAAAGGTTACAGACGGTAATTCAGATGGTGTAATCGGAGTAATCAAGCTTGCGGGAAGTTACCTTAATGAATCAAATTATGTTCAGACAAATATTTCTTTAAACAGTATCTCTTTGGGAAGTGTAATGGAATTTATCCGAGAAGCAGTTCCTAATGACGCTGCAGAAACAGTGGATGGTTTTGTAGAAACAGCAGATCCTTATATTTTTACAGGAGACGTTTATTTTTCTACAGACTTTAAATCGGTTTCGTATAACATTCCATACGTCCTTGTTGCAAACACCCGCGAAGGAAATCAGTATCTTTTTGCTTCGGCTTCGGGCAACGAACAAAGTTTCCAGCTTAACCGCTTTGACTTAATCTTAGGCTCTTTTGCTGTAAACTTATCGGGCACTATGGATATCCTTCCTGAATCCAACGAGGTTTTCTTCTTAGTAGACGCCGTTGCTTCTTCAATTCCGTATCACTTTGCAGGCTCAATTATAGAAAACACAATCAGTATTTCCGGAGACTACGGCTTAGACTCTCAGGTTATAATTGGCAAAAAAGGTGTGGACGGCCATGTTAATGTAAAAAATCTTCCGGTTATTATTTCAGACCTTTCTTTGATTTTTTCTACAAGCACAAGATTCACTTATGATTATGATAACGGTCCTGAGGTTCAGGTTAATTCTCTTGAAATTGAAAAAACAGATGCAACCTCTTCAATTAATCCAAAGCTTACCTTAAGCGGAAACGGCTCAAAATACGGAGCAAAGCTTTCTTCAATTTCGTACGTAGATAAATATTCTTCTATGGAAGGAAGCGGAGATTTAACAATTAATATTAACGACGGTATTTTTGATTCTGCAGGTCTTTCAGTTTCTGTAAAAAATATCTTCTCTGACGAAAAAATTGTAATAGATCTTTCGGCTTCTAACCCTGATGCAAAACCTTTAACCGGCGATGCATTTATGAAAAACGTTTATATCAACTCTCAGATTCAGATAAATCATTTTGGATTGAGCCGCTTTACAACAGTAAAAAATGACAATAACGAATTAACAGCCTCGATTAACTTTACTGGAACAATTGAACATCCTTCCGTATTCTTAACTGTAAATAAACTTTCTATGCTTTTGAATAAGGATTTATTCACTGTAACCGGCAATGCAATTCTGGAAGACAGACTTGTTTCAATTTCGGACTTTAAATTCAAGCATGCGGATTTCCAGTTTACGGGTCTTAGCGGAAGTATGGATTTGGATAATTTTGAAGGAAGCTTTTCTACAGTGTTTGAAACTTTAAACGGCGAAAAAGACGTTGAAATTCCAATGAAGCTTACAATTTTTGATGCATATTATTCTGAGCCAAAAACCTTTATTCCGGATTTATTCTCTGTAACACTTTCTTCTAATAAGATTTCCGGAACCCTTATGAAAAAAGAAGTTAGCTTTGATATTACTGCAACCTATAACCAGGATTTTATTTCGCTTTTCTCTTCCGATAACGTTGGTCTTGTAGGAACATATATTCCGGAAACTGGCGAAGTAATCGGTTCTATAGATTCTCCAAATTTGATTTATTTTGATTTCAGCGGAATTGCAAGTACTTCAAAGCTTGATGTAAATGTTTCGAATGTTAATATCAATGTAAAAACCCTCATGGAATATTTTGATATAGAAGAATACTTTAAAGTTGAACAGGCAAATGTTAAAGGTGACTTTGTAATGAAGGGTAATTTTGATACTCCTGAATTCTACGGAAGCCTTTATATTGATAACCCTAGGTTCTATCTTCCAAGCATCTTTAAAAACGTAATTTATACAGACAGAATCCAGATTGATGCAAACGAAAATGAATTTACTCTGATTAAAAAGGTTTATTCTATTAAAAACGAACCTAAATTTGTAATGGACGGCCATCTTGCTCTTGATAAATGGATTGTTGATAACATGCTGTTCAATATGGAATCCATAAGGGGAGTTGCTATTCCTGTTGCATTTAAGAGTCCTTTTGTAAATGTAAAGGGTGATGTTAATTGTAATGTAGATTTGGGTTACGAAGCAGATACATGGAGCGTTAAGGGAAAGGTTTCTGTAGAAAATGTAGATGTTGTTTTGAATATTTCTGATATTACGGAAGCTTCGAATAACATGTCTTCTGATGACGACGATGATGATATGTACTTTGTGTGCGACTTAGAAGTTCTTATGGGAACACACGTTAATTTGAGCTTTAACCCGATTTTAAGATGTATCTTTGTTCCAAATACTCCAATTTCGGTTAAGGTAGACAGTTCAAATGAATATTACGAAATCGGCGGTGAATTAAAGCTTAAATCAGGTGATGTAAACTACTTGAGCCGAAACTTCTATATTAAAGAAGGAAGCATCAAGTTTAATCAGGATGATATTACCAATCCTTTGATTACAATACAGGCCGAAACCCGAGAAAAAGACTCTACGGGACAGAACGTAAAGATTATTTTCTCTGTAGACAATCAGTACTTGCAGGATTTATCTCCAAAATTCTCTTCTGTTCCTGCAAAATCAGAAAATGAGATTTTAACGCTCTTAGGTCAGGTTGTTATTGCCGATTCAGAAAACTTTGGTCAGATTCTTGCCACTGCCGGAGACTATTACATCCAGTCTACGCTCATCCGTGATATGGAAAACAAGTTGCGAGACTTAATGAATTTTGATATATTTTCATTACGTACAAATGTTATTCAGAATGCTATTAAAATCGGAACTTCGGATCAAATTGATCAGAGTAAGATAACAATCGGTAACTTTTTGGACAATACAACTGTTTATATAGGTAAATACCTGGGAAGTTCGTTGTATGTAGATGCAATGCTTCATCTGGCACTGGAAGATGGAAATGATATTTCTTTTTCAAGAGGACTTAGTCTAAAACCGGAGTTCGGTCTTGAGCTGGATCTTCCAATCGCAAATATAAGATGGAATATGGCCCCGGATATAAATGCAATAATGCGGCAGCAGTATGTTCCATCAACGTCTGTTTCTTTGTCATGGAAACTTACATTTTAGGAATACAAAACCGTTATAGGAGAAAAGTGTTATGCATCGTAGAGTGCTTACAGTATTAGTAGTAATTTTTTCAATGTTCATGGCGTTAAACGCGCAGGATGATTCAGAATGGTTCTGGAATAAAACTATTACAAAGGTTGAATTCCGTGGCCTTAAAAATGTTAAAAAGAGTGAATTGACTGCAGTGAGCAGTGATTATATCGGAGAACCTTTTACAGAAAAAAATTATTCAGATATCGTAGACCGTATTACCGATCTTGATTATTTTGAAGATATCAATGCCTTTGCAGAACACGACCCGGACAATCAGGACAATGTTGTTCTTGTTTTCCAGGTAATCGAAAAGCCTGTTATTTCTTCAATCGAATTTAAAGGAAACGTAAAAATCCGTAACAGTGAGCTTCGTGATGTAATTAAATCAAAGGCTTCATCTGTTTATGTAGAAGGAAAAATTCTTGTAGACGAACGTCTTATCCGTGATCACTACATCGAAAAGGGTTATACAGACTCTGCCGTTTCACACAAAATCGAAACTGTAGATGGCGAAGTAAAGGTAACCTTTATCATCAGCGAAGGTGTAAATACAGTTATTACTAAAATCCACGTTATGGGAAACTCAGTTTTCTCAGAAAAGAGTCTTCTTGGAAAAATCTCATTAAAGCCGGAAGGATTCTGGAACGACGGTGCATTTAAGACAAGCGCCCTCGAAATGGATAAAAAGACTATTCTTAATCTTTACCAGCAGGAAGGTTATATTGATGTACAGATTCTTGATGTAAAGATTCAGGATACATTCAATAAAGAAAAACAGAGACAGGAACTTGATATTACCTTTGTTATTCAGGAAGGTTCCCTTTATACATTTAAGGGAGTTACAATCCAGGGTAACGAAATCTTTACTACAGAAACACTCCTTTCAGGCTTTAAGCTCAAGGAAGGTCAGGTTTTCAACAGTGTAAAATTCCAGGACGGAATTAATCAGATTATGAGCTATTATATCGACAACGGATACATGACAGTTCAGATTAATCCTGTTCCTACAAAAAATACAGAAAAAAGGGAAATCTCATATAAGATTTCTATTATAGAAGGCCAGAGAAGCCACGTTGAACACATCATCATCAAGGGTAACTCTAAAACAAAAGAAGAGGTTATCCGTCG
The DNA here is from genome assembly GCA_017962965.1 of Treponema sp. Taxonomy (GTDB): domain Bacteria; phylum Spirochaetota; class Spirochaetia; order Treponematales; family Treponemataceae; genus Treponema_D. The sequence continues at coordinate 70,668 of JAGCUI010000048.1, read as the reverse complement.
TGAAATTCCTATCGAAGAAGGTGATGTGCTTTCAAGAGATAAGGTTGTAAGCGGTCTTAGAAACCTTTATAACCTCCAGTACTTCTCAAACGTTGTGCCTGATATTCAGCCTGGTTCAGAACCAAACCTCTTTGACGTAATCTTCTCTGTAGAAGAGCAAAATACAATCTCATTGAACGTAGGTATGACAGTTTCTGAAATCACAAATCCTGATGATATTCCAATCTCATTGTACTTCAACCTTCAGAACTCAAACCTCTATGGAGAAGGAAGAAATATTGCAGTTCAGACAAACCTTTCAAAATCTGAACAGTCAATCGGTTTCTCTTACGGACAGAGCTGGATTAATGATTTACCGATTTCTTATAACCAGTCAATTTCCTTTGCACATAAACAGGCTTATACACCTCAGAATATGTTCCTTCCAAACCTCAACCTTGACCAGTACTATTACTACATGCTTTACGAAGGTTTTGAAGCTTCTATCGGTACAGCCTTTGGACGCCGCTGGTTCCCTGACTTTGGTATTCTTACTGTAACAGGAGGTATGAATAACTCCCTCACACGCTACAGTTATGATGAAGCTATCTTTACACCAACAGACCTTGGAGTTTCAATGTTTGCAAACAGATGGGGTATTATGAACTCCCTCTTTGCAAGTGTTTCTCTTGATAATCGTGATATTGCCTATGATCCTTCTAAGGGATGGTTTGCAAGCCAGAGATTAAGCTGGTACGGACTTATTCCGGGGCTCGAAAAAGAATTCTTCCTTAAGTCAGAAACTAAGCTCGAAGGATATCTTACATTGTTTGATATTCCTTTAACAGAAGACTTTAATTTCAAGGGTGTTCTTGCGGCTTATACAGGATTCTCTGCAATTCTTCCAACCTCAGGCTCTCTCTTAAGTGACTCAAACAGACTTTACATCGACGGACGCTTGAACGGAAGAGGATGGGTAAATCTTTCAAATTATACAGTTAATAAGGGACAGGCAATGTGGTCTACACAGATTGAATTCAGAATTCCAATTGTTCCAAATGTAATCGGCTTTGACTTGTTCCACGATGCTGTAATCTTAAAGCCAAGTGTTTCAGACATGATTACTGACATGAACCTTAAGGATTTCTACTTCAGCTTTGGACCTGCAATCAGAATCCTTATTCCTCAGTTCCCTCTGCACCTTATGTTCACCTTCCGTTATCACTACGATGGAACACAGTTTAAGTGGGCTGATTCACCTTACGAATTTATTATTTCATTTAATCTTGCAAATAAATAATGTTTTATATTAGAATAACTTTTTAATGGAGTGTTAAAATGACCAGAACAAAGAAATTAATTTTTACATTTTTAGCAGTATTTTTTGTAACTGTAGTACAGGCTTTTGCTCAGCAGCAGATTACAAAATTCGCAGTAGTTGATACTTCAAAGGTTTACAGTGCTTATTACAAAAACTCTCAGCCTGTTAGAACTTATGAAGCAAAGAAAAAGGAATTGCAGGCAGAAGTTACAAAGCGTGCTGATGAAATTAAAGAATTAAAGAGAAAGAAGGCTGAATGCGACAAAAACGGTGATACAGCTCAGTCTCAGAAGCTTCAGGCAGATATTACTAAAAAAACTGAATATCTTAAGGAATACACAAACGCAAAAAATGCTGAGCTTGATACAATGCTTGCTAACCTTAAACGTTCAGATGATTTCTACCAGCAGTTGTATAAGGCTCTTGCAAAGGTTGCAGAAAGCAATGGTTACAGTATGATTTTAAGCCTTCAGGATGCAAATGCCATTCTCTGGTACAGTCCTGCTGTTGATGTAACAAACCTTGTAATCAGTGAGCTTAAATTGTAATGGATCAGGAACAGAATCTTACACCGATGATGCAGCAGTATCAATCGGTGAAGAAACAGTATAAAGACGAAGTATTATTCTTTAGGCTTGGAGACTTCTACGAGATGTTCGATTCGGACGCTGTGGAAGTCTCACGGCTTTTAAATTTAACTCTAACTCATAGAGCAGGGCAGCATATGTGCGGTGTTCCTTATCATGCTGCTAAGGTTTATATTGCCCGTCTTTTGAGGCTTGGAAAAAAAGTTGTAATCTGCGAGCAGGTTGGAGAAATCCCAAGGGGTGGAAAGGGAATTACCGAGCGTAAGGTTGTAGAAATCATTACACCTGGAACTGCCGTAGAATCTGAATATCTTGAAGGAAACAATGCAAATTATCTTGCCGCTTTAGCCGTTTATAAGGGAAGGGCAGGTTTTTCTTATATTGATGTTTCAACTTCATCCTTTAATGCTACCTCATGGCCTGCTGCCAGAATGCAGGATTTTTTTGCAAAGGAATTAAATCGTTCCAGTCCAAGAGAATTTTTACTTCCACTTTCATTAAAAACAAATACTGATATTCAAAATGCTCTTAGTTCAAGACCTAATCTTTCTGTATCCTATTATCCAGACTGGGATTTTTCTTACGAACTTTCTCTTAAAAAGCTTACAGAGCAGTTTGGAACAGTTTCTTTAAAATCCTTTGGTCTTGATGAAAATTCTGCAGAAATTGTTCCTGCAGGCTTTTTAATCGATTATCTTGATAAAACAACAAATACAAAGCTTCCTCATATTACAAACATAAAGGTTTACCAGGATACTGAATTTCTTGTAATGGATGATTCTTCCCGCCGTAATCTTGAGCTTACGGAAAACATGAGGGATGGTACAATTCAGTATACACTTTTGGAATGCGTTAATTATACAAAAACTGCAATGGGAAGCCGTATGCTAAAACGATGGATTCATTTCCCATTAACAAATTTAAAACAGATAGAAGACAGACAGTCCCGAGTTACCTTCTTTTATAAAGACAGGGATTTACTCGAAAAAATACGAAACGATTTTTCTACCATTCTTGATATTGAACGCCTTGCCGGTAGAATTGCTATGGATAAGGCTCATGCCAAGGATTTACAGGCTCTTAGAACAAGTCTTGAATCGTGGGTGAACATAAAAGATTATATTGGTGAATATGATTTTTCTTTTATTTCCTCAGAAAACTCAATTAAGATTATTGATTTGATTAAAAACTCACTTTTGGATGAGCCTAGCACTTCTTTAACAGAGGGCGGGATTATCAGACCGGGCTGGTCAAAGCAGCTTGATGAATGGCGTGATCTTCAGGAAAACTTTAATACAAGACTTTCTGAATATGAAGCAGAGGAAAGAAAAAATACCGGAATTAATAATTTAAAGATTAAATATTCAAACAACGCAGGTTATTTTATCGAAGTTTCCAAGGGTAAGCTTTCTGCAGTTCCTCCGCATTTTATAATCCGTCGTGCAATGGTAAACGGAGAGCGCTATTCTACAGAAAAGCTTCAGTTCCTTGAAATTGAAATGAAGAATGCTTCTACAAATATCCTCCAGCTTGAACGTGATTTATTCTTAGAGATCCGCGATAAGCTTCATGAATATGTTGATTATCTTTTACAGATTGCAGATGAAGTTGCCAATACGGATGTTGTTTCAGCTTTGGCACATGCGGCAATTACAAATAAATGGGTATGCCCTCAAATCCTCACTACCGGTGAATTGATTATAAAAGACGGAAGACATCCTGTTGTAGAAAATCATCTTCCTTCGGGTGAATTTGTTCCTAATGATACATATATCTCCTGTTCCAATGAAAATGGAATACCAGGCTTTAATTTAATTACAGGGCCTAATATGGCGGGAAAGAGTACATATTTAAGACAGAATGCAATTATTCAGCTTTTTGCACAGATGGGCTCTTATGTTCCGGCCAGTGAAGCAAAGGTTAGTATTGCAGACAGGATTTTCTGCCGTGTTGGTGCTTCAGACAATCTTGCAAAGGGTGAGTCAACCTTCTTAGTAGAGATGATGGAAACTGCAAACATCCTTAGAACTGCTACACAAAAATCTTTAGTCATCATGGATGAAGTAGGAAGGGGAACTTCTACAGAAGACGGTCTTGCAATTGCGCGTGCTGTTTCTGAATATCTTTTGGATACTGTAAAATGTAAAACCTTCTTTGCCACACACTATCATGAGCTTTCGAGAATGGAGCATCCGAGTCTTAAAAAGCTTTGTCTTTCTATTTCTGAACAAAACGGTAAGGTTATTTTCCTTCGAAAGGTAATAGAGGGTGTAACAGAAAACTCCTACGGTATTCATGTTGCAAAGCTTGCAGGTCTTCCGGACGAGGTTATAAAAAGAGCAAATGTAATTCTTTCTCATATTCAGGCGGTTGCAAAGGATAAACCTGTAATCCCTGAAGAAATAAAGGTGGAAGAAGAAAAACAGCCTGCTCCAGTTAGCCCGGGTCTTTTCAGCGATGAAGAAATAATTATCTCGGAAATCCTTTCTGCAGATCTGGATAATATCACACCTTTAGAAGCTTTGAGTATAATTTCCCGCTGGAAAAAAGCACTATCTGGTGAGTAATTAAATAAAATTTATTTTTTTTTCATATTTTTTTCTTAAAAAATGCCTTTTTTTAAACATAATTTCTAATATTAAGGCATGGGCAAATTCTCTTTTTTGGTAACTGATTTTTTTAAACGCAGTCTCAGGCTTATGTACGCTTTTTTGAAAGGCGGGAACACTTGTGTTATCTGCGGCAAAAAGACCAGGCTTTATTTACTCTGCGACTCTTGTTTTAAACAGAACTTTGGTGTTGAAAAAATACTTTCTGTGAAGCGATGCGGCGTTTGCGGTAAAGAGCTCGTTACTGATGAGGATTTGTGTGTAGAATGCCAGGAAAAGCCGGTGTTACATCATTTGGATAAGATGATACCTATGTGTTCGTATCGTTTGTGGAATAAAGAATTGCTTTTTTTGTGGAAAATGCAGTCTATTCGAAGTATGTCCAGACTTTTTGCGAAAGCAGTAAGGGATTTACTTTTGAAGCTTGGAATAAAAGTGATTGTTCCTGTTCCGCCACGGCCGGGGAAAATTAAAGAGAACGGATGGGATCAGATTGATGAATTGTGTAATTATCTTAGGTATGAATTTGGATTTTGTGTTTTGAATTTACTTGTTCGTAAAACTGCGGAACAGCAGAAGAAACTTAACAGGGAAGAACGACTGAACTCTATCGGTAAGGCGTATACTCTTTGTGATGAAAAGACAAGGTTCAAAGTGCTGAAGTCTTATGGTTCAAAAATTCCTGATGAGGTCTGTCTTATAGACGACGTTTCTACTACCGGAGCAACCTTGGAGAGTTGTTCGAAAATCTTAAAGGATATGGGGGTGCAAAGGGTGTTGGCTGTGAGTTTGTTCATTGTTGATTGATTTTTGTGTTTTTTGTTTAGGTTGCAAAACCTTGGTTTTCGGAGTATTATATAAAGATAATAGATATTTATCGCAAATGCGGGGTTTTTAGGGGGATGGATGTATGGCTAGCGCAGATACACAGTTTCAATTAGTTACTTTCCACTTAGGTGAAGATTTATACGGCGTAAATATTATGGATGTTAAGGAAATCGTGCGTTTACAAAACGTTCGTGTTATTCCAAATGCACCTTATTATGTTGAAGGTATTATCAATCTCCGTGGGGATATTATTCCAATTATAGATTTACATAAAAGATTCAGGATTCAGGCTTTGCCTAAAGAAGAAAATGATTTCGAAGGCGGTTTTATTATCTTGAATATTGATGGTAATAGAATTGGTATTATTATTGATAAAGTAGCTCGTGTTGTTACGGTAAAAGGCGATGAAGTTAAGGATCCGCCGCAGATGATAAGTGGAATTGGCTCTGAATATATCGAAGGTGTAATCCGTCAGGATGATATTTACCTTATTATGTTGAATATTCGGAAATTATTTAATGCTAAAGAATTACAAAAAATTATAGACAATCAGTAAATGATACAGACTTACAGTACAACAATTAGAAGAAAAGAAATGGATGCCGTGCTTACTTGCATGGTTGATGAAAAAATTGGTCCGGGTGAATCTAATACCAGGCTTATTCAGCAGGTAAAAGAGTTTTTAGGATGTGACGGTGCTGCCGCTTTAAGAAGCCCTGCAATTGCTTTAATGTATGCGCTTAAGGCTTTGGAAATTGAAAAGGGAGAAAAAGTAATTATTTCTGCTTTGGCTCCGGCATGGCAGTATCAGGTTTTAGTTTCGAATGGTTATATTCCTTTAGTTTTAGATGTTCAGGAAATTAACGGTCTTGTTTCAACAGAAAGTATTCAGAAGGCTGTTTTGGACGGCGGAAAGGTTTTAGTACTTCATGAAACAGAAGGTATTCTTCCTGATTTTGAAGCGATAACAGGACTTGGCATTCCTTTTATTGAAGATATTTCTCAGAGCGCAGGCGCATCGGTTATGATGGAAGCTGAGCCTGGAAAGGATCCAAAGAAAAAGAAGGCTGGTTCTTTTGGTGTGTTTACAATCATGGGCTTGGAAGAACGTGATGTTATTACGGCCGGTGGAGGGGCAGTTTTGATGGCTCCAGGAAGACGTGAATGGATTGTTCTTAAAAAGTTTATTGATGAAGCACCTGTTACGGATTTGCTTCCGGATATTAACTGTGCACTTGCTTTTGTACAGATTAAAGAATATCCGCGCAATGAAAAAACAAGAAAAGAAATATTCGGTATGTATCAGCAGTCTTGCATGATTGGTAGACATAAGATGTTTGCACGCGAGATGGAAGAGGGCTCTACAATGTGCTCGTTCCCGTTGATTCTGAATGGTTCTTTTAAAGATGTTAAACAGTATGCGGCAAGAAAGGAGATTGAGATAGAGCCTGCATTTAAAGATAGTGTAATTGCTTATAACGATGAGCTGTCTGAAAAATGTATTCATGCAAAATCTTTACTTTTAAGATGTGCACATTTTCCGCTTTATCCGCGCCTTACTCACGCAGAAGCTGCTAAGATTGCAAAAGTTTTGGGAACATTACCATAATTTTGATAAAGGTGTAAATGAAAAAAGTTCTGATTGTTATAAACATTGCAAAAGACGAATCAATGGTTCTTGCCAAAGAGATTGGTTCTTTTCTTAAAGCAGAAGGCATTGAAGCTACTTTTTTAAGCTTTGATGGTTTTTGTGATAACACTCCGTTTGATGGATACGATTTTGTTGTAACATTAGGCGGGGACGGAACTGTTCTTTACGCTGCTCGTAACTGTGTTGAGTTTGATATTCCTGTATTCCCTGTTAATCTTGGTCAGTTTGGTTTTCTTGCAACTGTAGAAACAGATGTGTGGAAAGCTGAATTGAAGTCGTTTTTAGAGAATAATGCATCTATACAGGAACGAAGCATGATAAAAGCTGCTTTGATAAGAGACGGAAAGATAATTCAAAACGTTCTTGGATTAAATGAAGTTGTTATCAGTGCTAAAAATACTGCCAGAACAGTGGCTTTGAATATAAATTATGATGATTTACTTTTATGTAATCTCAAATCCGACGGTGTAATTATAAGTACATCTACAGGTTCTACAGCGTATTCAGCTTCTGCAGGCGGTCCAATTGTTGTTCCTGTTTTGGATGCTTTTGTTATGACTCCTATTAATTCATTCTCTCTTTCTTCAAGACCGATTGTTCTGGATTCTGAAAAAGAGATTGAAATTAATGTACAGCCATGCAGAACAAAAGAGATTAATATGATTGTAGACGGACAGGAAGGCGTTCCACTTAATGCCGGTGATATAATAAAAATTACTAAGTTAGATAAAAAAGTAAAATTGATTTCAAGTACAGAAGAAAAATACTATAATACACTTCGTTCAAAATTGAACTGGACAGGAGGGCCACATGCTTGAAGAATTGACAGTTAAGGATTTTGCTCTCATCGAATCTGATTATCTTGAATTTAACAAGGGCTTTACAGTTCTTTCGGGCGAAACAGGTGCGGGTAAATCCATTCTTATTGGTGCACTCTCGTTTTTGCTTGGAGGTAAGGCAGAGGTTTCTCAAATCAGGGCCGGTAAAAATGAAGCGAGTGTAAGTGGTGTTTTTTGCATTAATCCTCCAAAACAAGTTAGACAATTAAAGGAAGATGAAGAAGCTGAAAATGCATATGAATGGCTTGAAGCACACGGTATTCAAATTGAAAATAACCGCGTCCTTTTAAGACGTTTTATCCGCGATACAGGAAAGTCCGGAGCATGGATTAATGATACTCCTGTTACACGCGGTGATTTAGCACAGTTTTCAGCATTTCTCGTAGATATTCACGGACAGCACGAACATCAGTCTTTGATGCGCGTTCCAGAGCACAGAAAGTTTTTGGACAGCAGGGCCGGCATTGTAAATGAAGTAAATGAGTTTAAAAAGCTTTTTACGGTTTTAGTTGAAAAAAGAAGACTTTTGGCTCAGTATTCGATGTCTGAAAGTGAAAGAGTTAAGAAATTTGAAATGATGAGTTTTGCGGTTCAGGAAATATCTGATGCAAAGCTTAAAAAAGATGAAGACATTACTCTTGAGGAAGAAGAATCAAGGTTGATTTCTTTTGAAAAGATTTATTCAGACGTAGAAGAAATTAACGGCATGCTTTCTTCTGAAAATTCAGTTATTGATTTATTAAAGAAAATTAGAAGAACCAGCTCTCATCTTTGCGAAATGGATAAATCTGTTTCAAAGCTGGACGAGCGAATTGAATCAGCCTTTTATGAGCTTTCTGATATTTCTGATGAGTTTGAAGGCTATAAGCGTAATCTTGTTTTTGATCCTTCACGCCTTCAGCAGGTGCAGGACAGACTTTCTTTAATCTTTAATCTTAAGAAAAAATATGCTTCTAGTGTAAACGCTCCTTTATCAGAAGTGTTTAAGTATTATGAAGAAGCACAGCAGTTTGTAGCAGAAAACAGCGACGGAAATAATAAAAAGGATATCCTTGCTCAGGAAATTAAACAGATAGAAAGGGAAGTACTCCAGCGAGCATCTGTTATTTCAAATAAGAGAAAGGAAACAGCAAAAATACTTGGTTCGGAAGTAGATGCCATCCTTGCAAATCTTGGAATGGCCGGCACTAAATTTGGTGTAAGCATTAAGGAAAAAGAAGGTACAGAGGTTGTACAGAAATGCGGACCTTATGGAATAGACGACGTTGAATTCTTAATCAGCGCAAACCCTGGTTCACCTTTGATGCCACTTGCCAAAATCGCTTCCGGTGGTGAACTTTCCCGTGTTATGCTTGCTTTAAAGACTATTTTTGCTAATTCAGACAGCGTAGAAACGTTAATTTTTGATGAAATTGATACTGGTATCGGTGGAGAAGTAGCAGTAGCGGTTGGAAGTCACTTGAGAAAGCTGGCTCAAAATCGTCAAATATTTTGTATTACACATCTTGCAAGTATTGCAGTTTACGCCGATAATCAAATTAAGATTGAAAAAGCTGTTTCAGGAGGCATTACTTCTTCTAATGTACATGAAGTGCGTGGTGAAGAAAGGGTAACAGAAATTGCCCGTATGCTTTCCGGCGACTCAGATACATCTCAATCTCTGGAACATGCAAGAACTTTATTAAATAAATATAGCGGAGGCATTTAATGGCAAAGATTTCTGATGAAGCAAGACTTGAATTTAACAATGCGATTCAACCTTATAAAGACAGAATTACACAGACTCTTGAAAAAGAGAAAACAATGCTCAATGCTATGCATAAGGAAGATGCAGATCTTAACATGAAAAAGCTTTCCTTGTGTGAAGATATGATTTATGTTTCATCGCTTTATGTTGTACAGAACAGTCTTTCTATGAAGCTCATGGATTTGAAAAATAATGATGCGCTCAACGAAGGACGTAAAATTCTTTATAAAGCGATTATCTATCTTGAAGATGTAGTAACAAACTTTATTGATGTTCCTTATAATGATTTGAACGAAAATCAGGCAACAATTGCTTCTATGGGAATCCAGCAGAGATATTTGATTATCCGTAAGCTTGGACTTTCCATCAGAATTATTAAGGATGCCTTTGGTGATAACAGTAAATGGAAGTGGTCTTTTGTTGAACTTGAAGGACGCTTTACAACTGTTGCAAAAAATCTTATAGACATGAAGGAAGCTTCCAAGGATTATTTTGATCCTCGCTCTGATAATTACGAACCAACAGTTTTATATATTCGTTTGATTGAAAAATTATTGAACAATGCTGCAACAGGCTATCGAGACCGATACGAACTTTCTACAAGACGTATTGATGATATGCGTGATGCCATTAAATACTTACTTGCTCTGCGCAGACTTTATGTTGTTCTTGGAAATTCAGAACAGGCCGAAGAAGTTAAAAAGAAGGCTGTTGTCTGGAAAGATAAGATGGATGCAGATCAGAAGAAAGGTCTTAGCAACTAATGGATAAAAAATTAGCACTCAAAATATTCGAAGGATTTTCCATTCAGCGATGGAATGATCTTGTACGCCCTTTTGAACTTGTAGAAATGGATAAAGCCGGCGAAAAGATGATTCTGGCATATATAATCGGAAAATACGAAGAAAAAAACGGAAAGAAGATTGACTGGAACTGGATGATTTATGCGTCTGTTTTTGATCTTCTTAAAAAAATTGCTCTTTGTGATATTAAAGCACCCGTTCAGCAGATGTTAAAACGCGAATTTCCTCAGGAATACATGCGCCTTAATGAATGGGTTTTAAATCAATATAAATCACTTATTACAGACGAAGAGCTTTTTTCAAAGTTTACGATTTATATCGGACAGAAAGCAGGCTCTTTTTCTTTGCCTCAAGATTTTAAAAATTCACTTCATGTTTACAGTGCTGCTCATAAATATTCAACCATGCGTGAGCTTGAAATGATTTCTCTTGTAAATGAAAAAGAAAGACTTTCTGCAATTCAAAATCAGCTTAACCGCGAGATTCAGCCATATCTTGATTTAGAAGGACTTCAGAAATTAATTACACACCAGAAGGATTTTGATTTTATTTTAAAGATTGAACAGCTTAGATTTCAGACAAGATGGAACCAGACTCCGCGCATTCCTCAGACTTCTGTTTTAGGCCACTGTTTTTATGTTGCCGTTATGACTCTTCTTTTGGGTCGTGAATCAAATCCAAATATGTGCGAAAAACGTGTGATTAATAATTTTTTCAGTGCACTTTTCCACGACTTACCTGAATCTGTTACCCGCGACATTATCTCTCCTGTAAAGCAGGCCACAGACGATTTACCAAAGATTGTAAAAAAGATTGAAGACGAAATTGTAAATAAAGAGCTTGTTCCTTTTATGGATAAATCTTTTTGTAATGAAGTTATGTATTTTACTTCAGATGAATTTTCAGACAGAATTACAGACAGTAAGGGCAAGGTTGTTCATGTTTCTTATGATGAATTAAACTCAAAATATAATGATGAAAAATTTAATCCTGTGGACGGCCGCCTTGTTCGAATCTGCGATCATCTTTCGGCCCTAATGGAAGCTGACATTTCAATTAAACACGGAATTACTTCTTATCACTTAACCGAGGGAAGGGAAGGTATTCTTAATCATTATAAAAAAGGTGAAATTATCAGCGGAATTGATGTGAACGAATTTTATCACCGCATGATTCAATAGATTTTTTTATATTTTTTTTATCATTTTCTGCCGATAAATTAAGTATGAAATTATCACCAAAATCAGTTATTTTGACATTAAGTTTTTTACTCGTTTCTACAATCTGTTTTGCAGACAGCAAGTACAAGGTTAATAAGGGCGATACATTATACTCAATCAGTAAAAAATATCAGATTACTGTGGCTGAACTCAGGGCTGCAAATAATCTTTCTGAAAATGATGTAATCAAGGTAGGTCAGGTTTTAATCATTCCTACTGCAGACTTAAACAATGCTGTTTCCCTTAATTCAAAGGCAGTAAAAACAGAAACAAAAACTGAATCAAAGGCTACAAAAACTTATGTAGTTCAAAAAGGTGATACTTTATACGGAATTGCAAAAAAAAGCGGAATGACAGTTAGCGAGCTCATGGCTTTGAATAAATTTGATAACAACACAGTTATTAAGGTTGGTCAGAAGGTTATGATTTATGACGGTACAAAACAGACTGCCGTTGCAACAACAAAAACTTCTACAACAACTACAACACCGACTGTTTCAGCAAATCCACCTGATACAAGAACATACGGCTCAACTGTAAATGCAGACAGCTCGACAATCTGGCCTGTAAAAAATCCTAAGGTAACAACTGTAAAGGGAAAGGTAAATGGTGTTCAGCTTTCGGCTCAGAAGGATGAAACTGTAACCTGTATCCGCGAAGGTTCTGTAATGTATGTTGGTGTTTACAGAGGTTACGGACAGATTTTATTCATTCAGTCTAAAACAGGAATTATTTATGCTTATGCGGGTCTTGGTTCTATTAGTGTTAAAAAAGGTGATTATGCTGTATTTGGAACTTCTCTTGGTACAGTAGGTGTAGATCCTATCAGCAAGAAGTCTCAGATTACGCTCATGGTTTTCCAGAACGGACAGCCAATAGATCCTGCAAAGGCTCCAAGAAGCTAGATATCCTGATTCATTTTACAAAAGAGTTTGTATAATTCCATGCACACTCTTGCGTCATCAAAGGCTCTGTGAGAGGAGCCTTTATTTATTTTAAATGTATCTGCAAGAAAATCCAGTTTATGTTTTTCCACATTCGGCACAGTCCATCTTGAGTACTGAAGGGTATCTATGCATCTGTTTTTGGTTAAAGGAAGATTTGCCCATTCGCATTCAGCATTTAAAAAGTTTAAATCAAACTGGGCATTATGTGCTATTAAAATTGAGTCAGAAATAAAGTCTAAAAATGCCGGAAGAACATCTTTCATAACAGGACAGTCTTTTACCATATCCTGAGTAATGTGCGTTAATGATGTTATAAATGGCGGGATAAGACGTTCTGGATTAATCAGCTTTGAAAACTCACCGATAACTCCATCCTTATTGAATTTGATGGCGCCAATTTCCATAATGCGGCCGGTAGAAGGGGAAATGTCGGTGGTCTCTGTGTCAAAGGCTGTAAAGACTTCACCATCTTCGTAAAAACGGTGAAGTCTTTTAAAATCCCGAAGAATTTTATTTGGATGCTGCATCAAAAAATCTCGTAAAAATTATTTTGAAGCGGCGTCGATAATTTTCTGAATATCATTTGAGATTCCGTCACAAAGGCTGGCAGCTTTTTTCTTTGCATCTGCAAACCATGCATCGCTACCGTCTCCGGCTGGAATCATAGAGTTGATATAGAATTTAATCTTTGGTTCTGTTCCACTTGGGCGTGCAGAAACGATGGTTCCGCTTTCAAGATAGAACTGAAGAACATTGCTCTTAGGAAGTTTTGGATCGTTCATAAGGTCGCGAACTTTAGTTACTTTTTCTCCACCGAGTGTTGCAGGAGGGGCTTTACGCATATTAGCCATCATAGCCTTCATTGTTTCGCCGCCTGTAGCGCCAGGGAAGTTCTGAGAGATTGCTCTGTCTTCAAAATAACCGTATTCTTTATACATGTCGTCAAGGTGTTCGAGTAAGCTCTTACCCTGAGATCTCCAGTAAAGAATCATTTCTGCACACATAGCAGCAGCAGAAACTCCGTCCTTATCCATAACTTCTTTTTCTACTTTATAACCATAAGACTCTTCAAGACCGAATACGTAGTTGTAAGAATTATTCTTTTCAAATTCATCTTCTACGGCAGCAATCCATTTAAAGCCTGTAAGACAGTCCATCATTGTTACACCGTATTTTTTACAGATGTAATCGCCGAATGGAGATGTTACGATTGAGCGGATACAAGCAGGATTTGCCGGCATCTTTCCAAGTTCTTTTCTTGAACGGAATACATAGTCCATCAACAATGCACCCATCTGGTTTCCGCTGAGTAATACCCAGTTTCCGTCCTTATCAGGAAAGGCTGTACCAAAGCGGTCTGCATCAGGGTCTGTAGCCATAAGTCCGTCTGCATTTTCTTTTTTAGCAAGCTCTACAGCGAGTTTAAGGGCTGGTTTTTCTTCCGGATTTGGTTTTTCAACTGTAGGGAAGTTTCCGTCCGGTTCTCTCTGCTCAGGAACTGTAATGATGTTTAAGCCTAAATCTCCAAGAACCTTTTCTACGTGCATAGCACCAGTTCCGTGAAGCGGTGTATAAACAATTCTTACGTCCTTTGCTTTTTCTTTAATTAAATCAGGGCGGAAGAGCTGAGCCTTACACATGCTCCAGAATTTTTCATCAATTTCTTTATCAATAATAACAAGCTTTTCGGTAGCAATTGCTTCTACGCGAGTCATTGTTTTTACGTCTTTTACCTTGTTTACTTCTTCGATAATTCCAACGTCATGAGGTTCAATTACCTGAGCACCGTTGTCCCAGTAAGCCTTGTATCCGTTGTACATTCTTGGGTTATGAGAAGCTGTAACAACAACACCTGTTTTTGCACCAAGAGTTCTGATGGCAAAAGAAAGCTCTGGAGTAGGGCGAAGGCTTGAGAATAAATATGCTTTAATTCCGTTTGCTGCAAAAATTAAGGCTGTAGCTTCTGCAAATACGTCTGAGTTCAAGCGGCTGTCGTATGCAACAACTGCACTCAAGGTTCCTTCTTTTGCTTCTTTAGGGAATGCTTTTAAAACATAGTTTGCAAGTCCCTGTGTAGCCATATTAATTTCGAGGGTGTTCATACGGTTTGTTCCGCCACCCATAATTCCTCTAAGACCACCAGTTCCAAATTCAAGTGTCTGATAGAAGCGGTCTTCGAGTTCCTTGTAATCTTCCTTAGCAATAAGATCCTGAACTTCCTTACTGAAACGTTCATCTTTTTCTGCTGCAATGTAATCCTGTGCACGTTTTAAGATTTCGTTTTTATCCATTTATAATACTCCTGTTTTTATATAACTATTTATCGCTTTCCAAAATGAGCTGTGTTTCCCATTCCAAAAGCTCTTTTTCCATTTTTTCATTGTCGCCTTTAACATCGCACATGATTCTGAAAACGGGTTCTGTTCCGCTTCCTCTCATCCACATAAAGGCAACATTGTTTTTATCCTTATCCTTAAAGATAATTTTTAATCCGCCCTTTTTGGAAAGTGAAAAATCCTTTACATCAAGGGTTTCTTTAGTTCCGTTAGTAATTACTGCTTCCCACGAAACAATCTTATATTTCTTTTTTAATTCAGCCTGTTTTTCCTTCCATGATTTTTCGAATACCTTTTGAAAGGCTCCCTTTAATTTTTCATGGTCTGTAGTTTTTACATGTAAAATAGCGCGAGGTTCAGAAACTCCGGTTGTAGTGTATTTTGGAAGCGAGTCTAAAATATCGTTTAATGTGTAATTTGGATTAAACTTATAGCCTGATTTTTCGCACCAGATTTCAAACATGCGTTCTTCTTTTAAAACTAAAAGCTTGATTATAGCAAAAATTGTATTAAGAGGATCACGTACACTCGAAGGATAAGTGATTGTACCGCCGTTTGAACCTTCTCCAAGGATTCTTACATCATAACCTTGTGCTCTTTTTTCTGCAGCACAGTTTACAACATTTGCTTCTCCAACTTCTGCACGGAAAACCTCGGCACCAAGTGTATGAGCGATTTCTTCGATTCTCATTGAAGTAGGACAGTTTACAACAACGGCTGGTTTAAAATCCTTTTCGCCGCTATGCTGCCAGATTGAATAGCAGAGCTCTGCAAGAACAGAAAGACTGAATACTTCCTGCGCTTTAAGAATAACGCTTTCCTTTAATTTATTGTCCCAGTAAACAATGTTTCCTCTGTCTCCGTCGCAGTCCGGCATATAACCAAGGATTACTTCGTTGTGGCCTTCTTCGTGTAAAAGATTCATTGCATCCCTTACGTGAACAAGGTTTTCTGCTTCCGGAATAATTTCGTGAACAATTTCATCTTCGTTTAATGCATAAAAGTTGATTCTGTTGGTTGCAAAGAATTCCTTATCAATACATTTTGCTCTTGAGCTTCCGTTAAAATCACAGACAATTCCAAGAGGATTTTTTGCAAGATAAGACTGTATCATATTAAAAAAGTCTGTCTGATATTCTTTGTTATCTGTGCCTGTAATTGTCTGTTGAACAAAGGCCTGGTATGCGTGAAGTGCATTATATTTAGAGCTGCTGCTTGTTTTATAAGCTTCCTGTAATGCTGAGTTACTGCAGTTATAAGCTTTAGTTAAAGCGTCCTGTACCTTTGAATTATCATTTAAAATTTCTAAGAAGGTTTTTACAAGCTCTGCATTTTCCTGTGCATTTAAAACTCCGCCGTTATTTGTACCGAATTTAATTCCGTTATGTCCCACAGGATTATGACTTGCTGAAACATAAATAAAGCCGTCGAGCTTACGTGAATAAGCCATGATTTCCGGAGCTGATGTAACACCTGAATACTGAATGATTGCTCCCTTTGCTGTGAGTGCGTGAAGCATTGCATCTGCAATAGCAGGTCCTGTAGGGCGGGTATCAATTCCAAGTGCAATTACCGGATTTTCCTGGCCCGAAACCTTTGAAATATAATCAAAGAAGACGTTTGCCGCAACAACACATAATGCCCTGTCATTTTCAGAAATTTCTGGTGATTTATCCTGTTCATCATTTGATATAGCAAAAACTTTCCGCCAGCCAGATGCCGACAAAATCATATTATGTTCCATATCTTCTATATTACCACGAAATGAAGTATTTAACAAACACTATAAAACGCTTGTAAACTTGTTTTAACAAACTATAATCAGTATACTAGGTTGGTAGAGGAATAGAAATGACTTTTATTGATGCACAGATGCCTGAAAAAGGTTCCACAGTAGTAGTAGGAATGTCGGGCGGGGTAGATTCAACTTTGACCACACTTTTATTAAAGGAAAGAGGCTGTAAGGTAATTGGGGTTACTATGTCTTTATGGGACGGAAAGCTTCCCGAAGGCTTAGATCCTGATGCAATTCCTGATTCATGCTACGGTCCTAGTGAAATAAAAGATATTGAAGAATGTAAAAAGTTCTGTGCAGAAAATGATATTGAATATCACATTGTGGATGTAAAAAAAGAATATCACCAAGAGGTCCTCGAATATTTTAAAAGAGAATACAGAAACGGAAGAACTCCAAACCCTTGTATTCAGTGTAACAGAAAAATTAAATTCGGAGCACTTTTAAAAGGAATTGATAAAATCGGTATTGAGTATGATTACTTTTGTACAGGGCACTATGCAAAGGTTGTTATTCCGGAGCAAGGTCTTTTTGGAACTGATGTAAAGCCTTATATGGTGAGCACAGCCTATGATTATACAAAGGACCAGACTTACTTTTTATACAGAATTCCAAGTGAAACATTAAAAAAGGTTCGTTTTCCTTTAGCTGAATATAAAAAATCAGAAGTTTTCCAGATGGCAAAAGAGCGTAATCTTATTGCGGCAGAAAGAAAGGAAAGCCAGGATTTTATTCCTCCTGAATATTTTGATGTTCTTTTTGCAGATAAGCCTTCTGTTCCGGGTGATATTATAGACCTTGACGGAAAAAAGCTTGGAACACACAGAGGAATCGAGCACTATACTGTAGGGCAGAGACGTGGCCTTGGTGTTGCAGTAAGTTATCCGGTATATGTTCATTCAATAGATCCTGTTACAAATACAGTTGTTCTTGCAAAAAACGAAGAATTGAATGCACAGGGCCTTATTGCAGATAATTTTGTGTGGAGCGGAAATGTTGAACCTTCCCAGCCAATCGAAGCCTTTGTAAAAATAAGACTTGCTTCAAAGCCTGTAAAGGCAAAAATAGAAAAATATGAAGCTAAAGAAGGGGATGAGTTTACAGGAACTCCATGGAAGATTACTTTTGAAGCAATGCAGCGCGCTATAGCTCCGGGACAGTCAGCTGTTTTATACATCGACGGAACTATAGTTGGCGGCGGAATTATTTCAAAGGTATTAAGGGACTAGTTTGTAACTAAGATTGAATAATTAATCTTTCTGATATTTCCAAGATAATCTTCTACCTGAATACCCAAGGTTGATTTACCCTGAGATAAAATTACTTCTCCTAAAAGAAAGAGGTTTTCGTCGGGGTAAATATCGGTACTAAGGTATTTCTTTTTTCCGCTGATATAAATGCGGTTATTTTCCTCATCAATCTTATCATAAGAAAGCTGGTCGATTTCTACACCGTTAATTGTTGTAGTTGATTTATATGGTGTAGCAATTGAATTTCTTCTTTGATAAATTTTGTAAGTTCCAGATTTAAAGCTTGGTTCACTGTTGATATCAAAAAGCTGACCTGCTTTATTTTTAAGCATGATTGAAGAAATTACATAAGGAATTTCGTTCTGTGTTCTTGGCATAAAGATTTTTGGGTTGATTGAAGTACTTTTCTGGCTGTCGAAAATCTGAAGCTCAAGAGTGCTTCTTTTTGTCTGAAAGCCTGAATTTCCTGTAAGACCGATTGCTTCCTGCTCTGTATATGAGTTTTTAAGATCAAGATTTGCATTTAATGAAGAGCGGTCGAGGTTTCCGTAAACAGATACCAAATCCTCCGAATGCTGAATCATTACCGAAGTTCCAAGTGTTGTAGGAAAGAAGGATGCTTCGTCGTTTGAGTCTGTCATATAAACCAAAAGCTTTCCTTCTCCAATAACCTTTACTTCCGAAGGGTCAGAAAAAATAAAAGAAGTACTGATCGAGTTTCCTCTTCTCTGGCCAAAGTACGACTGAATGTTAGAAGAGTCTACATTTTCTAAAGGCCAGCTGAAGGCAAAAAGAGAAGAGATTGCAAGAGCTGCAGTTACGGCTGAAATTATGATTTTATTTTTTTTCATACAAATCTCCTATTTTTTCTGAATGCTCATCTTTGAAATATTAGTGTCTCTTCCTACATATAAAAATTCGTTGTAGGTTTTGATGAATGCAGAATCTGCTTCAAAGTCGAATTTTCCAAGGAAGGCGTTTGTTTTTTCGATAATATAAACTGTATAAGTTTTATCTGTTTTTCCAAGAAGGAATAAAAGATTATTTGATTCTTCAATGTTTAAAATTCTGTCTGTAAGAGGAATTTTGATATCCTTTTTTAAACCAAGGTCATAGATTCCAAAGCCGCCGGAATAGTTGTAGAAAATCTTTGAACCGTCATTACTGAATTTAACAAGTGTTCTGTGATTAAGCTCATGCTCTAAAGTTTCGTGGTAAAGAATCTTAGACTGATCGCCGGCTCTTTCTGTAATGATGAATCTCTGTGCATTGTGGCCCGAAATAGAAGCAATGTATTTTCCGTCCGGAGAGATGTCTACACCAAGAATAACAGAATAATCACTTCCGCCAGGATTAAAGGTGAGGACATTTGAGCCGTCAATATTATTTACAATACGAATATCACCGTCTGCATAACCTGCAATTGTAAATGATTCGTTTGAAGAAAATGCAGTAATAGGAATTACACTTTCATTTGTCCATTTAATTGAACCGTCCTGATTACATCTTGAAAAAGAAGTGCCGCCTGGAAGCATAAGATAGATGCGGTTATTTACAAGATAAGGAAAGCCTGCATCCATAATAGTGCCCACTTTATTTCCATAGCAGCTGAAAAAATCAGTTTGAGACGCGTCGCTGTTATAGGTTGTAAAATAAGATTCCGAAATAGAAGCTTTCTGAGGGAATGTTTTTATAAGTGCAATCCCGCCTTCTTCTGTAAAATATCCCACAGTCTGACCAAGCTTAAAAGGAATCATCTGTGCTTCGTCCGGAATACTTTCCATAACCGGAGTTGTAAGGTCTAAGTTCCATTCAGGAATATAATTATATTCTTTTGAAAGAGGAATGGCGCCAAGTATTATATAAAGCAATGCAAATATGACTGCAGCAGAAGCCGCAAAAATTGTGATACTTTTTTTTGTTTTCATAATATTCTTATGCTATAATAAAGAAGAATAAAAATCAATTAAAAAACAACTTTGTGTATATTTGTAATAAAATGTTATTCCTTGACAAAATACCGTAATGGATGCAAAATATTACATATATTTCAAAGTAATTATCAAAAAGTTTCGAGGTAGAATATGACTGACGACATCCTTACAATCGAAGAAGTTTCAAAATATTTGAGAATTTCTGACAGAACAGTTTATGATTGGGCTCAAAAAGGTGAAATTCCTGCCGGTAAAATCGGTACTGTATGGCGTTTTAAAAAATCAGAAATTGAGAGATGGGTAAATGCAAGACTCTCTTCTGAATTAAATACAGACCAGGATACCGAAGTAAAGGTAAAAAATATCCTTTCACCAGACAGAGTTGTTTTTATTAATCAGAGTACAAAGCACGATGCATTGGTTCAGCTTTCTAATGTTCTTGCCAACGCACCACAGGTTAAAAATGCAGCAGAGCTCACAGAAGGAATTCTTAAAAGAGAAGAGCTTATGTCTACAGGAATTGGAAGAGGTATTGCAATTCCACACGTAAGACTTGCTTCTGTTACTGATTTAGTTATGGCAGTAGGGGTGTGCAAAAAGCCTATTACAGATTTTCAGGCAATTGATGATCAGCCGGTAAATATTTTATTTATGATTGCAGCCGCTTATAACCAGCATTCATATTATTTAAGAACAATTTCTCACTTCAGTGCAAGACTTAAAAATGATGATTTGAGAAATGCTTTGTTCAATTCAAATTCAGAAGAAGAAATCTACAAGCTTTTGATTTCTAAATAAATTAAAAAGAAACCGCAAACCATTTTGTCCTGTCCTGCATCTGGGCTGCAATAGTTCCCCAGGTAAGACGGGCAGTGGTTTCTCCCATCAGATAATCTTTTCCATTGTAATTAAATTTTTGTCCAGGTTCATTAAGTGCAATTGCAGGCATGGCATGTTTATATTCAGGTGAAACAAGCAGGATGGATTTTATTCCGTATTCATTCAAAATTGCACAGATTAAAAAGCTTCGGCTGTCGCAGTCATTTCCTTTTCCGGCAAGAACAGAAGGAAGGCAGATAAAATCAGATTCATTTGCACTTTTAGCCCTTATGTATTCAAAGCCTTGAGTCCATGATAAAAGACTTTGTGCTATAAATAAATCAACATTCTGAACCCTTTGTGCTTTGGCAGCCTTTTTAAGTTCTGTGATTATGCTTTCCATCTGAGGTTTAATTCTTGAGTAATTGTCCCTGTAAATGATTCTGTAATAGCGTTCCCAGGCCTGGAGTACAGTTTCTTTATTCAAATATTTATTCAATAAGTTATATTCAAGTTCAGTATTAATCTGGGCATTTTCTATATCGTTTTCATCAATTTTAGTTTTTATTGTAATTCCAGCTTCTTTAAGGTTGATTATATAATCTTTTGGTTTAGAACGAAATTCTGAAGAAAGAAAGGTTATAACAGGGCCCGGAGTATAATAATATTCATCATCAATACAAAGACTGTTTAATGCACTGTATATAGCTGAAAAATATTCTTCTACATTATCCTGGCGAGTGTAAATAAGGCAGAATAGATGTTCTTCCGAAGAAAGCTCTAATGTGAGTGAAAGCCCTTCGATTGGCATTGAGTCTAATTCCATTTCTAAAAAGCCGACATTGCCGGGGGTATTATTCCAGGTAAAATCTTCATCTTCAAATTTTGTGCCTAATTTTTCTAAATTGGTTTTTGAAGTCTGGCTGACTGATGTATTTTTATCTACGTGAATTATTTTAGAGATAAGGGTAATGTCGAATTCTTCGTGCTGATAAAGCTGTGTATCTTTGTCTTCTGTTTCTATCTGTTTAAAACCTACGGGTAAATCGAAAAAATAATAGGATTCATTTGCGAAAAAATTAAATGCGAAAATAAAAGAAAAAATAAAAATGAAAAATCCTTTTTTCACTCTCTTACTTGTCATTTTTTGGCTCCTTTTATATAGTTGAACTTGTGGATAATGTTCAAATTATATTCGAAAATGATGAAATACTTGTAATTAATAAGCCTTGCGGACTTGCCGTTCAGGGCGGGCAGAATATTTCTCACTCATTAGATAAAGATTTTTCGGCTGCCTTAGGTTACAAAATATATTTAGTTCATCGTCTTGATAAAGATACTGCAGGACTCATGGTTGTAGCTAAAAATCCAAAGGCTGCAGGTAAATGGACAAATCTCATCTCTACAAAGGCCGTTAAAAAAGAATATATTGCAATCTGTGCGGGCTCTTTACCTCAAAAAAAGGGTATAATAAAAGATGATTTAGTTCAACACGGACAGACTAAAAGCGCAGTTACAAATTATACAGTAGAAAAAGAATGGACTTATGAAAACGCAGAAACAGGCACAAAAATCAATCTTTGTAAGATAAGGCTTTTACTCGAAACAGGGCGCATGCATCAGATTAGAATCCATCTTTCTAAAAATAATTGTCCTATTGCAGGTGATGATCAGCACGGAAATTTTAAGGTAAACAAGCTTTTAAAAAAGGAATTAAAAATAAAGCATCTTCTTTTAGCCTCTGTAAAGCTTACAATCCCTCTTGGAACCGAAGAAAAGGTTTTTGAAATTCCACTTCCTTCTGCTATGGACTTTTAATCTTGACCGAACTGTTTATTACCATTAAAATAATTATAATATGTATGATTTAAAAGATTCAGATTTTTTTGATATGGATGAAGAGGCTTACGACACAGTTGTAGAAGATGATATTGCTTTTACAGGCACAGTTCGTATGAAAAAGCCTTTTATGATTCGTGGTAAGATTAAAGGACATATTGAATCAGAAAGTGATTTGGTAGTTGATACAAATGCTGTTGTTGATGCAGATATCAATGCTGAAAGAGTTTTGATTCGCGGTAGAGTTAAGGGTAATGTCCGTGCAAATAAATTAATCTTTGTTACTGCCTCTGGAACATTAATTGGTGATATTACAAGTCAAAAAATAGTACTTGAACCTGGAAGTGAATTTACAGGTAAGTGTACAATGGTAAAATAAAATGAAAGTTAGAAAGATAGTATCAGTTTTAGCAATTTCTTTTTCTTTAGCATCTGTTTTTGCTCAGTCTGTGCAGAAGGATGCTCTGGTTTTGTATCACAATGGTAAATACCGCGAATCTGTTCAGGTTTGTGAAGAAGAATTAAAGGAAAATCCTTACAGAATTGAATCTTACGTAGTTATGTGCTGGTCTTTGGTAGAAAACAAACAGTATGCCGAAGCAGAACAGCGCGCAAAGGAAGGTCTTGCAATCAGTCCTTATGAACCACGTTTGATCGAAATCCTTGGAGAAGCTCAGTACTATCAGGGAAAAAATAACGCAGCGCTCGAACAGTTTGAAAAATATGTTTCAAACTCAAATGAAAGTGCAGGACGCTACGGAAAAGCATATTTCTTTATGGGAGAAATCTATATCAAGCAGGGAAGATATCAGCATGCAGATATAGCTTTTTCCACAGCAGTAAAGGCTGAACCATTAATCGACAACTGGTGGGTTAGACTTGGTTATGCAAGAGAAATGGCAGGAAACTACAAGGAAGCAATGGAAGCTTATGATGAAGCTTTAAGATTGAATTCTTCTTCAGTTGATGCCGCTCAGGGAAGAAACCGAATCAGCGTAAAATTACAGTAAAGAATAAAAAAAGAATACAAGTGAAAACCATAAGAATAGAAACATTGGGCTGCAGACTGAATCAGATTGAAAGTGAAGCTGCTGCCCATTATTTTTTAAAAGACTTTGATGTTCAGATGCAGGGCCTTTCAGCAAAAGCTACAGAAGATAAAAACACAGTCTTAGTAATAATCAACACATGTACAGTAACTCAAAAAGCAGAACAGAAAGCAAGAAGAATAATTCGTCTGGCTCTTAAAAAATATGAAAATGCTGCCTTATTAATCACAGGCTGTTACGCACAGTTGAGTGCCCCTGAATTATTAAAGATGGATAAAAGAATCATTGTTCTTGGCGGACAGATTAAAAGCCGTCTTGTAGAGGTTCCGTCTCTTTTAAAAAATTATCTTGAAGAAAATAAATGGAAGGCAGAAGCTTTTGCAGAGTTTTTAAATAACAGCATAAAATCAAAACCACAGGAAAAATTAAATTTTCCAGAAGAATCATTTAAACTTGCAGGAACATCTTTTCTTTCTCATTCAAGGGCTGCCCTTAAAATCCAGGACGGGTGCAATAACAACTGTTCGTATTGCGCAATTCATATGGCAAGAGGCCACAGCGTTTCAATTGATGCAGAGGTTGCCATAAAAAGAGTACAGGAGCTAGAAGAAAAGGGTAATGAAGAGGTTGTTCTTACCACAGTAAATATAGGTCAGTATAAAAGCGAATACAAGGGAAAAGAAATAAGATTCCCCGGTCTTTTAAAGCTTCTTTTAGAAAATACAAAATCAATTCGTTTCAGGATTTCAAGTCTTTATCCCGAAGTTGTAGATGATGAGTTTTGCCGCGTAATAAAGGATCAAAGGGTTCAGCCACATTTTCACCTTTCTGTTCAAAGCGGAAGCAATAAAATTTTAAAATTGATGAACCGCGTATACAAGGCAGAAGATGTTTTAAATGCATGTAAAAAACTTAAGACAGCCAAAGAAAATCCATTTATAGCCTGCGACATTATTACAGGTTTCCCGGGTGAAACAAACGATGATTTTGATTTAACTTATAAACTTTGTAAGGATTGTGATTTTACATGGATTCACGCCTTTCCGTATTCCGAACGCCCCGGCACAAAAGCAATCGAGCTTCCACAAAAGGTTCCTCAGTCTGTTTCTGATGAGCGTGCCAGAAAACTTAATGAGCTTGCAGTAAAAAATAAAATTGAATATATAAAAATTTTTATCGATAAACCGATGGATGCAATTCTTGAGACAGTAAAATCATCCCAGCTTTTTGCCGGAAACATAATCCATTATCATGCCGTAACCTCAAACTTCCTTCACTGCGAAATCATCTCCAAAGAAACCCGCGAACAAAGAAAGCTTGTGAAGATTAAAATTCTTTCCCCAATGGAAGACAGGATTCAAAAAGGCGGGGAATTAGAAGCACGGGCTGTGTTTGTGTAAATTAAAAAATTTTTCAATTTTTCCCTTTCCCCCTCTTGAACATTTCCCCAAAAAACACTATATTATATAAATCAACTCGGGCAGTAGCGCAGCTGGTAGCGCGTCTGGTTTGGGACCAGAATGTCGCAGGTTCAAATCCTGTCTGCCCGACGAACGAACTCCTTTTGTAATCGAAAGGAGTTTTTTTTATTTTAAAATCATCTTAACCCGGGCAGACAGGATTTGAAACGGAATGAGCGGTCTTAAAAAAGGCGAGCAGTGCGGAGCGTTTTTTAAGAAATCTCGACAGGACGTCGAGATTAGCGAATGCAGGCGCCGGTGGCGGAGCAAACAGGAAGTTTGCGACAGAACCGGCAAATCCTGTCTGCCCGACAAGCAAACTCCTTTTGTAATCGAAAGGAGTTTTTTTATTTTAAAATCATCTTAACCCGGGCAGATAGAACCGGCAAAACCGCTTCTGCCCGACATCAACTTATTTCCAAGGGAAAGACCCTTTTGGTACTGTATTGAGGGCTTGGATTTTGGCGCCGCTGAAGTAGCCTGTGGTGCCGTCTAAGAGGCGGACTTCGTAGAATTTGTCGTCTTGAACAGGGGTTGCTTCTGTGATTGTTTCTGAGACAAAGTAAAAGCCTGTATTTCTTGAATAATAGCCGTAGGAGTCGGAATATTCGCTTGGCTCTTTAAAGAGAACTAATTTTTCTGTATCAACTATTCCAAAGCTTTCAAAATAATTTCTGATTACGATGAGTTCGGCGTGCTCGGCTGTATCAACGGATTTTTTTTCAGGGCCCATGAGGCTGTAGATTTCACCGTATTTTCCAAGCTTCCAGGCCATAGCGTAGAGTCTTAAAGTTACAGCTTCCTTCATGTGCCATGGAATTAAAATCTGTTTTAAAATTTCACCTGAACTATCTACAATTAAAAAAGATCTGCTGTTGTAAAAAATATTATGACCTGTAAACATTTTTCCAACATATTTGAACTTATCATCCTTGGAAACTGCAGCATAATAAGCTTTGTCTACAGACCAGAGCATTTCATTTTTATAAAGTAAAGGCTTTGAGTCCTCTGTATATTCAATCTTAAAGTTTTCGGCTGTAAATGAATCCCACGAAGAAAGGTCTGTTATGTTGATTGATTTCGGGTTATTTTCATCGCTTAAATCAATTCCCTGGAATTTCTGATTTCTTAAATCTTCTATGATAATTCCGTTTTTAAGCTCGTAAACAACGTAGGCATCTTTTGAAAAATCTTCTGGAATATATTTTGAATAATCTGCATCTTTTTTTGCAGTTAATGGGCTTTCTACATAATCCCATTTTTTATTAAAATAGCGGAAGTATCCGTTTTGTTCCTGACCTTCGTAATAAAAAATAAGTTCACCGTTTTTTCCAAAAAGAGGGCCCTCTGGTAAAACAGGATTTTTTGAATCGTATGAGTATTTTAAAAAGTTTCCTTCTTTTTTGATTAAAGGGTGAGAAAGAATTTCGCAAACAGGAAAATAAATTTCTTCTGCAGGAAGAACGCGGGAAAAATCATAATCGTCGGTTATTTTACTTATTCCGATTACGCCGTTTTTATCTTTTTCTTCCTGTGTTTCATAAACAAGCTGAACCTGTTCTTCCTCGGGAGCAGACACTTCTGTTTGTTGTACAGATTCAGCTTCTTTAATTTGTGCTGATTCATCCTGTTTTTTAGTACATGAAGATAAAAGTAAAATACTAAGGATGCCCAAAGTTCCGCATGATTTTAAAACGTATTTTTTCATAAATCGTCTCCTAAAAAAAATGATGAATCAGTTTTTTATTTAGATACCAATAAAGTGTGTGTTGACCTTATCTTCTACGTATGAAATAAAATCATCAAGCTTCATTGTTTCCTGTGGCTTCTGGCTTGAGAAACGGTAGCGGACACAAACAGTTCCTTCTGCCTTTTCTTTTTCACCAACTACAAGAATATATGGAGTTCTGTGTTCCATAGAAACCTGTTTGATTTTTGCCTTCATATTTTCATCGCTTAAGTATGCGTTAGAACGGATGTCATGTGCTAAAAGTGCATCATTAATCTGTTTTGCATAATCATCAAACTCAGAAGAAACCGGTACAACAGCAACCTGTTCGAATGCAAGCCATGTTGGGAATGCTCCGGCAAAGTTTTCGATCAAAATACCAAGGAAGCGTTCAAAACTGCCAAGGATTGCGCGGTGAAGCATAACAGGGTGGTGCTTCTGGTTATCTGAACCGATGTATGTTGCATCGAGGCGTTCTGCACTAGGAAGCTGATAGTCAACCTGAATAGTACCGCACTGCCATTCGCGGCCGATACAGTCGTAAAGTTTGAATTCAAGCTTTGGACCGTAGAAAGCACCTTCACCAGGCTGGATTTCATATTCAAGGCCTGCTTCGTGACATGCATCGCTAAGCTGCTTTTCGGCTCTTTCCCAGGTTGCAAGGTCACCAACGTGATCTTCAGGCATTGTAGAAAACTTTACAACAAGGTCATCAAAACCAAAGTCGTGATAAACCTGTTTCAAAAGCTTACAGAACTTTGCTACTTCCGAGCCAAGCTGGTCTTCTGTACAAAGAATATGAGCATCATCCTGAACAAAGCCGCGTACACGCATAACACCATGAAGTGTTCCACTTGGTTCATTACGAACATCGTGACCGAACTCTGCCAAACGGAGAGGAAGATCTTTGTATGATCTCTGGCGGCTCTTGAAGATTTCGAGTGCACCAGGACAGTTCATTGGTTTAATAGCGAACATTCTTTTTTCAGATTCAGTAATGAACATGTTCTGCTGATAGTGTCCCCAGTGACCGGAACGTTCCCACAAAGATTTAGGCATGATCGCAGGAGTATTAACCTCCTGATATCCGTCGCGCTTAATCATCTTGCGCATGTAGTCCTGCATAACTGTATAAATTGTCCAGCCATTTGGATGCCAGAAAATCTGACCAGGGTCTTCAGGATCAAGATGGAATAAATCCATTTCAAGTCCGAGCTTACGGTGGTCGCGTTTTTCTGCTTCTTCCATCATTTTAAGATAATCTTTGAGATCATTGGGTTTTTCAAAACAAACTGCATAAACACGAGTGAGCATCTGGCGGTTTGAATCTCCTCTCCAGTATGCTCCGGCTACTTTTTCAAGCTTGAATGCCTGACCGTTGATTTCCTTTGTATTCTGAACGTGTGGTCCGCGGCAAAGATCAAGGTAACCGTCCTGTTCGTAAGTAGAGATTGTTGAGCCTTCAGGTAAATCGTTTATGAGTTCAACTTTATATGGTTCATCTGCAAAAAGCTTGAGTGCTTCTTCTTTTGAAACTTCTTTACGGATAAAATCATGATTTCCGGCAAGAATTCTTCTCATTTCTTTTTCTACTGCAGGAAATGCATCTTCGGTGAATTTGGTGTCGGTGGTGAATTCAAAATCGTAATAGAATCCATTGTCGATTGCAGGACCAATTGCGATTTTAGTTCCAGGATAGAGATTTTTGATTGCCTCAGCCATTACATGTGCGCATGAGTGCCTAATGATTTGTAATTTTTCGTCAGCCATAGTAATTCTCCTTTTTGATATAATATGACACCAAATTTTTACTGTAACTTAAAAGCATACCGCCTTTAGAATAGTTACATATTAAGTTCAAATTATAATAAATTAGGCGTTTAATGTGAATAGCTGACGAAAATCTTAACTAGTTAAAGCGACGGTCCTCGATGCGTTTTGTTTTCTTTTCTGAACGTGGAAGCTCGCCGATTCCTACAACCTTTACCTCAGGAGTCATGTTGTACTTTTGCTTAAAGTTGTACTGGATTGCAAGAGAAACCTCTGTACGGTCTGTTCCGCCTTCAACTTCTACAATAACAGTCATCTGGTCTTTTCCGTCTACGTGTTCAATTACGGCACGGTATTCACTTGAAGCACCAGGAACTGAGTTGATTACATCTTCGATTGTACTTGGGAAGATGATGTTTCCTTTTACTTTAACCATGTCGTCGCTGCGTCCCATGATGTGGGAAATACGAGGGAATTTTGAACCGCAGGCACATTCGCCAGGAATAAATGAAGCAAGGTCATGAGTGCGGAAACGGAACAAAGGAGCACCTTCTTTAACTAAAGTTGTTAAAGTGATTTCACCCATTTCACCTTCTTTTACAGGCTTTCCGGTTACAGGGTCAAGAATTTCGATGTAAAGGTAATCATCGAAAATGTGCATTCCTTCTGTCTGTTTTGTACAGTTGATTCCGATTCCAGGACCATAGCATTCTGTAAGACCATAAATATCATAAAGTTCAATTCCAAGAATGCTCGAGATTCTGTTGCGCATTTTTTCACCCCAGCGTTCAGATCCGATTACACCTTTTTTAAGTTTGATGTTTTTCATCAATCCGCGCTTTTCTACCTGTTCTGCAAGGAGGAGAGCATAAGAGGAAGTAGCGCAGATAACTGTAGCATTTAAATCCTGCATCATCTGAAGCTGTTTTTCTGTATTACCAGGTCCCATTGGAATTGCCATGGCACCAAGTCTTTCACAACCTGCCTGGAAACCAATACCTGCGGTCCAAAGTCCGTACCCCGGTGTAATCTGGATGCGGTCTTTATTTGTAATTCCTGCCATTTCGTAACAGCGGGAAAACATAATTGCCCAGTCTTCAACGTCTTTCTTTGTATATGGAATAATTACAGGAGAACCGGTTGTTCCGCTTGAAGAATGAATACGAACAATTTCGTCTTCTGGAACGGCTGAAAGTCCAAGAGGGTATGCATCGCGTAAATCCTGCTTTGAACAGAAAGGTACGAGGTTTTCAAAATCTTCCTGTGTTTTAATATCTTCCGGTTCTACGTTCTTAAATCTTTCTGTATAGAAGGGATTACCGCATTTTTTAACTCTGCGGATCTGTTCTCTTATTAATTCTAACTGTGTTTCTGTCATTTTCATATTAATACTCCGTTGTGCGTGTTACTATGTTTAGTAACGTTTGTTTCTAGTAATAGTAACATGATAAACTTAATGTGTCAACTGTTTCTATGCAAAGAAATTTTTTTTTAAAAAGTGCTTGACATTTTTTTATTAAGTGTGTTACTATTGGCAGTAACAGATGTTTCTGTTAGTAGTAACATGTTTAAGATCGCTGGCGGACGATGTTTAATAACAGAAACTTCAAAAGGAGTTAATTATGGAAAAAAGAGTTATTGCTCAGGAAGAAAAAAAAGGACTCACACTTCGTGATCTTTTGTTAACCGCTGTTCTTTTGGCAGCTGGTGCTGTATTAAAGTTCTTTGTTGGACAGGTAATTAATATTGGTGGAATGAAACCTAATTTCATCATTGCTATGTATTGTATGGTAATTGTTCTTATCAGACCAAAGATCTGGTATTGTATTATAGTAGGTGTTTTAGCCGGAGCAATCTGTCAGTTCTTCCCGGGAACTCCAGGTTTGAACTTTGCATCTGAATTAGCAGGTGCTCTTTGTATGGGACTTATGATTTTGATTCCATTCAAGAACCGTAAGATGGAAGTTCTTTTTGCAGGTATTGATACTTTTGTAAGTACAGTTGTATCAGGCGGATTGTATACAGTACTTTTGTTTGTATTCATCAATGCAAAAACAGAAACTTTGATTGCTTATATTCCAATCGTTTTGGGAACAGCAACACTCAACGCAATCATCGTTGCAGCTTTGTATGCTCCTTTAATGAAGGCTATTAAAAAACCATTTGTTTGTGAAAACTAAGGAAGAAAAATGATAGAAATACAGGAACTGACTTTTAAATACACTGATTCCAAAAATAATGCGCTTGAAAATGTAAGCCTGGAAATTCAAAAAGGTGATTTTGTAGGAATTATCGGTGAATCAGGGGCTGGTAAAACAACCCTGTGCAGCTGCCTTAATGGTATTATCCCTCACCATTATACCGGAGATTTTTACGGCTCTGTAAAGATTGAAGGGCAGGATACCTTTGATATTAAACCCGATAAGCTTGCATTAAAAGTCGGTTCTGTATTTCAGGACATTGAAAGCCAGATTGTAAGTTATTTTGTAGAAGATGAAATTCTTTTTGGTCTTGAAAACTTTGGTGTTCCAAAAGCTGAGATTGAAAAAAGAATTACAGATGCTCTTGAAGCACTCGAAATAACTGACCTTCGCCATAGAGAAATTTCTACCTTGAGCGGAGGACAAAAGCAGAAGGTTGTTTTTGCTTCAATTCTGGCACTCCAGCCTGAATATCTTATTCTTGATGAACCAACCGGAGAGCTGGATCCGGCTTCATCATTACAGATTTTTAAATTATTAAAAAGGTTAAACGAAGAAAAAGGAATTACAGTCATCATTGCGGAACAAAAAATCATGCTTCTTTGTGAGTTTGTAAAAAAATTAATTGTTCTTGAAAAAGGAACAGTTGTTCATTATGGAGAAATCAGAAGTACACTCACTCATCAAAAGGAAATGGAAGAAGCAGGAATTAACTGTCCGCGTGTTTTAACTTTAACCGGAAAAATGATGGATGAAGGACTCACACCTAAGGGAATGAAAAAAGAAGATAGAATCTGCCTTAATACAAAGGAAGCAGCAGCATTTGTTAAAAAATGTATGGGAGGTGTAAAATGAGTTCTGTAGTACTTGAATTAAAGGATGTTTGTTTTTCATATAATTCAACTGCAAATGTCCAGAATCTTAACGCACAGATTCACAAGGGTGATTTTACTGCAATCATCGGTTCTAACGGAGCCGGAAAGTCAACCTTTTCTAAATTATGTAACGGACTTTTACAGCCAAGCTCAGGCGATGTTTTTGTTCTTGGCGAAAATACAAGACGCAGTAAGGTAAGCTCTCTTGCAAAGCATATAGGATTTCTTTTCCAGAACCCTGACCGTCAGATTTGCTGTAATACGGTAGAAGAAGAAATTGCCTTCAGCTTAAAAAATAACGGACTTGAAAAATCAGAAATAGAAAAAAAGGTTCAAAAGACTATAAATGAGTTTGGCTTTAATCCAAAGGTTGAACCATATAATATGAGCCGCGGACAGAGACAGAGACTTTGCCTTGCCTGTCTTATTGCATTGAATCCTGAAATTTTAATTTTGGATGAACCTACAACCGGTCTTGATTACCGTGAGTGTATGGAAGTAATGAGCCGCATCAAAGAGCTCAACGAAAAAGGAACTACAGTAATCATGGTTTGTCATGATATGGAAGTTGTTCTTGATTTTGCAAAACAGATAATTGTTATGGATAAGGGCCAGATTCTTGACTCGGGTGAAACAAGAAAAATTCTTTCGAATCAGGACTTATTAAAAAGAGCACGTTTACTTCAGCCTCAGATTGCAGCAACCTGTTCTCTTTTAGGAAAGGATTTTAAAGATATTTTTACAGTAGAAGAAATGATTACAAAACTTAAGACACTCAGGAGTAAAAAATGAAAGGATTTTTAGACTATTTACAGGGCAGCACAGTTTTACACAAGATGCATCCTCTTACAAAAATATTTGTAGCAGCACTCCTTTGTGCTTCGGCTTTTGCTTCTTCAAGCTTTTTCTTTTTGGGCGGACTTATTATATTTGATATTTTGCTTGGTGTAATAGGGGAAGGAAGGGAACATACAGGGCTTTTGAAAAGAACGCTCGGACTTTTTAAAGGACTTATTAAAATGTCAATCTTTCTTTTTGTGCTTCAGATTTTACTTATCCGCCAGGGAAGCATTGTAATTCCTCTTGGAAAAAGCTTTGGTATAACAGATGTTGGTATTCGTAACGGTTTACTTTTAGTTATGAGACTTACTGCAGCTACAATGCCACTTTCGGTTTTGATTTCGGTAATCAATCTTAATGATCTTTCTAATACACTTGTACAGGAGCTTCACATTCCTTATAAGTATGCATTTACATTTACTTCGGCAATCCGTTTTATTCCGGTTTTTTCTTCTGAGATGAGCGGAATTATAGAAAGCCAGCAGGCACGCGGTGTTGATTTTGATGTAAAAAATCCATTTAAAAAGCTCGGAATGATTCTTCCTTTGTGTTTTCCACTTTTGATGAGCGCTGTTAGAAAGATTGAATTTACTGCCAAGGCAGCTGAATTGCGCGGATTTTACTTCAGGACAAGACAGAGCTGTACAAAAACCTATAAGCATCATCTTAGGGATTTTGTATTCATGCTCATAGGCTTTGCAGTTCTTGCAGGTTCTATTTTAATTAATATTTATTTTGCAAATTAAAAATAATCTACTGCTTTTACATTGAGTTCGTAAAAATCAGGTTTTACTAAAAGTTTGATTGCAGCTTTAAGCTCATCCTTTTTAATAATTCCTGATTTGCATGCGGCTCCAAGTAAAACCATGTTTACGATTTTAGTTGAACCAAGCTCTGTGCAGATTTTATCTGTATCTACATCAATCACCTGTGAGCTTTGAGTTTTAAGAAAATCTATCATTGTATCAGAAGAAAAGGTTTTTCCTGTAAGGCTTGCTGTTGTAGGCTGAACGCATTTTTTATTTACGATTACAGTTCCGTCTTTTTTAAGGTATTCAATATTTCTTACAGCTTCTGCCGCTTCGAATGCAATTATTACATCTGCCTGCCCCTTAGAAATGAGGGGAGAATAAACATCGTTTCCAATTCTAACATGGCTTACAACTGAGCCGCCTCTTTGTGCCATACCGATGGTTTCTGCAGAAATAACACGTTCTCCGTTAGAAATCGCAGCCTGAGAAAGGACTTTAGCTGCCAGAACAGTTCCCTGTCCGCCAACACCACAAATCAATATATTTTTTGCCATTATTTTATCGCTCCTACACCGCAAACTGTAGAACATAATCCGCAGCCTGTACAAAGTGATGAATCAATCTCTACCAGCTGTCTGCCATTCGCATTTTTTGCCAAAGAAAGGCTAAGGGCCGGGCAGCCAAGCTCGTTAATGCATTTTTTACAGCCAACGCACTTTTGTACGTCGATTTTTTTATTTCCCGCAAATTTATAACCTAGTTTTTGTGCAATGCTTATACAAGGACTTTTGAATATAACTGCGCTTACGCCCTTTGCTTCTACGGCAGTCTTTACAGCCTGTACAGATTTTTCCTGGTCAAAAGGATCTACCTCGATAATAGGATTTACTCCGATTGCTTCAAGAATTTTTGGGATGCTGATTTTTTCTACAATTTCTCCCATCATTGTAACACCGGTTCCTGGATGAGGCTGGTGTCCTGTCATGGCAGTTGTAGAATTATCAAGAATACAGATTGTCTGGTGTGCCTGGTTATAAACCGCATTTACAACACCTGTAATTCCACTTGCAAAGAAAGTAGAGTCTCCTATAAAGCTAAAGCAGATTCTGTCCGGCTCATAGTGATAAAAGCCCTGGGCCATTGTAATATCAGCTCCCATACAAAGACAGGTGTCTGTCATATCAAGAGGCTTTGCATTTCCCAGGGTGTAACAGCCGATGTCTCCGCAGAATACAGTTTTTTTGCCTTTCATAGCCTGTTTTACAGCATAAAAAGCCCCGCGGTGAGGACAGCCTGCACATAATACGGGCGGTCTAACCGGAAGTTCTGGTTGCGAAACTGTAACAGCGTTTTCATCTAATTTGTTCTTTATAATTTTTAAAATAATATCTACACTTAATTCGCCGGCT
This sequence comes from Treponema sp., assembly GCA_017962965.1. Lineage (GTDB taxonomy): Bacteria > Spirochaetota > Spirochaetia > Treponematales > Treponemataceae > Treponema_D. The sequence continues at coordinate 36,079 of JAGCUI010000048.1, read as the reverse complement.
TGGGGTACGGTGTTGTCTTTTTTTCCGTGGATTTGAGCTTTGATATTTTTTTCACCGCAAACTTGAACAAGGGCATCTTCAATTACCGTGTCTAATTCTTCAAAAACTGTAAGGGTAGTATGTTCATTCAAAAAACTTTCAGCCATATCCTTTGGAAATGGATACGGAGTTCCGATTTTTAAAATTGAAGCATCCTTTAATTCAGGCATATCATTTTGTAAAATCGATAAGGCTTCTTTAAGATAGCAGTAAGAAATTCCACCTGCTGCAAAAGCGTAATTTTTATTTGAGCCTTCTTTTAAATTCAAATCACTTTTAGAAAAAATTTCAGGTAAAATCTTTTCGTTTCGCTCAAAAATTCTTTTATGATTTTGAAAAGATGTACGAGGGAAAATTACCCAGCGGTTGGAATCTTTTTCAAAAAAATCTTTTTTTGGTGCTGTTTCCAATTCAGGCATTTCCATGCTTTCGTATGCGTGGTCAACTCGAGTAGTAGGGCGGAGTAAAACCGGTGTATTATATTTTTCAGAAATTTCAAAAGCCTTCTGCACCATCTGGTAAGCTTCTAAAGGTGTACTTGGATCTAAGCATGGAAGCTTTGAAAACTGAGCAAAGTTTCTTGTATCCTGTTCTGTCTGGCTTGAAATTGGACCTGGGTCATCGGCACTAACAATTACCATCCCGCCTTTTACACCAACGTAAGAAAGACACATAACAGGATCGCTTGCTACGTTCAAACCAACCTGCTTCATTGTAACTAAGGTTCTTCCGCCAGAATAGCTTGCGCCTGCTGCAACTTCAACTGCTGCCTTTTCGTTTACAGACCATTCAACATAAGTTCCCGTTTTATCTTTATATTTGGAAATAAATTCAATAATTTCACTAGAAGGAGTTCCAGGATAGCCTGCTACAAGATTAACGCCTGCTTTTAATGCACCAAGTGCAATCGCCTGGTTTCCCATTATCATCTGTTTTGCCATATGTTATGTTCCTTTGTATAGTAACACTTATAATATATAATATCTTCAATATTATAGCAAGTTATTGGACTTTTGTACAAAAAGCAAATATAATATAAAAGAGGAGAAAAAATTGGCTAATCAGAAAATCAAACATCCTATCAGTTTAAAACAGATTTTACTGTTTTCATTTTTGATTATTTTAGTTTTAGGCGTTTCAACAACTCTTGTTTCTACATTAATCAGAAGCGATGAAAAAAATAAAGCGATTGATAATAACCACACAATCAACGGACGAACTGCGGACACTGTAAATAACGTGCTTACAAACCTTAAAAATAATTCCTTTGTTTTATTTCAGGCAGAAAATCTTTCAAAAGATATTAATACAGAATTAATCAGTAATTATTTTTCATGTAATCCAGATGTTATTTTTATTTCTACATCTCAGTTTGGTTTTTCAAAGGATACAATTTTTGTAAACCCGGTTTATGCAGAAAAAAATGATGAATTAAAGGCAAAAATAATAGATTACATCAACAAAAAATCAAATCCTAACGAACAGATTATTTTTGAAAATTTAAATGAAGTTTTAGGCATTCGTTCAATTTCGTGTATCTATCAGTACGGGGAAAAATCATCTCCTTATTATTCTGTTCTCGGCTACTCAACAGAAGCACTTTCTGATTTAATGAGTACCGGTTCAAACAACACAACAATCCTTATTTCAAAAAATACAAACATTCTTATTAATCCTGATTTTGAAGATACAGCAAAAAACTATTCAATTGCAGACGAATTTATTCAGGATCTGGAAAATAAAAATATCAATAACAGTCAGTTCTTAGTTCCAGATGGAAACGGACAGAACTTATATCTTTCAATTCATAAAATCGAAAACAATCTTTATGTAATCACAACAATTTCCGAATCCTCTGTTTACGAGGTAATCAATTCAACTACAAAAAATATTATTCTTTTTTCGTTGGGTGTTTTGTTTATTGCAATCATCATTATCCGAATCTTCAGTAACAATATTACAAACCCTATTAAGGACTTAGTAGTTGCTTCAAATAAAATAGAGCACGGTGAATTTGAACTTGATATTAAGCCTCGCACAAAGGATGAAATAGGTCTTTTAACTTCGAGCTTTATTCAGATGGCAAGCGGACTTTCTGAGCGTGAAAAGCTTATGACATCGTTCAGTAAATTTACAAATAAAACAATTGCACAAAAAGCAGCACGCGGTGAATTAGCCCTTGGTGGTGAAACTCGTAATGCAACAATCTTTTTCTCGGATATCCGTTCCTTTACAGCAATGAGCGAAAAGATGCAGCCAAACGAAGTCGTTCAGTTTTTGAATGAATATATGACTAAGATGGTAAACTGCGTAGAAAAAACTCATGGTGTTGTAGATAAATATATTGGTGATGCAATTATGGCAGTTTGGGGTGCTCCTGAATCAGACGGCTCTCCACAGGCAGATGCTTATAATGCAGTAGTTGCAGCCCTTATGATGAGAAAAGCACTTTATGATTACAACGTTCAACGAAGCCAGAGAACCCTTCCTCCTGTAAAAATCGGTTGTGGTATAAACTCAGGTCCGGTCGTAGCTGGGCAGATTGGTTCAAACGAAAGAATGGAATATACAGTAATTGGTGATGCTGTAAATCTTGCAAGCAGAACAGAAGCCTTGAATAAGCCTTTTGCAACAGACATCCTCATTACAGAAAATACATACAATCTTATTAAAGACAAAGTTATTGTAGAAGAAATGCCTGGAGTTCATGTAAAGGGTAAAACAGATCCTATCAAGATGTTTGCAGTTATTAATGTTACAGGCACTTCTCATCCTGCAAATTTGAGTGAAGTAAGAAGAATTATCGGCACAACAGCCCCTGATTTATCAAAGGTAAATACAGAAGATGAAGAAAAGAAATACTCATTCGAGACTAAATAAAGTCGACTACAGCATTTTTATTATCTGTTCTCTTTTGGCAGCCGGTATGTTCTTTTTGTTTTACCGCGAGTTAAATACATCAACCCTCAAGCAGAATGAAAAACCGATTGCAACAATTTATTTTAGAAAAAACATTGCGCAGCGAAGATTTATAAACAGAAGCCTTTGGGAAAAGATTTCTACAGAGACGCTCATTTATAATGGCGACAAAATACGAACTGCAGAAGAATCAGAAGCAGTTTTAAAGCTTAATGATGAAACAGAAATCGGGCTTGGCTCAAACACTTTGATTCAGCTTTTCAGCGATAAAAAACAAGCAAGCACAATCGATTTTATGTCGGGAAATCTTCATGTTCAGAATAAAGACCCTGCAGAAAAAACTGTAATTAAAACAGGAAATAAAAAAATCCAGCTTTCATCACTTACTCAGGTAAATGTTGAAATTGATAAAGAATTTTCAAGCGATGCAGTAATCGAAGTTTTATCCGGAGAAGCTTCTGTTATTCAGACCGACGTAAAAGGAAAAGAAATTCAGGAATTAAAAACAATAAGTGCCGGCCAGATTGAAGTTGTAAAACTAAACGAAATTGAAACTAAAAAAGAAGTTGCAAAATCAGAAGAAGCTGAAACTGTGCCTCAGGAAGAAGTAAAAATTGAACCTGTAAAAGTTGAATTAAATGACGGCGGTATTAAAAAAGTAAGGACTGCAACCTTAGTTGATTTTATAAATAGTGAAACAGGCTTTCACAACCATCAGTTTGTAAATGAAGTTTCAAATTTTATCGGCAACAATAAATCTATCCCGAATAAATCTTTGATTTTGATTAATATAACCGGAGTTTCAGATACAAGTGTTCCGTCCATTAAGGTTCATCTTGGCGGTTATGATTCAGATGAAAAGTATTATGATAATGCGCCTATTTACACAATCCGTAATGTTAAAAAAGGTGTTCCTTTTGAATCAACAATTGAGTCCTGTCTTATTCATAGAATATACAACAGTTCAACATCATACATCACTTTATTCCTGGATGACAAAGATTATAACGGCTCAATCAATATTAATGATTTAAAAATCTCCATTAAAATTCTTGAATTTGATTATAAAAAGCAGTATGAACAGGCCTCTAATTATCCTGTAATCCCTGTTACTTCAAGAAAGAGACAGTTTAAGCAGAATGTATGGGGTGATAAGGGCTGGGAAACAACCGGACGTGACATGGAATTCTATATGTCTGAATTTTTTAAAGAAAAGACTGTAATTCCAAAGGGCAAAAAGCTTAAGGTTACTCTTACTGCTACAAGTAATATTGATTTACCTTATCTTGGAATTCAAGCAATGTCTACTGAAACATGGAACATGACTATCCCGAATGAACAGTATGATATTACACCTGAATGGCATGATGAACTTCCAATTCAAGCCGGAAAGAAGTTTACTTACAGCAGAATAATTAATTTTACAGAAGATATGAACATCGATACAGGCTGCGGCCACATTATTAAGCTTACTTATGGAGAACCTGTAAGAGAATGCGCTGTGTTTGATATAGAATATTTTACTTTCGAGTTTGTTGAATAAAAATGCTGCTTTTTGCCAAAGATAAAGAATTTTACAAAAAAGTTGTTAAACTTGCACTTCCCATTGCGCTTCAGAGCTTTGTTACAGTAGCCATAAACATGCTCGATACAAATATGGTTTCCAGGGTAAGCGAGGATGCTCTTTCTGCAACATCCCTTTCAAACTCCTTTATAAGCATTTATCAGATTCTTTGTATGGGACTTGGAATGGGAGCTTCGGTTTTAGTTTCAAGATTCTGGGGCTTAAAAAAGACAGAAAAAGGAAATACACCGCAGACAGCCCGTGCTTTAAAACAGACAGTCTGCCTAATGCTCCGCCTCACATTAATCTTAGCAGCCGTTTTTGCCTTCATAACATTTTTCTTTCCTGAATTACTTATGAAGTCTTATTCCAAAGACGCAAAAATTATTTCTCTTGGAAAAACTTATTTACTCTGGTCTGTTCCAACCTTTTTCTTTTTAGGAACAAGCCTTACTTCAACAATTGTTTTAAGAAGTGTAGGGCAGGTGCGTTATCCTCTTTATGTTTCATTTGGTGCACTTGGAATAAACTTTCTTGCAAATTATGCATTTATATTCGGTCACTTTGGCGCTCCAAGAATGGAAGTAGCAGGTGCTGCCTTAGGAACATTAATTTCCCGCATCTTTGAATGCTCAATGATTTTGGGCTATCTCTTTTTTAAAGACAAAAAGATTTTATTTAAAATCCGCGATTTATTTATAAGCTGCCGTTCACTGGTTCGTGAGTACATAAGAATAAGTATTCCTGTTTTAATCAGCGACGGAATCTTAGCCTTTGGAAATAACACTGTTGCAATGGTAATAGGCCATCTTGGAGCAACCTTTACAGCGGCTAATGCAATTACAAGTATTACACAACAGCTCAGTACGGTTGTAATTCAAGGCGTTTGCCAGGCAGGTGCTATTATAACAGGCCAGACCTTAGGAAAATACGGAAAGGAAAAAACTGTAAAACAAAGCTGGCTTTTTTTGGGGCTCGGACTTTCCCTTGGAACCTTTGCTGCAATTTTCATCCTTTCTCTAAGTAATACAATTATAAAATCCTATAATCCAAGTGCCCAAACCTTTACGATTGCACAAAGCCTCATGCTTTCAATTTCGATTATCAATATTTTCCAGGCAACAAATTCCATTATGACAAAGGGCGTTCTTCGAGGAGGCGGGGATACAAAAATGCTCATGGTTGCAGATAACTGTATGCTCTGGATTTTATCAATTCCGCTTGGCTATCTTGCAGGCTTTGTTTTTCATCTTCCGGCCTTCTGGATTTATTTCTTTTTAAAAATAGATCAGGTAATAAAAACAATCTGGTGTGTATTCCGCTTAAAAAGTGAAAAATGGATTAAAAAGATTTCTACAGGAGATACATCCGGTATCCAGGAAAATAAGGATGAGGACAAAAACAGATAGTTTTTTTATTCTCTTTTTATTATATTAATAAGTATGATTAAGGCTCAGATAGATAAAGAATTAGACAAATATTTACAGACTCTCGAAGAAGATAAATTACGAATTTTTACAATGGCAGACGGACGTGTTCGAGGAGCCTTGTTTCATGGAACTCGTTTTGTAAATCAGATTCGAGCTCAGCATAAGCTTGGAATTTTAGAAACTTATATTTTAGGTCAGGCTTCCTTGTGTGCAGCATTAACAATTCCAATGATGAAGGATAAAGAGCACCTTGCAATTAAATTTGAAGGAGATGGTCCGGCCCAGGGGTACTGCATCGAAGCTGATTCTACAGGCTATGTAAGAGGCTATCGTTTTAATGAAAATATTGCTTTAGAAAAACCACTTGAATCCTGGGATTTAAAACCTTTTTTGGGTGGCGGAACCTTAAGCTTTTCGCGTGCCCATAAAGACGATAAATTACCACAGATGAGCTCAGTTTATGCAGACAACGGAAACATTGCCAAAGATTTTGCTTCATATTTTGCTCAGTCAGAACAGATTAATACAGCCTTTAATTCAAGCATTCAGTTTGATAAAAACGGAAATGTAACCGGAGCTGGTGCAATGTATCTTCAGATTATGCCAAAAACTGGCGGCACAAAAATTCTTGGAAGCCAGCTGGACAGTCACGTAGAAGAAACAGAAGAAGATAAAATTCTTTTACAAAAGATTGAAAATGCATTCACCGCATGCCCAAGCCTTGGTCTTTTATACAGCGAAAAAGAAGTCGATTCAGAGGATATTATCTTAGGCCTTTTCCGTGAGTTTAATCCTTTAATCACAATGAAAAGGGATATTGTTTTTGACTGCCCTTGCAACAAGGAATTTTTTATAAATCATATAAGAAATCTTCCAAAAGACCAGCTGGACGACATTAAGAAAAACGGCCCGAATCCTTTGGAAATAACATGCAGAAACTGCGGAAGTGTATATAAAATTGATACTGGAGAATTATAAAATGAACTGTGATGTCAAACGAATAACAAAGATGAGCCGAATTTATGCTCTTATAGTAATTATTTCAAATATTGTAGCTATTATAGTTCCTACCGCGATCAGTAATCCGTTCTGGCATTCAGAAAACCTTACAAAATGGGAAAATTTTATTGATAATACATACGGTTCAACCTTAGCTCTCATCTGTGCCTTTTTAGTTCCAACTTTAGTTTGTATTATTTATTCATTCAGACTTATAAAAAATCCTGATAACCTTATGAAAAAGGTTGTTGAAATTCCTTCAGTTTATTCTTTATCAAGTGTAATCGGCTGGAATATTTATTATTTTGTTGAAATCCCCTTTGCATTATACGCAAAATTTGTTCTTGGCATTCAGATAAAAGTTATTTTGATTTCTTCGTGGGCCTTTTCTTTAATCTCTGGAATGACTGCCTGGACAATTTCTTATCTTGGAATTGAGCTTTTAAACAGAACCTTTTTACTTCCAAAACTTTTTCCTCAGGGACATATTGAATACACCAAGCATTCAGTTCACCCAAAATTTTCACACCTTTTGCTTTTCTGTTTTATGGTAACTTCTATTTTCCCGATTGCAATTCTTATGACAGGAAATATTTTTACACAGATAAATAATAATCTTCCTATTCAATCTAATTTGATTATTATTGGTTCTTTATTTGCAATCTTTTCTGTAATTATTACTTTTTCTCTTTGTAAAATTATTATTAATCCGCTTGGAAGCTTAACAAAGGCTGCACAAAACATTAAGGAAGGAAATTATAAAAGCCGTGTAAATATTGTAACAGCCGATGAGCTTGGAAACCTGGCAGACAGCTTTAATGATATGGCCGTTGCTCTTGAAGAAAAAGAGATGATGTACGATACCTTTGGAAAGATTGTAGATCCTGAAGTTCGTGATTATCTTATGAAAGAAACACATAAAATCAAGCGCGGTGGTGAGGTTAGGGAAGTAACAGTTTTATTCTGCGATATCCGTAACTTTACTGCAATGAGTGAAAAAATGTCTGCTTCCTCTGTTGTGTCTTTATTAAACAGATATTTTACAGGACTTGGAAAATGCATTACAAATCATAATGGAATTGTAAATAAATATATCGGAGACGCAATTATGGCAATTTTTGGTGCTCCGGTTGAATCTAAAAATTCAAGTTATGATGCTTACCTTGCAGCCTGCGATATGATGGATGCTTTACAAAAGATAAATGCTGACTTTAGAAAAGATGGACTTCCTGAATTAAACTTTGGAATCGGTATCCACACAGGAGAAGTTTTTGCAGGAATTATCGGTGCTGAAAACCGCATGGAATACACTGTAATTGGTGATACTGTAAATACAGCAAGCCGAATTGAATCCTTGTGCAAAACCTACAAGGTTCCTTTATTAATGTCTCAGTCCAGCGTAACAAACATTCAGCAAAGCAGCGAAAAATTAAAAAAAGAAATTAAGTTTGTAGACGATGCTCAAATCCGCGGCAAGTCTGAACCTATGAAGGTTTATACCTGTTAATTAAAGTATTTCTTTATTGACTTATTAAATCTTTGGTATTATATTTAATTTTACATTTGGGGATGTCCCGGTTTCGACGGAATTGGGAAATCTTGTATTGCAGGTAGGAGTGAAGGTTCCTTAAACTGACAAACAAATAACTGCAATTTTCGCAAGAAAAGAAGAAGAAGCTGATGAAGCTTTCGAAGCAGAAGCACTCGCTGCGTAAGTAGCCGTGCAGGAACTCACCCGGCTCTGTTCCGCGTTGGATGATGTTCCTTTACCTATCGGGACTTGCTGGATATAGATTCTGTAATGTATCCGGGACTCTTTATCAGAATACGGAGGCGACGCTTGTTATGCTGCTACCGGCTCCCGACAAATACCTCGCATAACTAAACTTGTAGATATACCTGGTTTACTTTTTCGGACGGGGGTTCAATTCCCCCCATCTCCAACAAAAAAAGGCGCCTTTATAAGGCGCTTTTTTTGTTGGGAATTGATTTATAACTGGAAATTGCTTCGTTGGGGGTTCAGAGCGACCCCCAACACCCCCCGCTAAAGAGGAAAAAGCCGCACTGCGGCTTTAGATTAGAGTAGGTTCAATTCCCCCCATCTACAGAATGGACGTTAAACAAAAAAAGCACTTCGGATACGAAGTGCTTTTTCTATTTATTGGGGGGGCGAAATATTATTCTCCGCCGCCGTTTACGTTGTGGAACTTCTGCTGATATTTTTTGAGCATGGCTACGGCGTTCTTTTTGCCGTTGTATACAAAGCCACCGTTCCAGTATTCCAAAGCGGCAAACAATGCGTTACCACCGTCCTGGCTGTCTGATTCTTTTGTACGGAATGAAACGTAATTTGAAAGTTCCATAAAATCATTGTTGTGGAGACATTCAAGACGTTTTTTGTTGAATTCATTCCATTTTTCAAGATCTTTAAATCCTTCACCTTCGTCCTGTACAATAATATGTGCATGTGTAGGGCTGAATGAATACCATACTGTTACTTTTTTATTAATATCACAATGGTTTCCGTGTTTTACAGCATTCTTAATAACTTCACTAATCTGCTGTTCCAAAAGATTTAATTCCTTAATTTCAGTTGGTGCTGACTGTACAATTAACAGAGTAAAGTATCTGATCTGTCTAAAGTCAGAAGGAAACTCCTTTTTTAACATATTTGTTTTATCAAACAATGGGTCGTTTTCATCAGATCTTAGTTCTTTAAATTCCTGTACCAATTGTATCCTCCTAAGATAAACTTATTTAAATTTTTTAAATTTTATTCTTTAACCATGAGTAAAGCTTCTTCTACGCTGTTTGCAATAGGGAAATATCCCATCAATTTTGTAAGTTCAATAACTTTCTTTACCGAACCGTGGATATTCGAAATTGCAAGTTTAAGATTCATCTTTTTAATTGTAGAACAGATGTAAATCAATGCACCGATTCCAGATGAGTCGATGTAATCAACCTGTTCAAGGTTAATAATGAAGTCTTTAACATTTTTCTCCAACATCTTCATTACAAGTTCCTTTAACTTGTATGAGTTATAGAGGTCCATTTCTCCGGTTACGTCGATAATGTATACATCACCGTTTTTACGTATTTTTAATTCCATAAGAAGCTCCTTTCCCTATTGTATTTTAATAACCAGAAGACTTTGGTCATCATATTGTTGTGTTCCGCCTGAATACTTTTTCAAATCTTCTTTTACCATGTTTGTAATGTCTTTTGCATTGGCGCTACAATTCTTAAGTAAAACTTTCTGCAAGTTGTCAGTCGAATATTGTACACCATTTTCATTCAGAGATTCAAGCAATCCGTCTGTACAAGTAACTATGAGGTCGTTCTTGTTCAGGGTTATATTGATATCTGAATAAACTGTGTCCTTCTCAACACCCATAGGTTCGCTAGGGGTAGATATTTGAGAAAGTGTATTTGCTGCTGCATTAAAGTGATAAACTGGATTGTTACCACAAGTTGCAATCTGAGCCTGTTTTGTAGTTGTGTTGTAATTGATTAAAGCAACGCTTGCAAAGTGATCGATCTTTGAGCTTTCAAGACAGATTCCTCTGTTTGCCCATGAAAGAATAGTTGAAGCTGCCTGATCTGTGTTTACTGCAAGTCTGAGAATTGCGCGAATCATAATCATTACAACCAGAGAGTTCATTCCTTTTCCGGCAACGTCTGCCATTACAAAAGAAAGCTTGTCGCGGCGTGCTACAAGAACATCGTAATAGTCACCGCAGACATTTTCTACAGGATTAGAGAAACATCCAATCTGAAGTCCGTTGATAACAGGGAGCTTTTGTGGAAGAAGACTCTTCTGATATTTAGAAGCAATGCTTCCGTCCTTACTGAGTTCTGCTTTTTCTGCATAAGCAAGGAAGCTGTAAAGAGGTTTAATAGCTGTTGCAATTGCGTCAGAAAGAAGAATAACTTCATTGAATTCTGCTTCTGTAAATTTGTCTTTTTCCGGAAGACGGGCAAGTGCAATTACACCAACAACATAATCCTGCTGTTTGATTGGTACAAAAATATATGTTCCAGGTTTTAAGAAATCTTCCGGACCATTGATATAAATGTGAGGATCTCTGACAGAATCTGTTACTAAAATCGGCTGACCTTCTGTGTAAACATCTCCGAATACGTTTCCTTTGAACGGGAACTGAGAGAAGCGGAGGTTTGTTTCAACTCTTAAAGGCTTGTGAGGTAAATCTTCCGGCAATTTATATGGTGGAGGGAAGGAACCTGTTAATGATTTAACTGCAAGAGTATTATCATAATCATCTGCGATAAGGATTACACAACCGTCTGCATTAACCTTTTCGCTGAGTGTTTTATTACAGTAATCAAGGAAGCTTTCTACGCTGTCTTCGTTAGAGAAGAAAGTAGATACCTTATAAATGAGCTCACGGTTCATATCCATAAGCTTTTTGTTTTTATTTTCGATTTCAAGAATAATTTCTTTTGTATGTTCGTCGCCGGCAAGAGAATTCTGCTGTTCTGCAAGCTTCTTCTGGGCTTTCTTTTCTTCACGTTTTTTAGGATTATCAACTGCTTTTAGAATTAAATAAGGCAGCGTGAGTACCTGTGCTATAAGCACCGACATAATAAAATAGAAATAATGTCCGTTTACAAGAGTAGTAATTGCTCCGGCCATAATGGATCCGATAACTACAAAGAAAATGATACTGGCATTACAAGTATTTCGAATCTTTGAGATAAGAAGAAGAATAATTAATAATACACCGATTCCTGTTGTGATAAGCAAAGGTGTCTGGATGAAATCATCAATCGAAGGCAATTTTTATCTCCTTATAAACTTTTTTTTAGGCAAAATTTCCAAATTTACTACTAAAATTAATTCTAACATTGAAATATTTCACAGTCAAGTTTTAAACTATAAATTAATGTCATTCTCGTTCAAGGAATTGTCGATTGCCTTGCGTAAAATTATGCGTTTAATCTGATTTTTTATCCTTCTGTGAAGCGGAATTCTGTATTTTTTAGAAAAAGTTTCTACAGCTTCATCAATTGCAACGTCATTTCCAAACTTTTGCTTAAGCTGATCCCAGTAACGCACGGTCCAAACGTATAAATCGGCTACAGTTCTCTTTGGAAACTTCTTTAAAATGCGCTTTTTGATGATTGAAGAGGCTAAAGGAAGGTAAACTTTTTCAAACCACGAAGAAATTGCTTCTTCCATAGACACTTCTTCTTCAATCTGCTGATTCATATAGTATTTATGTGTAAGAATATGGTTATAAATTACGTCGTAACGGCCGGCTGCAGTAAAATCAAGGCACCAGTAGTCTGTTATATCACCAAAGTTTGTTTCAGCATAAAAAACACGTTTTTCATAGTTGATAATCTGACGGATAATATCTGCCATGCTGTCTGTCTGCTTAAGTTTGATTTCGCTCTGCAAAGAAACAACTTCTGCATCAATAAATTCAGTTCCCCTTGATTTTGCAACAGAAACCCTGTGATTTCCGTCTCGTACAAAGTAAAGGCCTGCAATTTCGTAAACTTTAATTGGTGGCAAAATAACTGAATCAATGGCTGCCTGGTCTACGTGTTCCCATCTGGACTTTAAGAAAGAGTTTTTTGGGAAAAAGTGATTGTCAAAATCCTTGTAGCGGCCCTCACTTCCAATAATTTTATCAATAGGAATAACTTTCATTCCAATATAAGTTTCGTTCTGAGGTTTTATAAGCTGTTTAACGTCGTTCAATGAAATAAGATTTACTTCTTCGGGAGTTAAAAAATGCTGTATTTCGTTGAATAAGGCCTTGTTTCTTGCCTTGTAAAAATCATCTTCCGACTGTTTTGCTGAAATATTCATTATTGCTTCTCCTGAGTTAGTGTGTCCGGTATTTCCAGAATATGATGTGCATAAGCATTTATGATTTGTGTTCCGTTGTGGTCTGTTATTCTTTTTTCGCGCATATCATACAGGTGAATGTGTCCGTGTATCATAAAGCGGGGATGAAATTTTTCTATAAACCAGTTAAAGCATTCAAAACCCTTGTGACATGGATCTTCGTGGTCGTGAATGTGTCTTGGTGTAGCGTGAGTTAAAAATATATCAAGATAGCGGCCGTAGCGGAGTTTATTTTTTATAAGCTTTGGAACCATCTTTAATAAAAGAAGCTTCATCTTAAAATCCGAATACTGATTCAAGCCGTTATTGTATTTAAGGGAGCCTGAAGCACCTGCAATTAAAAGAGGTGTTTTTTTACCGGTAACAGCGTCTGTAAAAAAGAAATCCGATGAAACTTCGGTCTTAAAGCCAAGGTATTTTGCTCCGTGAAAATGCTGCTGTTCGGCTCGTTCTTTTTTATAAAATTCCGGATTCTGGGGCTGGTTTGTCTTATGATAATAGTGGAATTCCTTAAGATTGTGATTTCCAAAGATAAAATATGTAGGTTTATTGAATACAGAGACAATAAAATCCACGTAATCCATGGGTAAGTCGCCTGCACACAAAATCATATCAATATCAGGAAATATCTTTTTTACTTCCTGATTGTATATAAGAGGATCTACATAATCTGAGACACACAGGATTTTCATTTGCTTCCTGATGAAAGAATCTTTTCGAGTTTATCTTTGTCTACGAGTTCGATAGGTCTGTTTTCTGCAAATCTTCTTGCAGCGTTTGTGAATCCTGAACTTGAGAATACAAATCCTTTAATGCTGTTTGCCTGTTTCATTGCATCAAGAGATTCATGAACAACAACATCTTCGAGAGGATCCGGTTCTCTGTAAAAGCGCAGATAAAGCACCTGCTTACGCACAGACATCCACGATTCTTCACTTTTATCTATAGCTGTAATTAAAGCACCCCATTTCTGGGAAACTGCTGTAAGAACCTGTAATTTCATTCCTTTTTCACATGCAATTTTACAAACCTGAACAAATTCTTCGTTGCTGCATGTAAGGTAATCCTTAAGGTTATCGTTTGCAGAAAGGTCTTTATATTCAGAAAGCTTTGCACTTACATCACGGAAGCTTTTGTTTCTCTTATAGATGATTTCCCACTGTTCAATAGCCTTGTCGATTTTACGAAGCTTTTCGTAGCAGGAAGCAAGGAAGTAGCGGGCATAAAGAGTTTCTGAATTAAGATCATCCTTATCAAGTTCAATTGCACGGTTAAAATCCAAGGCTGCATTATCATAACGGTTTACGAGCATATAGCAGGCACCGTGTTCAATAACCGCCTTCTGTTTTACTTCACTGTCGCGCTGTGCTTTTTCAAAGGATTTGATTGCGGCAGGAATATCTTTTGCATCCTTCTGGATTTTTCCAAGGTAATAATAAGAAGAATAAGTTTCGGGGCTCAATTTGATGGCAGTATCAATTTCGTGTCTTGCTTCCTGGTAGTTTTTCATACGATAGAGCATAAGACCGATTTCTGCGTGAGCCTTTGCATGTTTTTTATCAAGCATTGTTGCTTTCTGCATAAAACCAATGGCAATATCATAACGGTTAGCCTGTTCGTAAAGGTGACCTGCATTGTAAAAGTTTTCTGCATTTGTACTGTCTAATTTTGTAAGTAAAAGGTAGTTTTTTAATGCTTCTGCATTCTGTTTGTATTTTAATAAAAGAGCGGCATATTCTTTTCTGAATTCTGCTTCACTAAAGGTTGGTGTAAAAATTGCATTTTCATTTACGATTTTATATTCCATGATGGCAAGTTCACTTTTGCCTTCTTTTATATATGCTTTACCAAGATAATAATGAGCTTTATAATTTTTAGGATCTTTACCTATAATCTGTTTTGCAGCTTTGATTGCGTTCTGTGTTTTTCCCTGTTTGATGAGTTTAGGAAGGACTTCTAGCTTTTGTGGAAGGACAAGACTTTTAATAAGTACGAATAATAATGCTACAACAACTACGCCAAGCGCACTTATTGCAATAATTTGGGTAACACCCATGACTTTTTTCCTCCAAGAAAATAATGAAGATAAATTCGGTATTTCCGATAATTAAGAGTATTAGATTTACATAAATATGTCAAATAGTTAAAAAGTGTATTATTATTGTATTAATATTGCAGAAAAGTTGTTATATATACAGGTGAATAATAAGGAGATTGAAATATGAAGAAACGGAGTTTGATTACGATATCCCTTTTGGTTTTATTAAACTGCTTTTGTTTTGCAGAAACACAGGGAGAAAAATATTTCAGAACTAATAAACCAAATCTTGCAGTAACAGCACTTGAATCAGAAATTTTAAATGGAACTGCGGGGCCGGATGCATATAATTATTTAGGACTGGCTTACTTTCAGCTTGCAGATTATAAAAAATCAGTTGAAGCATTTACACGCGGATTAAATCTTCCTGGTACAGATAAAAAAATCCTTGCTTTTAATCAGGGAAACGCATACTACGCAATGGCAGATTATAAAAACGCAGCCAAAGCATATTCACTTACTCTTGCAATTGATTCTTCTTACACAAAGGCCTTATTAAACAGAGCCAACACATATTTAATGGCAGAAGATTATCCTGCCTGTATTAAGGATTATGAGCTTTATCTTGAAATGGAACCAAATGATCCACAGCGCCCTCAGATAGAAGAAATTTTAAGGCTTTTAAGACAGCATCAGGAAGAAGTAAAGCTTGCAGAACAGAAAGCAATCGAAGATGAAAAGAGAAAGCAGGAAGAAGACCGCCGCATGAAGGAAGAGCTTGAGCGCCAGAGAATCGAAGAAGAAAACAGACTTGCAGAACAGAGAAGACGCGAAGAAGAAGAAAAGAGACTTGAAGACGAAAGAAGAAAACAGCTTTTGGAAGATGTTGCAAATTCACTTCAGAATACAGATTCAACAAACATGACTTCCGGGGCAGAAGATATTATTGATTATGATTATCAGTCTGAGCTTGATTAACGATTATTCTTTTTAGTGTTTAATTTCTTTGCAATTACATGTATAATAGATAAAAAGGAGTTTATTTATAATGAATTTTAAAGAAGTGTGTGCAAAGATCTGGGCAAAAACAAAAGACATTGCAGGTATTGTAAAAGAAAAACTGATTATTGCCTGTAAATGGATTAAAGAAAAAACTATAGTTTGCGCAAAAAAAGTAAAGACACTTACTGTTGCAGGCTGCACAAAGTTTGGAAATTTCTGTAAACAAAAATTCTCAAAAAAATCAGGAACAAAAACAGTTTCTACAAAATCTAAAGCAGGTACTAAAACAACTTCTAAAATCGGTACTAAAAAAGAAACTGCATTAGTGGCAGCAAAAGGAAAGACCGGAACAAAAGGGGCTGCAAAAGCCGGAACTAAGACTGCAGCAAAAAATCAGAAAAAAGAAAAAAAGCAGCTTTCTCCAGAAACAAAGAAAAAGATTTTAATTGGTGTTGGCGTTGCTGCTTTAGTCATTATAATTCTTCTTTTAATCCGCGGATGCAGAAGCTCGATCAGACAGAAGGATAAAACATACGCAATCACCTATGCAATGAAAAATGCAGAAAAAGGTGAATACGACAGAGCATTAGATAAACTCGAAGATTTTTTAAATAAATACGGTGATGATGAAGATATCAATAACCTCTGGAATTTAATTTTAGACCAGAAGCAGAACGACGGAAACGGAATGTCTATTTTGGATTCTCAGGCAATGAAGGATTATCTTGATGCCTTGATTGCTCAAAACGGGGATCAGATACGAAGGCAGCAGCAGATTCTCGAAGACTTTATGAGACAGAACGGAAGAAATCCAAATGTATTCGGTCAGAACGGTTATGGTAACGGTGGCAACGGATATGGAAACGGAGGCAATGGTTACGGTAACGGTAATGGTGGAAACGGCTTTGGAGACGGAAACGGTGGCTTTGGAAACGGAAGCTATACCGACGGATACGGAGACGGATATTCTGCAGGTTATGGAGACGGCTCTGGAAATGCATTTGGAAATGGTGCTAACGGAGCAAATGGTGCTAACGGCTCAGATGGTTCTGGAAGATTAGGCGAAACAGACGAAGAGCGTGCTGCAAGAGAAGCAGAAGAAGCTCAGAAAAAGCTTTTGGAAGAACAGCGCCGTGCAGAAGAAGAAAAGCTTGCAAAACAGAACGAAGCTTATAAAAATCAGATTGATGCTGTAAATAACGAAATCCAGAAGGGTAAAAAAGAATTACACGATGGAAAAAATAATGACGGAATGAAGACCTTTGATAAAGCAATGGGTATGATGCCAAACATTCCTGGAAACACAACATTCATTCCTTCAAAAGAAACAGAAATGGCTCAGGCAATGTATGATGCAGCACAGAATACACCGAATGCCGCAGATAGAGAAAGACTTTACGAAAAGGCTGTTGAATATGCAAAGGATGCAGTAAGCAGAAATCCTAATGAATCTCAGGCACATAATATTCTTGCACAGGATGCATTAAGAAATAAAGATTACAACACTGCAATCAAAGAATTCCAGGCAGCTGCAAATAACAAGGATGATCCTAACAGATACCTTTATTTCTACAATCTTGGAAAGGTTCAGTACATGTTAAAGCGTTACTCGGATGCAGAAGGCTCATTCAAAATGTCATGCAGTCTTAAGAGTGACTTTGCTCCAAGCCGATTCAACCTTGGTCTTACACAAAAACAGCTTGGTAAAAATCAGGATGCACTTGCCTCATTCAGAAAAACTATAGAAATAGATTCTAAACACGAAAAAGCATATCTTGAACAGGGACGTATCCTTGCAGAAAGAGAAGATTACCTTGGTGC
Source organism: Treponema sp. (assembly GCA_017962965.1). Taxonomy (GTDB): domain Bacteria; phylum Spirochaetota; class Spirochaetia; order Treponematales; family Treponemataceae; genus Treponema_D. Next base: position 18,386 of record JAGCUI010000048.1, on the reverse strand, counting down.
AATCGACGCATATAAAAAGGTTTTATCTATTAATAACGTAAACTCTTCTGCCGCAATGGAGCTTGGTTCAGTTTATTATAAACGTAACGATTTACAGAATGCAGAAGACAGTTACCGCCGTGCTATTACAATGCTTCCGGAAGGTGCTGATAAAACTTTAACAAAATATAATCTTTCTACAGTTCTTTATGATTCAGGAAAGGTTGATGATGCTGTTAGATGGGCTAAAGAAGCATACGAAACAAAGAACAACGTAAAGAATAATATTTCTAAAGCAAACGTAGTTTATAACTATGCACTGGTTTTGGAAAAAACAGGAAAAACAAACGACGCAATTCCAATTTATAAGGAAGCTTTAACTCTTAATCCTGATCATTCAAAATCAAAGATTAACCTTGGAAATATGTACATGAAGATGACTCCACCGGAAGTTGATGCCGCATTGAATCTTTATTTACAGGTTTACAACAAGGAAAGCAGTAACTTTGAAGCAAACAATAACCTTGGTTCAGCATATCTTTTAAAGGATGATTATAAAAACGCAATCAGATTCTTCCAGAATGCGTTAAGAATCCAGCCAAGAAATAACGAAGTAAGATACAATCTTGCAAAAACTTACGCTAAAAACGGCGACTATGAAAATGCAAGAACAACTTACGAGGATTTAGTTAAGGCTGATACAAAGAACTGGGATGCTTATATCGAGCTTGCTAAGGTGTGCATGCAGCTTGGAGACAACGAAAGTGCAAAGGCATATCTTAAGGAAGTTTCCTTGAATAATCCAACTTACAGACGTGCAGACATTTCTACTTTGATGGATGCAATCGAGTAGGCTTTAGGTTCGTTTTACAAGTTCAAATAATTTTTCTCTTGAAAAAACCGTATAAATCGGGCGGCCGTGAGGGCAGTGCGGATCTTCGAGTGTAAATGCTTTTTTGATTAATTCAAAGGCTGTTTCGTCGTCTAAATAATATCCGTCTTTAATGGCTGCCTTACATGCTGTCATTGCGGCAATTGCCCTGATAATTTCATCGGGTTCTACCTGTTTTACAAATAAAAGAGTTCTTAAATCAAATTCGGTTCCGGTCCATCGCTCGGGGATTGAGCTTATTTCCCAGTATGAGTCTTCTATTTTTTGTGTTGTAAAACCGATGGCTGTAAGCTTTTCCTTTAATTTTTCCAGCTGATTATCCTGAGCCTTTGATTCTGTATGGATTTTGTAGGGAATTAATAGAGGCTGGGAGCCGCCCTGTGAGCTCATGATTTTATCGAACAAAAGGCGTTCGTGGGCGGCGTGCTGGTCGATGATGTACAGACAGTTGTTTTTTTCGGCGAGCAAAAAGGTTCCAAGGCACTTTCCTACGTATTTGATTTCCTGGTGTTCGGGGGTTTGGGAAAGGGCCTGGTCTGCAAGAGAAGAAGCGTCCAGGTTTGAGCTCTGGAGAGTAGGAGGAATAAAATCCTGTGAGCTTGTCTTTGTATGAGAAGAGCCACCATATGAACTTTCTGAATAAGAAGAGCCGCCTTTTACTCCAAAATACTTTGAGCGGAAATCACTTAAATCACTTGAAATTGTTTCCGAAGGCTTATACGAAATATGGCGTTCAAAATCAAAGGTTCTTACTTCGTCGGCTGGTTTATCTTCTGTAAAATTAAGTCTTGTGTATTTTAGGAAAAAGTTTTTTATAGTTGAGCTAACCCCGTGGTGTAAATCAGAAATATCATAAAACCTTGCTTCTTTTTTGGCAGGATGAATATTAAAATCAATTAACTTTGGATTAACCTCTGCAAATAAGGCTGCAACAGGGTAGGTACCGTTTGGAAAATATCCCTGGCCTCCATACTCAATTGCCTGGACAAGTGAATATTCCTGGATGCGTCTTTTATTGGCATAAATAAAAATTTCTTTTTTACTTGTTCTGCTAACTGCCGGCTCTCCGATTATTACAGAAAAAGACCAGTCAGGGTTTGCTCCCTGTGCCTTTGCGTTAAGCTCAAAAAATAAGGCTTTATCTTCTTTATAATCATTTGCATCTATAAATCTGTCTTTTAAGCTCTGGTTTGCAGGAAGATCTAATTTTACTTCGCCGTCGTTTAAAAATCTAAAAGCAATGTCCGGACGGGAAAGAGATTTTTCTATGAATGTATTTTTACACATTAAGGCTTCTGTTGCCGCTCGCTTTAAAAACTGTCTTCTTGCAGGAAAATTTTCGAATAAGCCCTCTGCCTGAACAATTGTTCCTTTAACTTCAGAAGCAGGCTCAATTATATGATCCTCTGTAATGCTTGCCCTCATTTTAAAGCTTCCGCTTCTTATTGAAAGTCTTGCAACTGCAGCAATGGAAGCTAATGCTTCTCCACGAAATCCCATTGTAGTAAGATTCATCAAATCCACTTCGGAAGAAATTTTACTTGTAGCGTGAGGACGTGCACAGGCTTTTAAATCTTCTTCTGTCATTCCACAGCCGTCGTCTATTACACGGATTTTTTCAACACCGCCGCCATAAACTTCTACAGTAATACTTTTTGCACCTGAGTCTATGGCGTTATCAATGAGTTCACGAACTATGGCATTTGGTCTGTCTATTACTTCGCCCGCAGCGATTTTTCTTGCAACTTCTGCATTAAGCGTTCTAATGGGATTTTTTACACTCATCTTCTGGTTCCGTTTACTTCACTGTCGTCTGTAAAGTCGTCCATTGCAGGTTTATTATCCTGTGTCATAGGATTTGGTTCGCTCATCAAAATCTGAATTTTTCCTTCGATTTTATCAAGCTCCTGTTCCATGCCCGAAGCAAGCTTCATTCCTTCTTCAAAATCCTTTAAGGCATCTTCCAGAGAAATATCGCTTCTTTTAATATCATTTGTAAGCTGTTCCAGTTTTTCAAGTTTCTGTTCAAAATTTTCCATAATATTATTTCTCCTTTGTTTCCTTTACATCAGCAATAATTGTTCCCTTGAACGGGGTGATTATAATTTTGTCGTTTATTTTTACCTGAGACGAATCTCTGATTATGTTTCCTTTTTCATCTTTTACCATTGAATAGCCACGGCTAAAGATTACAGAAGGGCTGGCATTTTCAAGTACAGTTTTGCAGTTTGTAATTCGGTTTCTGTAATCACGGATTTTTTCCAGTAAGTTTGTACCAAGTTTTTCTTTTGCAGTTGCAAATCTATTTAAAATAGGCTCTTCAATCTGTCTGAATCTAAGCTCAAGCGACTGCGGATTAAATGATTTAATCATGAGTCTTGTGTTATTAACTTTTTGCACGATTGAAGTATATAAAAGGTTTTTACATTCACTGATATTCTGCTGAATTTCTGTAAGCTCTGTATTTGCAAACTCTGCAGCCTGAGATGGAGTTGCCGCCCTTACATCTGCTGCTAAATCACTTATGGCCCAGTCGTAATCATGACCAACTGCAGAAATCACTGGAATGTCGGATGCTGCAATGGCACGAACAACACTTTCTTCGCTGAACGGAAGTAAATCTTCTATTGAGCCGCCGCCTCGTCCTACAATCAGAACATCGCAAAGTTTATAAAAATTTGCAATTTCAATCATTTTTACAATTGTTGCCGCAGCTTCTGCTCCCTGAACAATGGCCGGAAATACAATAATATCCACAGTTTTATTTCTTTTTCTTGTTACGTTGATAATATCTTTAATTGCAGCGCCGGTTGGACTTGTTACAACACCTAAGGTTTTAATAATTCTTGGAAGAGGCTTTTTTCTTTCATTTTCAAATAATCCTTCCTGTGCAAGCTTTTTCTTTCGCTCTTCAATCATCTGAAGAATATTTCCCTGTCCCGAAAGCTCCATTCCGCTTACAATAATCTGATAGCTTCCGCGCGGCGCATACACGCTTATGCTTCCCGTACAACGAACCTTATCTCCGTCCTTTGGTCTGAAGTTCAATTTGTATGCGCTACCCTTAAACAGCACCGCGCTAATCTGAGAATTTGCATCTTTAAGCGTAAAATAAATATGACCTGCAGAGCTTGGTTTCCAGTTTGAAATTTCACCTTCTACAATAACAGACGGAAAGCTTTGAGTTAAAAGCTCGGAAATATACTGAGTTATCTGTGTTACTGAAAAAATCTGTTTTTGAGGCTGCAAACCAAAATCCATAAAAATATTCTATTCAAATAAATAAACTTGTTCAATCGATTGCCGATAAATAAAGTGATGAAAAGTATAATAATTTTTTATGATGATGAAAAATCTCTTTATAAAAACGAAAAAGGTTTTGACGGAAAGTCCTCAATTGAATTAAGCGCTGAATGGGCAAAAAAATTAGGCGTAGATAAGACTGTTACTTTAAGTAAAAAGAATTCTGTGCTCGAGCTTTTAGAAGCAATGTGTAAACAAGCAAAGGATTTCAGCGCAGATTATGTAATTTTTGCATATAACGATTTTCCATTTTTGAATTACGAACTTACAAACCGCCTTATAGATTTTCATACAAAATATCATTCTGAATATACTTTTGCCGACGGATATTCAAAGGGGCTTGCACCAGAACTTATTCATACCGGAACTTTAAACATTCTTTTAGAGCTTGCAAAAACAACTCAAAAGGAAGAAGGGCAGAAAAAGGTAAGCCGCGAAGCAATTTATAATTTAATTAAAACTGATATAAACTCTTTCGAAATTGAAACAATTTTAGCAGACGACGACTACAGACTTTTAAGATTCAACTTTGATTGTGAAAACAAAGCTGATTATCTTTCGTGCGTAAATCTTTATAAAGAGCTTTGTCAAAAAAAAATAAATGTACTCGAAGGCAATGCTGATGAAATTAATAAAGCAGCCCAGAACTGTGCAGCAGTTTTAAAAACTGTTCCTTGTTATTATAACATTCAGATTGCAGACCGCTGTGCAGGAAAATGCGTTTATTGTCCTTATCCAAAACATTATAAAGAAAAAAATAATGCAGAAGTTTTTAAGGCAGAAAATTTTATGTCTTACGAAAAGGCAAGTGAGCTTATTAAAAAAATCGCAGACTTTTCTCAAGAAGCTGTAATTTGTCTTTCTTTGTGGGGCGAAGCTTTTAATAACCCCGATGTATTTAAAATAATAGAAAACATTTTGTCTTATAAAGGACTTTCGGTATTTATCGAAACAGACGGAATGCTTATTACCGATGATGTATGTTCTAAGCTTAAGGCAAGTATACAAAAAGTAGGTGAACATGTTGGTAAGTGGGCGCCGGTTATGCTTGCTGTTTCTATGGATGCTTTTAGTGATGCTATGTATAAAAAGATTCGCGGGGCCGAGGGTAGCTTACAGGACGCTTTGAAAGTGGTGGAAAAGTTGAACGCTGTTGTGCCGGGTAATGTGTATCCGCAGTTTGTAAGGATGAATGAAAACGAAGAAGAGCTTGAAGGCTTTTTCAGATACTGGAAAGAAAAGAGCAATGCTTCGGGTGGGGAATTTATAATTCAGAAATATGATGATTTTGCAGGACTTTTACCTTCTCAAAAACCTGCAGATTTAAGCCCGATTGAACGAAATGTCTGCTGGCATTTAAGACGCGACATGAATATCTTAACTAACGGCGATGTTATTTTGTGTAAGGAATATGTTTTGGATAATGTAATCGGAAATGTATTTACACAAAGCCTAAATGAAATCTGGGAAAAGACTGATTCATTATTAAAAGAGCAGATTGAAGGAAAAATAAATAAAAAATGTGGAGATTGCGATGAATACTATACCTTTAACTTTTGATGAACATCAGATAAACCGAACTGTAATCGGCGGAAGAAAAAATACATCAAAAGACGCATTAAATATCTCTGTAATTTTATTAAACTCAAGCGGAAGTCATTTTAAAGTTCATGTATTCGAAAATCTTTTGGCATGTAACTTTGAACATGTAGTTTCAGTAGAAAACAATGCTGAAAATTTTTCTATAGAAGATGTTGCAAAAAAGTTTCCGGCTGTTAAATTTATAATTCCTTTAGAAAAAGCAAGCGACGGCGAGATGATAAATCTTGCAATGAGCGAAATAGATTCAGAATATGTTTTAGTAATCCGCGACAGTCTTTATATTCCTTCAGGCGTTATGCTTCCTCATCTTGCAGAAAGATTAACTGCAGAAGGAATATATTGTGTTGTTCCGCGCCTGCTTGATAAAAATAAAAACGGAATTAATTCAATCTTTGTTCCTGGAGCAGAAAAATCACACTTTGTAATTGATTCATCTTCTATTATAAACGACGGAATCAAAACAATTTATCCTTTTGATTTTATCGGTCTTTATAACCGCAAAAAGTTTATAAGCCTTGGCGGTTTTGACTGGACAATTAAATCCTCTTACTGGCAGAATCTTGATCTTGCAATGAGAGCCTGGCTTTGGGGGGAACATACTCATTTAACTACAATGTTTACATTCTCTTATATAGAAGATCTTCCAGTAGAAGACAGAACAGTAAATATGGATTACCTTCGATATTATTTAAAAAACGAAGTTCCAAGATTTAAAAACGATAAGGGTTATATAAGCCATTCATTCTTCTTAAAATTTTCAAAACGCTCTTCCTGCGGATACATTCAGGCAAGAAGATTATTTAAAAATGCAAAAGAGTGGGTAGAAAAGAATCAGTATAATTTCAAAATGGATTTACCAATTTTTATTCAAGGCTGGAACAAGCATGATTAGAAATAAAAAAGCTGTAATTGTTCAATGCAGATTATCCTCTACAAGACTTCCGGAAAAAGCAATAAAGGAGCTGGGAGGAAAAACTGTTTTAGACTGGGTTTTAGCAAGCATGAAAAAGGTTCGTGCAAATAAATATTATGTTGCCACAGACTCAGAGTCTTATAAAATTATAAAACCAATCTGCGACGCAAACGGATTTGACTGTTTTGCCGGAGATTTGAACAATGTTTTAAAACGCTTTTGTGATTTAATCAAAAAGATCAAGGTAAATACAATCATTCGTGCCACAGCAGATAATCCATTTTTATTTTACGAAGCAGCACAGGCCTCTTTGGATGAATTTGAAAAAAAGAATAAATATAGAAAAACCTGTGATTATTTAACTTATACAGGACTTCCTCATGGTTCAGGCGTAGAAATTATTGATGCTTCATCCTTACTCGAGGCAGCAGAGCTTACAGATTCATCGTTCGACCAGGAGCATGTAGGACCGGCCTTATATAATCACAAAGAAAGATTTAACTGTGAATTTATTACAGCGCCTTCACGTTTTAATTTTCCAAATCTTAGAACTACAATAGATACTTACTCAGATTATTTACGTGCAATTTCCATTGTAAATTATGTTTCTGGCGACAAGAAAAAAATAAAAGAGCCGTACACAACAGAACAGATTTTAGAAGCACTTGATTCAAATAAAATCAAAAACCCTGTGATTTTTTATCCTTCTACAAGTAAAGGACATGGAACAGGGCATCTTCACCGCTGCTTAAAGTGTGCAATAGAAACAGATTCTTATATTTACATCCCTAGTGATTATACTCTTGAAGAAACTAGTGACATCATCAAAAGCTATATTAAAAAAGGATTAAAAGAATATCAGGTTATAAATGAGCTTCCCGACGAAACTTTTTCTCCAGTAATCGTAACAGATTTATTCAGCCTGGAAAGAAAAGACATGATTAAGCTTTCAAAATATAAATCAATTATTGCACTTGATGAAGGCTCTAAAAACTCTGATTTTTGCGATTACTTACTTGATGTAATTCCTTCTTACGATTTAACAAGACAGGCAAACTTTAACGACCCTTGTTTTATTAGTAAGCCTTTGAACGTAAGAAAAAATAAACCATCTTCTTTTAAAAATATTTTAGTGTGCATCGGTGGAGAAGATCCTGCAAACCTTACAGAAAATGCAGCCTTAATTTTAAATCAGATTTACCCGGATGCAAAAATTTCTGCAATTACAAAAAAAGATAATTTAATTTCAGAAATTGTAAATATCCGTTTTATTCCTCCTGTGGAAGATTTAAAAGAACATCTTTATGAATACGACCTTGTTGTAACTCATTACGGGCTCACAGCCTTTGAAGCAGCCTATGCCGGTTGTGCTTTATTAATGCTTTCTTCAACAAAGCTTCACGAAAAACTTGCTCAAAAATATGAGTATGCATTTGTTCCGTTCGGAAAATTAAATTATAAGACAGTAAAATCAGTTTTAGAAAATTCAAATCTTTATCCAAAGAAAAAACTTGGAGAAACAGAAAAATCTTTGGGAATTTATATAAGCGGGATTTCTAACGGACACAGAATCAACTGCCCGATTTGCCAGAGACAGGATTTTGAACCAGACCCTATAATTTCCCGAAATGCCACAAGAACTTACCGAAGATGTAAATCCTGCGGAATTATTTATATGTCCTGGAGCTCTGAAGCAGAAAAGCTTTATAAAAAATCATACTTTTTTGAAGATTATAAAAAACAATACGGAAAAACTTACCAGGAAGATTTTGATTCAATAAAGGCTCAGTGTTTAAAACGTGTAAATGTTATTTCAAGCCTTATAAAAACTTCCAAGGGGAAAAATATATTGGATATCGGCTGTGCTTACGGACCATTTTTAGCGGCTGCCGGAGAAAAAAATTACAATCCTTTTGGAACCGATATTTCAAGTGAAGCAATTGATTTTGTAAAAAACGAGCTTCATTTTCCTGCAAGCCAGGCAGCCTTTCCTCAGATTGACACAACAGACGAATTCGGAGTTTCACAGTTTGATGCAGTTACCATGTGGTATGTAATAGAACATTTTAAAAATCTTGATGTTGTATTAAAAAAGGTAAATGCAGTTCTTAAAAAAGACGGAATCTTTGCTTTTTCAACTCCATCGGGCCAGGGTGTTTCTGCCACAACAAATAAAGATAATTTTTATGTTGCAAGTCCTACAGATCATTATTCAATCTGGGAGCCTTCTATTGCAAATAAAATTTTAAAACCTTATGGATTTAAAGTTGTCAAAATTGTTTCTACAGGTCATCATCCTGAGCGTTTTCCTCAGATTAAAAAGTCTGGTGCTCAGAAGGGAAGCATTCAGTGGAATACAATTTTAAAATACAGTGAAGCAAAAAAACTTGGTGATACAGTAGAAATCTATTGTAAGAAAATCAAAGAGTTATGAGATAAAAAATATGGGTAAAAGCAGTATATTGATTTTGGGCGCAGGTCTTATGCAAAAGCCTGCCATTTTAAGTGCAAAGGAATTAGGTCTCAAAGTTTTTGTTATAGACGCAGACGATAAAGCAGTTTGTGTAAAAAAAGCCGATGTTTTTAAGCAGATAGACTTAAAGGATAAAGAAGGCATTTTAGAATATGCAACTGAATTAAAGTCAAAAGAAAATCTTGCATGCGTTTTTACAGCCGGAACAGATTTTTCTTCCTCAGTTTCTTATGTAAGCCAGAAGCTTGGATTTGCATCTCATTCTTATGAAGCAGCCCTCAATGCAAGCATTAAAACTCAGATGAGAGAGTGCTTTGAAAAATTTAATGTTCCTTCTCCGGCCTTTGTTCGTGTAGAAGAAAAAGATATTGGCCCATTCTTATTAAAAAAGATTCGCGAAAAAATGGATTTTCCTTTGGTTGTAAAGCCTGTTGATAATATGGGTGCCAGAGGCTGCCGCATGGTTCGTTCAATTATTGAATTTGATCCTGCAATTAAGGCTGCAGTTCAGGCTTCAAGAACCGGTGTTGCAATCGTAGAAGAATATATGGAAGGTCCTGAATATTCAATCGATGCTTTAATCTACAATAATACTATGACAATTACAGGCTTTGCAGAACGCCACATCTGTTATCCGCCTTATTTTATAGAAGTAGGGCACACAATGCCTGCAATTTTAGAAAAAGATGTTCACGACCAGCTCATAAGTGTTTTTGCCCTTGGTGCCAAAGCCTTAGGATTAACCTGTGGGGCAGCAAAAGCAGATATTAAATTTACTTCCAAAGGTCCAATGATTGGTGAAATTGCTGCACGACTTTCGGGCGGTTATATGTCGGGCTGGACTTATCCATATGCTTCAGATTTTAATCTTACAAAGCAGGCGATTGTTATAGCATGCGGCCAGGAACCAACAGATTTATTCTTAAAAAGAAAGCCTGTTCCATTTACTCCTTCAGAGCTTTGTAAAGACAGCGAAGAACCATACAAACTTTTTGAAATTGAATGCACAAGAATAAGCGCAGAAAGAGCATGGATGTCTATTCCAGGAACTGTTGAATATATAGAAAATATAGAAGATTTTACAGACAAAGCAGTATTTGATTTTCTTCCAAGAGCAACAGTAAATCTTGGTCGTGATGTAGATTTTCCTCGTAATAATGTAGAAAAATGCGGAAATATAATTGCTGTTTCTCATAACAGAGAAATTGCTATTAAAGCTGCAGAAAATGCTGTTTCAAATGTATTTATTACTTTAGCACCAAATAATGACAGAACAGAAAGATTTTTAGCAAATAACAGCTTACAGGATGAAAAAGAATTCCCGCCTTCTGCATACGGAGAGCTTTCTCTAAAAGATTTTTCTTCTATTTTTGGTGTTCTTGAAAAAGATGCTTCGGCTTTAAAAAATATACCGGAATTCCTGAAATCTGCCGATTATATAAATAAGGTGGACTGGAATTATAACACAATTACTCAGACTGCAGAAAAGTTCGATATTCTGCGCCCAAAACATCCGGCAATTGATGCCAGAAAGTTCTGGAGAGCAGTTATTCGCGGCGGTTTACAGGCAGCAGTTTATGTAAGTGATTCCACCAGGGGATAGGTTAGATGAAAGTTAGAAAGAGCGTTTTACATTTAGTAGTTTTCTTTGTTTGTACTTTTAATCTTTTTGCTTTAAATGATGTTTTACTTACGGATTCTGCTAAAAAAAACGGAATGACTTTCTACTGGGATTCGCTTTCTGAAACAGGTATGCTCGAAAAGGACGGACACCAATTCAGTTTTAGAAAAGACGAGACCTTAGCTGTTCTCGACAATTCTAAAATAATAATGATTGATCCGCCGGAGATTAAAAATCACCGCATATATGTTTCCCAAGGTTTTATTAAAGAAGCCCAGAACTTTTTTCTAAAAAGCCAGAGCGAGGTTCCATTTAAAGTTGGAGCCATTGTTATTGATGCAGGACATGGAGGTAAAGATCCAGGCGCATTAAAAACATATAAAATCGGCGGCAAAAACGTAACAATACGTGAAAAGGATATCAATCTTAAAGTTGCAAAAATGCTTTATGAAAGATTGAAAAATGCCTATCCGGATAAAAAGATTATTCTTACCCGAGATTCAGACAAATTTCTTTCTTTAAGCGAACGAACTGACATTGCAAACGGCATTAAGGTTCAAAAAGATGATGCAATTCTGTTTATCTCAATTCACGTTAATTCATCTTTGAATAAAGCATCCAGCGGTTATGAAGTGTGGTATTTATCACCTGGTTACCGCAGAAATGTTTTAGATAAATCGGTAGCGGAAGGGGATAATTCCTTATATTCAATCCTCAATGTATTAACAGAGGAAGAATATACTACAGAAAGTATAATGATTGCAAAATTTATAATGGATGGACTGCAGGCACAAATTGGTGCTGAATCGAAGTCAAGGGGGATAAAAGCGGAAGAGTGGTTCGTTGTAAAGAATGCATTAATGCCAAGCGTTTTAATTGAGCTGGGATTTGTTTCAAATGAAGCTGAAGCTAAGAATCTAAATGACGACAAATACTTGAAAAAAGCAACACTTGGAATATATAATGGCATCACTGCGTACATTACACATTTTGAACGCTCAAGAGGATTTACAGTTGCAAATGAAAATTAACACTAATTCAAAAACAAACAAGATTGCTTTCGGAGTTATCGGAGCAATTGTGTTGGCATTTCTTATTTCTCTGCTTGTATATGCTTTCAGTTACAAAGGAAATCTAAGAAAATTTATTTTTCCATCGGTAGACGAAGGTGAATACATCGTAGAAAGAAGATACCTTAGAAAGAACCCGGTAGATGATCCGATTACAGTTTATGTAAAAGAATTGCTTCTGGGCTCAGAAAATGAAAGAACAAAGTACTTATTTGCTAAAAAAACAAGATTGATTTCCTGTTTTCTGGCAGACGGCGTTCTTTATGTTAATTTATCAGAGGATATGCTGAACTTGGGAGACAATGTAATTTCTTTTGAGGAAAGCACTAAGCTTCTGACAAAAAACATCAAGCAAAATTTTAACGGTATAAAATCCGTTGAAATATATGTTGATGGAAAAAGCATGTACGACAGTTATTGATTTTCGTTAAATCTTTTTTTCATTGACAAATTTGGGTACTTGTAGGATAATTTATTATAATACAAGGCTACATCGAAAAAAGAATTAAAAAGGAGCTTCAATATGAAGAAGACTTTAGGTTTAGTAGCAGCTTTGCTGCTCGTTGGTGGTTTTGCTTTTGCTGAAGAAGCAACTCTCATCGATTTTACGTACTTGGACGCTGATACTGTTACATCACAGGACAGTAATGAACCACAGCAGAATGGTCGTACTATAATGGATTTTTCTATAAGTGCTGGTGCAACATTTACTGGTGAACAGAAAAAACTTATGAAAACTTCATTGGCTCTTCCTGAATGGGAAATTGTATTAAACTCATCTGCTAAGAATGTAGCCAGTTTAGCTGATTCAAAGGTAATCGCTGCTCCTGTAAAAACTACATCAGAACAGCCATTTGCCGGAAAGAATGTAATGGGTGTTCGCATTATTTTCCCAACATGGAACTCTAATGCAAACGCAAAGATTATTCCTCCATTTGATATTCCAGCTTATGAACCAGTTGGATCAATCGACTCAAATGGAAACCGTGTTCCAGCATCTGAAGGTGAAGATACTTCTGCTTACAACACAGCTTCAAACCCATCTTACGAAGCAACATTGTTCGAAGGTGGATATGGTGTTGTAAAAAATGTTGGTACAGTTAAATCTATCGCTGTAACAACTATGGGTATGAACTATCCACACGGACTTTATGTTCACCTCGTAGACAATGATGGAATCGAAAGACGTTACTTCATGGGTTATCTTGGATTCGACGGATGGAAAACACTTACTTGGAACAACCCACAGTATATCGCTGAAATCCGTAACCGCGAAATTCGTGTATATCCAATTTATCCACGTGGAACACCATTCATCAAATTTGCTGGATTTGAGATTACTCGTGATGCTGCTCACATCGGTGGCGACTTCATCGGTTACTTCAAAGACGTAAAAATTATCTACGACAAAGCTCTTCTCGAATCAGATCGTGATATCGCAGATGAAGACTTGTGGCAGATTATTACTAAGAAAGAAAAAGCTCGCCAGAGTGCAGAAATGGAGAAATTCGGAAACAAGCAGGTTAATCGTTACCTCGAAAAATCTAAGCTTGCTGCTGAAGATTCATTCACACCTAGTTTGAACCAGGGTGTAGATGGTACAGCTCCAGATGCAAAATAAGACTAAGTAATTAGTTGTAGGGAGCACTTTAATACAGAAATGTATTAAAGTGCTTTTTTTTTCTATAGGGAGTTTTATGAAATCAAACATTCCTTCCAAGGAATTCATAAAAAAACAATACGAAGCTTACGCAGATTATTTTAACGAAATTATGGCAAATGTAATTTCTATTCTGCGTTCAAAAGTTATTTTACAGGCACAGCCAACTTATAAAAGCCGAGTAAAGAGTTTTTCAAGCTATTATAAAAAAATCCTGCGCTTAAAGCCGGAAGAAGCCTCACAATCAGATTCACTTATCTGTTTAACGGATATGATGGGTATTCGTATGATTTGTGCCTTTCTGGAAGATATTAACCTTGGCCTTGATCAGATTAAAAAGATTTTTGAAATAAAAGAAGTAGAAGTAAAGGGCGCAGAAAAAAAATTCAGTGAATTCGGTTATGAATCGGTTCATGTATTAATAAGAATCCCGGATGAATGTAAACCCGAATTTAAGGGAAAATATAAATCATTAAAGCCTCTGCCGGATGAAGTTGTTTGTGAAATACAGATTAGAACAATTTTACAGGACGCATGGGCAGAAGTTGAACACGAATTAATCTATAAAACAGAATTTAATCCTTTTGATATTCCTCTTAGAAGAAAGCTTGCATCTTTAAATGCATCTTTAACTTTGGCAGATATCACCTTCCAGGAAATCAGGGATTATCAGAATAAGCTGCAAAAAGAAATTGAAGACCGCCGCCAGAGTTTTTACAGCCTTGCAGATAATTTATTAAACGAAAAACCAAAGAAAGCAGAAAAGAAAGAAAATGTAAATAGAATCACTCCTTTTGTGCAGGGTACAATCGACGATATGCTTTTACAGGCAATCCACGCGCATAACGAAGGAAATCTTGAAGAAGCAGTTGATGTATATTCTAAGATTCTTGAAGCAATTTCTCCGGACGAAAAAAATGTTATTGCCGTAATCCGTAAGCACAGGGGAATGGCATATTTTTCTATGAATAAATTTGGTGATGCTTTAGAGGATTTTAAAATCAGTATTGAAAAAGATCCTAAGGCATTCAGAACTTATTACTATGCGGGAATCGTTTATTCAATCCAGAAGGAATATGAAAAGGCTATAGACTGCTTTAATAAATCGCTTGAAATTAATAAATTCCAGGCACATACATATTTCCGCCGTGCAAAGGATTATTACGAGCTTAAAGAGTATGAAAAATCCATGAATGATTTGAACTCTGCTTTGAATCTTGGAATGGATGAACAGGAATGTAAACCGCTTCAGGAAAAGCTTGTAAAAAAATTTGGTCTTAATATGTAAGAAATACAGAAATTATGAGTTTTTTGTATTTTTAATCTTGACCAAAAATTATATTATTGTTATATTAACTAAGTCAGTTATGAATTGACATATGTCTCCTTCGTCTAGTGGTTAGGACATCGGGTTTTCATCCCGACAACAGCAGTTCAATTCTGCTAGGAGATGTTAGCCTGCTAAATGCAGGCTTTTTTTTTGTCTAAAATACGGGTGGAAAAACGTTTGAAAATTCAAAATCTTTTTACACAGGATGTTATTCAGTTTCTTAAAAAGTCCATTCAAGAGGCCGGTGGAAATGAAGTTTTTTTTACAGGCTTAATTAATCCTGAAGGTATTGTAACAAGTGTAAAAGTAGGATCGAGGGGAAACGAGCACACTGTAAACGTTAATTTTTCACACACAAGAGAATCAGAAGTTTTAATTCATAATCATCCGCTCGGAAATCTTAATCCTTCACAGGCAGATTTAAATGTTGCTTCTATGGCAAGCGAAAATGCCCAGGGCTTTTATATTATAAATAACGATGTAACAGAAATTTATGTTGTTGTTGAGCCTATAAAACCAAAGGTAACAAAGCTTTTGGATAAGGATGAATCTGCGTCTTATATCAGTGAAGGTGGAAATCTTTCTAAAATATCTGATGTTTTTGAAGAGCGTCCTGTTCAGATTGAATTATTAAAAAACATTGTTCAAGCCTTTAATGATAATCTTTTGGGGGCTTTTGAAGCGGGTACCGGGGTTGGAAAATCCTATGCTTATTTAATTCCCTCTATTTTGTGGAGCATCGAAAATAAAGAAAAGGTTGTAATTTCTACAGGAACAATTAACCTTCAGCAGCAGCTTTGCGAAAAAGATATTCCAGCCGTAGAAAAAATCCTTGGTAAGAAAATCAATTATATTTTGATGAAGGGCCGCCAGAACTATATCTGTAAAAGAAGGCTTAGTGATGTTTCTTCCATCCTTGATTTATTCGAAGACGAAAGTTCAGAAATTAAAAAGATTGCAGAATGGGCAGCAGAATCTCCAACAGGAAGCAAAAGTGAATTAACCTTTATGCCTTCTGAAAATGCCTGGACCAAAGTAAATTCCGAAAGCGATGCCTGTATGGGAATGAAGTGTCCTTTTCATAATGAATGCTTTGTTATGAAGGTGCGTAAAGAAGCGGCTGGGGCAAATATAATTGTTGTAAATCATCATCTTTTGTTTGCAGATATTGAATCACGTTTGAGCGGCTCGGGATATGATGATGCAGCTGTTTTACCTCCATACCGTCATATTATTTTTGATGAAGCCCACGGAATTGAAAATGCGGCAACAAGCTTTTTCAGCGAAAGCATGAACCGTTTTAAGCTGAATAAATACATTAATCAGATGTACAGAAAAAGAAAGAATTCAGAAGCAGGGCACCTATGTACACTGGCTGTTTTATCAAGTAATGAAGAGCAGGCAGCAAGTGCTTATGAAATCACCGGACGTTTAAAAAATGCAATGATTAATCTTGAAATTGCAGCCAAGGATTTACTTCAAAATGAATATACAAAACGTCTTTATGCTCAGACTGCGCGTGATTTTGGTCCATTCCTTGTTTCTGCCTCGGAGCTTCTAAAAGAGCTTGGAAGCTTTACAGATTTAATCCGAACCCTTATGGAAGGAATTAGTGATGAAGATAAGGATACTCCTTCTTACTGGGAATCTAAGGTTATTTTAAGGCGTCTGGACGGATATGTACTTTTATTAAAGAATTTTACTAGTTGGGATGAACTTCAGAATGATGTTTTCTGGATTCAAAAAAAGAGACTTCCTCCTGATTTAAGAAAGGATGATTCAGACGGTGAATATGTAATTTTAACTCAAACTCCGCTTGATATTTCTCACCTTATGAACGAGGGTGTTTTTGAGCCGATGGAAAGCGTAGTCTGTACTTCTGCCACATTAAAAACCGGAAAGAATTTTAATTACTGGATGGGAAGAATAGGGCTTAATTATTCAGACAGGGAAAGGGTTTGCTGCGAAGATTATCCTTCTCCGTTTCCTTACGAAAAAAACATGCTTTTTGCAGTTCCTAATGACGCGCCTTTACCAGAAAAAGCCGAATATCAGCAGTATATAGAAATGGCAATTCCAAGATTAATTAAGGCTGCAGAAGGAAGAACCCTTGTTTTATTTACTTCGTATGAATCCTTAAAAAGCGCATATAAGGCAACCCAGGCTGTTTTAAAACAGTTTCCCGGAAGATTTTTTATGCAGGGGCAGGATGATAACGCACGCCTTCTGGAAAACTTTAAAAAAGAAAAGGAAAGCGTACTTTTTGCAACAGATTCGTTCTGGCAGGGAGTTGATGTTCCAGGTGATTCACTTTGTCAGGTAATAATTGTAAAGCTTCCGTTTACTGTTCCAAATGATCCGGTGTTTATTGCACGCGGAGAAGCAATTGAAAAAAGAGGCGGAAGTTCATTTATGGAATTGAGTGTTCCGGAGGCTGTAATCAAATTCCGCCAGGGAATAGGGCGATTAATCCGTAGAAGCGATGACAAGGGAGCCGTTGTTGTTTTAGACAGACGCATTTATGAAAAAAGATACGGCACCTTCTTTACAGCCAGCATGCCTGAATGTAAAAAAATATACGAGCCTTTGGATGAAATTATAAAAAGAGTAAACAACTTTATTTTTGATTGATTTTATTTTATAATAAAAAAAACGGAGGACCAAGTGTCAAGCTTTATCACTTTATTATGTCTTTTTGGAATGATAATCCCATCATCTATTGCAAATATTCTGGCTTATCCAGTGTGCCACAGGCTCAGCGAAAAGATTTCAAATTATATTGTAAAAGTACTGGCTCCACGCCTTTTTGCAATCACACACTGTTATAAAAAATTCAATTTCTTTGGCTATAACGAAAGTAAAAAACAATTACCACAGCAGTTTCTTGTAATTTCAAATCATCAGAGTCTTTTGGACATTCCTGTTTATATGAATTTTTTACGTGATAAAGAGGTTCGTTTTGTTGCAAAGGATACTCTTTCACGCCATATTCCTCTTGTTTCAGAAATGCTTAGAACTCAGGAGCATTGTATGGTTCCTCGTCATGCAAAACCAATGGATGCCATGAATGTAATGGAGCAGTTTGGAAAAAGAGTAGTTCAGAGAAATCAGATTCCGATTTTATTTCCTGAAGGAACAAGAACTAGAACCGGCGATGTAGGAAAGTTTTATTCAGCAGGCTTTAGAAAGCTTGCAGAAGCATCTAATCTTCCAATTGCTGTTTGTGCTTTGGACGGCGGATACGCTTTAAGAGAAATTACAAAGCTTTTTACAAACCTCAAGTGCGGCTGTTACAGAGTTAAGGTTTTAAAAGTTTACGATGCTCCAAAAACTAAGGAAGAGAGTACTGCAATTCTGGATGAATCACGTGAGCTTATTCAAAAGCAGCTTGATGAATGGAGAAAGCTTCCAACAACTCAAAAATAAATCAGCTTAAAAATATACAATAACAAATCGCTTTAAAATAAAAAAACCGGGTGGTTCATGATTCCATCCGGTTTTTTAATAATAAGACTAGGTCGGCAAGTATAACTTGCCTCTGAG
>JAGCUI010000047.1 GCA_017962965.1 Treponema sp. | reverse complement strand
AGACACAATGCCAATTCTTGTAAACAGCCAGTACACAATAGGAAACCTTGAATGCGTTGTAACAACCCGCGAACTAAAAACAAAAAAGACTTATAACTTTAAAGTTTCAAAAAACTCTCTGACTTATCTTAAAAAAGCGGGCTTTGATTATTTAATGATGACAAACAATCACTCGTACGACTACGGCGAAGAAGGATTTAAAGATACACTCAAGGCTGTGGCAGAAGAAGGCTTTGCAACATCCGGAGCCGGCTACACAAAAGAAGAAGCAATGAAATTTTACCGCACCCTCATAAACGGGCAGACCTATTCAATTCTTTCTGTGGGAGCATACCCTATTGAAAATTCAGGCTTTAACGGAGAAAAACAGGCAACTGCAACAGACACAAGAGCGGGTGTTATCTGGAGAAGCCCGGAAGTAATTGAGCTTGTAAAGGAAGAAAAAAAGACCGGATCTGTAATAATTATCAACGTGCATGCAGGCTCAGAATACGTAACAAAACCGAATACAGTGCAGCAGACTTTTTATAAAGAGCTTTGCGACGCCGGTGCCGATGTAATTTTTGGCTCACATCCTCATGTACTTCAGCCTGTAGAAATGTACAACAACAGTCTGATTGTATGGTCTTTGGGTAACTATATTTTCCCGGGAATGGACGGAATGTACGGTGCCACAGACACAATGATTATCCGCGCAGGCTTTTACAAAAACAAGCTTGTTTATTACGAAAAATATCCTGCAAGAATTGATAATACAAAGGTGCGCTTAAAATAATAACAGCATATTTCTGTATAAAATATTTCTATATATTATAGAAAACTATTGATATTGGGAAAAAGTCTGTTAAAATTATTATAATGTCCAGATTCGAAAAAGGCATATTATTTACCAACGATAATTGTATCGGCTGCAACAAATGTATTTCTCAGTGCTCTATAATCGGGGCCAATATTTCCATCTTAAAGGACGGAAAAAGACGTATTCATGTTGATGCAAATAAATGTAATCACTGCGGTAAATGTATTGTCCAGTGCTCTCACAATGCGCGCGACTATTCAGACGATTCAGACAGATTCTTAGACGATCTTAAGGCCGGAAAAAAGATTTCGCTTGTTGTTTCTTCATCATTCTTTACTCTCTACCGCGAAAAAGGGCCTAACCTCTTAGGATATTTAAAATCACTTGGTGTAGAAAAAATTTACGACTCATCCTTTGGAAGCGAAATTGCCGTATGGGCTCACGTAAACTACATCTTAAAGCATTATGATGATCCGCCTGAGGAAAAGGCTTTTATTGCACATAACTGCCCGGCTTTGGTAAATACAATCGAGCTTTATCATCCGGCTTTGCTTAATAAGCTTATTCCGGTTCAATCTCCTTCTGTATGTATTGGAATCTATGCAAAAAAATATCTTAACGACACAAACGATTTTGCATACCTTTGTTCCTGCATTGCAAAAAAAGACGAAATTGATTCAAAAGATTCCTTCAATATTTTTAAATACAGCATTACCTACGACCACCTTTTTAAAAAGATTCCGGAAGCAGAGGATTATAAAAAAACTGCCATTCCTGAATTGAGGGCTGTAGGGCTTGGACGCCTTATTACAACCTGCGGTGGATTTAAAGAAGCAGTAAGCTACTTCCTTCCACACGGAGAAAACCTTCAGTCTATGGAAGGCATGGGTGAATATAATATTCAGGCTCTGGAGGATTACACTACAAAAGAATACTCTGCATCCCAGCCTCTCATGGTAGATTTACACGCATGTATTCACGGCTGTATAGAAGGCCCGGGAATTGAGCACGCAAAATTTTCACCTTCGGAAATTCACAGGCGCATTGCAGACATTCACAAGGACTCTGTTTTCTCTGTTGCAAAATACGAAGACCACGAAAAGAACTTAAAGTCTTTAAACGATTTATTTTCAAAGCTTGATATAAACGACTTTCACAGGAATTTTACAGACAGATATAAACAGCCGTTCAAGATTCCTGAAGCAACTTACAACGAAATTTTCCAGTCCATGTATAAAAATACAGATACAAAACGTAGCATAAACTGCGGTTCCTGCGGCTACAAAACCTGCTGGCAGATGGTAACAGCGATTGCCTACGGCTACAACAAAAAAGAAAACTGTATTAACTACATGAACGAAGAGCTCGAACGCCGCTTAAATATAGACCCACAGGTAGAATTAAGAAACAAACAGGCTTACATCCGCGACTGTGCAGAATTAATCAATAACAATCCGGACATTGATTACCTTATCGGCTCGGGCGACATAAATCGTTTTAAAATCATTAACGACCTTTACGGAAATACAACCGGCGACGCAGTTTTAAAGCACGTGGCAAATGTTTTAAAAGAAGCAATTGAACCTCAGGGTATAGTTGCAAGATTAACCGGCGGACAGTTTGCATTCTGTATTGCCCACACTGTAGAAAACCTGGAGCGCTTAAGAAGCATCCAGAGCTTTGACTGTTCACAAGAAGGAGTTTCATTCCCGGTAACAATGCGCTGGGGTCTTTATGTAACGGAGCACATTCCGGAAGAACAGGTGATTATGTTCATGATAAACTGCGCAAACCTTGCCATGGACAAAACAAATTCACCTTTTAAAAACACATACACAGTATTTACAAAGGATTTACGCGAAAAACTCAAGCAGGAAACAATCATCTCTACTCAGTTAAAGCCTGCTTTGGAAAATAACGAATTTAAACTCTGGTTCCAGCCTCAGTACTCAACAGCAACCGGAGAAATTGCAGGAACAGAAACCTTATGCCGCTGGATAAAACCGGACGGAGAAATTATAACTCCTTCTGTATTCATCCCGATTGCAGAAAAAAACGGCTTTATAAGAAACTTAGATGAAGCAATCTGGAAAATGGCATTCCAGACAATGAGAAAGTGGCTGGACAAGGGCTATTCACCGGTTCCTCTTTCTGTAAATATTTCTAGAATCAGTCTTACAAGCGATGCCCTTATTTATTACATTGCCCGCTTAAAAACCGAATATAACATGCCGGTGGAATTAATCCACTTTGAAGTAACAGAAAGTGCCTACATGTCCGAGCAGACTGAGCTTGTAGAACGCATTCAGAAAATCCGTGAACTTGGTTTCCAGGTTGCAATGGACGACTTTGGTTCGGGCTATTCTTCTTTAAACAGCTTAAAAGACATCCCTATTGATATTTTAAAACTTGATATGGGATTTTTACGTTCGAGCCAGAATCTTGAAAAAGGCGGCTGTATTCTTAATTCCGTTATCAAAATGGCACAGGCGCTCGAGTTTATTACAATTGCAGAGGGTGTAGAAACAGAAAGCCAGGCAAACTTCTTAAAGAGTCTTGGCTGCGACATCATCCAGGGCTTCTTATATGCCCGCCCAATGCCGGAAAAGGATTACGAAAAGCTCATCAAAACAAAAGAAAAACACGTGCTTGTTCGTAAGCCGAATATTCTTGGAAAAATCAGTTCTGAGCATTTTAACGACCCTGATTCTGTAGAAAATTTAATGTTCGAGCATTATTCAGGCCCTTCCCTCTTTATCCAGTATGACGAAGCCAGTAAGCTTTACTCGGTTTTAAAGATTAATGAAAAATTCATCAACTTACTGCAAAAACAAAAGCTTTCTATAAATAAGGTTCACCGCCAGATAGAAGAGATTTTAAATTCAAAATCAAGAAAAGATTTGCATGATATTCTTGCCAAGGTGCTTGAATCTTCGGGCGAACAGACAATCACTTTTCCTATAAGGTCAAAGGAAGCAAAAAAGACAATCTGGCTCAAAAACCACGTATGGCACTTAAGTTCAATCGGAAAAATCCACACACTCTTTGTTCTTGCAGACGACATTACCCAGGAACGAACATCCACAGACCTTATTTCGCTTGCAAACAAACAGCTTCAGCTTTTATTGGATCTCAAATCAATTGGTATGACTTTAGTTCACATTTCGTTCGACCCGGCTCATATTTTTGATTCAGTTAAATCCGAAGTTCTTTATGTAAACGACAGCTTCTGCGAAAATTCGGGTTATTCAAGAGAAGATCTTTATGCAATGGACGGAAGACAGTTCCTGGAAATCATGCACCCGCTTGATATTCCAAAGTTCCTTACAAAAGGCTGGCAGGTTATAAAAGAAGACTTATCTAAACCGCTTATCGTTACTTATAAAGCAAGACACAAAAGCGGCCGCTGGGATAAGGTTAAAATGATTTCTGTTGGAGATAAGCTCCCCGACGGTTCATACATGTATATAACAAATTACTTCTTCCCGGATCAGGAAGATGCTACCATCCTCGGAAAGAAGCTTTAATCTGTTTTATTTTACCTTATCGTAAAAATTGTAGTCGTAACCGTTGTCGCTTGTTAATGGAGCTTCTTTAAGTTCAAAATAAATCACACCGTTTTTCTTTGCAGTAAGATTAAACTTTGCTCCCCCAGCGGCATCAATACTTTGTGAATTAACAAGAGGCTTTCCGCTCATTCTCAAAAGCTCAATCTGGTCCTTGCATGGATTTGCAGGTTCACCCATATCGTGCCAGATTTTAAGAGGATTTGTTGTTTCTTCGTCCACAGTCTTTGTCATAAGGAAATAGCGT
>JAGCUI010000046.1 GCA_017962965.1 Treponema sp. | reverse complement strand
TGAACTTTATTTCTCTGTCTCTTCTTAGGCTGAAATGTCATTTTCATAAAAGCTTACCTCCATTTCCTATACGTCGAAAACATCATAAATTATATAAGAATAAGGATATGCAGTCAAGAAAAAATTATTACATTATATATATAAAAAAACTTAAAATTTTTTCAAATTCAACATATAGACCATTGTTTTTATCAAACAACAAAATATGGAAAAAGCCTATAATTGCAAGTTAAAATAATAAATTTACATAAAAATATCAACGGTTTGTTGATAAATTGTTGATAATTTATATTTCAGGTTTAAATCATGTTTTTAAGGCTTAAAATTTGTAGGACAAACTTTTTTGAGCCACTTTTATAAAAATATTCATATTTTTAAATACTTCCCTAAACAATCGCATTTGTCGTTCTTCTGCCGAAAATTTCTTTTATGATTTAAAACGTTTATTCACACTTATGAACATAATAAACCTCAAAAGGTTCATAATTTACTTAAAAGTTAACATAAAAGATTATATAAACCTAACTTTTTTAAAGACTTAAAAATTTGATTTTATTTAGATAATTCAATATAATATAGTAGGTTAAGGAGGCATAATTTATGAAACCGGTTCAGGAAAAATGGGATATTATAAAAAACGCTGTAATTACTGACTACGGAATATCCCCAATAGCTGTAAAACTCTGGATAGATCCAATGGAATATTACAGTGAAACTGATGATACCGTAACCATAATTTTACCTAACGACAAAGCCAATATCATTGAACTTCTTACTGAAAAATACAAAGATTTCTTTATTATTGCTATTTATGAAACTTTAAACGACGAATATGACGTTAAGTTTATCGCTGATGAAAAAAAACCTCAGGAAGAAAGCAATAATCAAAAAATTGTTCAGGAAAAAGAATCCACCAATACAAGTCTCATAAAAAAATATACATTTGATAATTTCGTTACCGGTAATAACTCATTTGCCGTAAGCGCTTGTCTTGCTGTGGCCGAAACTGCCGGAACCGACAGCAATACTTATAATCCTCTTTATATTTACGGAGGATCCGGACTTGGTAAAACTCATTTAATGCATGCTATCGGTAATTATTTAAATGAACACAATCCTTCTTTAAAGATTTTATATGTTACAAGTGAAAACTTTACAAATGACGTAGTTAATTCTTTAAGAAACGATAAAAAATACAATACGGATTCCATGTCTGTTTTAAAAGATAAATACAGAAATGTGGATGTTCTTTTAATTGATGATATTCAGTTTGTAATAGGTAAGGAAGCTACACAGGTTGAATTTTTTAATACTTTTAATGCTTTATATGAAAACGGTAAATCAATTATTATTTCATCCGATAAACATCCCAAATATATGGAATTTCTGGATGAAAGATATTTAACACGTTTCCAGATGGGACTTCAGGTTGATGTTCAGCCGCCTAACTATGAAACAAGAAAAGCTATTTTAATTCAGCTTAACCAGAAACACGGCAATAAAATAAATGATGAAATTCTTACATATATTACGGATAATATTTCTTCAAATATAAGAGAACTTGAAGGAGCTTATAATAAATTAATTGCATTATCCAGAATTTCTTCAGATGAAATAACTCTGGAAATGGCTAAAAACAGCTTAAAAGATATTATTAATCCTAATAAAACAAAAGTTATCAACTTTAATGTAATAATTGAAGAAGTTTCAAAACATTACAATATTTCAATTAATGATATTGTTTCAACAAAGAAAAATAAAGAAATTGCCACTGCCAGACAGATTGTAATGTATCTTTGCGATAAATTAACAGAAGATACAAAAAGCAATATTGGTAAGAAAATGGGCAGGGATCATGCTACCGTTATTCATAATATAAATAAGGTAAAAGAAAAAATTGAAAATGATCCTTCTTTTGAAAAAATAATAGACTCATTAATTAAAACAATTACCTCTTTATAAACATGTTTTTTGTTTAAAAAAGTGCCATTTTATGCTATAATTATATAGTTATCAACATATCAACATTACCTATTAATATTTTTATTAATGTTTATAAAATAATTAGTTAAGGAGACCCAAAAATGCGTATTACCATCGATAAGGATAAATTTATAAATTCAATCAATATCGTAATGAAAGCTACATCCAAAAAACCTAATTTAAATACAAGCGGATGTATATTAATTGATGCAACTAAAGGTTATATAAGACTTCTTGCTAATAATGAGGATATGGCTATTCAGAGTATTGTTGAAGGTGAAATATCCGAAGAAGGTATGGTTGGTGTTGATGCAGCACAGCTTACTGAACTTATAAGAAAAAGTCCTGATGGTAAATTTAATATTTTCTATAATGAGAGAGAAGATGTTGAATCAATAAATGTTCTTATAGAAAGTAATAATATTAAAGCAACTATTCCCGGAAAAGAAGGTTATTTATTTAATGATCTTCCTGAGATTGAAAGAAACAACAGACTGGAAATAAGTCAGTATGCTTTAAAAGATATTATCAGAAGAACTATCTTTTGTACTTCTCTAAATTCTATTAATAAAATTCTTGAAGGTGAATTATTTATCATAAAAAACGGAATTTTAAGAGTTGAAGCTGTTGAACAGAGCAGAGTAGCTATAAGACAGATTGAAATCAACAATAATGAAATAGATGAAAAAATCATTATTAAAGGTACCAGTCTTAACGAACTTATTAAAATAATGTCTGATGATACCGAACAGACGGTTGATATGTATTTTATGAAGGATAATGTTGTATTTGAATTTGATAAGAACATTATCGTTATGAGATTAATTGAAGGTAATTTCTTTGATTCATCCAATTTAAAATATAAAGATTATATTACAAAAGTTGATATCAACAAGAGAAGTCTTTATGAATGTTTGGACAGAACAACATTATTTGCAAAAGACGGAGATAAAAAGTCAGTTAAATTTGTAATTACAAATGACAATGTAAATATAAGTGTTGTTTCTCAGACAGGAAGCATTAATGAAAATATTGAAATTGCAAAAGAAGGCGATGATATTGAAATTAACTTCAATCCTAAATTATTTATTGATGCTTTAAAGGCAATTGATGATGAAACAGTAACCATTTATCTGCTTGGAAAGAAATTCCCTTGCTTTATCAGAAAAGAAGATACATACAACTATGTAATTCTTCCTATATTGGGATAATATTATGGAATTTTATTTAAAAGACGATTTTATTAAATTAGGCCAGCTCTTAAAAGCTGCAAATCTGGTTGAAAACGGAGCCGATGCAAAATTTGAAATCCAGGACGGAAAAGTTTTTGTAAACGGTGAAGTTGAATATCAGAGAGGTAAAAAAATTTATAAAGACGATATTGTTAAATACAACGGCCAGGAAATAGTTGTTAAAAAGATTTAATAATATTTTTAATTTAAAAATCATAAAAAATTGGTGAAAAATGATTATAAAATCACTGGAACTGGAAAATTTCAGAAATTACAAAAATCTTCATCTTTATTTTGATGAAGGTACAAATATTTTAACCGGTGAAAATGCTCAGGGAAAAACAAATATTCTTGAAGCAATTTATTTGTGTTCGACCACAAAATCCCATAAAGGCAGCAAAGACAGTGAGATTATAAATTTTGAAAGTGAAGAAGGTCATTTAAGATCAATTATAGATAAAAAAAATGAAGAATTAAGGATTGATATACATTTAAGAAAATCAAAATCCAAGGTTATTGCTCTTAATCTTGAAAAACTTAAAAAAACTTCAGAACTAATCGGAATTCTTAATGTTGTTTTATTTTCTCCTGAAGATTTGAATATTATAAAAGGCGGTCCTTCTTACAGAAGATCTTTTATAGATATGCAGATTTGCAGACTTGATTCTTCTTATGTTTTTAATTTAAGCAATTACAACAAAATCATAGATCAGAGAAATAAACTTTTAAAAGACATATATTTCCAGCCGGCATTAAGAGAAACTCTTTTCATCTGGGACTCGCAGCTTCAAAGCTACGGAAGTCAGGTTATAAAGAAGAGAAGAGAATTTGTAAATGAATTAAATGACATCGTAAAAGAAATTCATTACAAACTGACCAATCAGAAAGAATTTCTTGATATAAGATACGAGCCGGACACCGAAGAAGATAAAATCGAGGAAACCTTAAAAGAAAATGCAGAAAAGGATTTAAAGAGTAAAATCACTTCCTGCGGTCCTCACAGAGACGATTTTATTATAAATATCAACGGAATGGATGCCAGAAAATACGGTTCACAGGGACAGCAGAGAACCGCAGCATTATCACTTAAACTGGCAGAAATTGAAATAATTAAGAAAAATACAAACGACAATCCTATATTTTTGCTGGATGATGTTTTATCGGAGCTTGATTCCAACAGACAGAACATGTTACTCGAGAGCATCAGCAATATCCAGACAATTATTACATGTACCGGACTCGATGATTTTGTAAATGAGAGATTTAAAATTGACAGAGTCTTCGATGTACATAACGGAATTGTAGAAGTTGTTGAATAAGTTAAGAAAATATATTTCATAAAAAAGAGGTATATATGGAGAACAAAAACAAAGATCAGGAATACGGCGCGGACCAGATTCAGGTACTTGAAGGTTTGCAGGCAGTAAGAAAAAGACCCGGTATGTACATCGGTAGTACATCTATCAGAGGTCTTCATCATCTTGTATATGAGATAGTTGATAACTCGGTAGATGAAGCTCTTGCCGGTTTTTGCAATACTATCACGGTTACTTTAAACAAAGATGATTCGGTAACCGTAGAAGATAACGGCAGAGGTATTCCCGTAGGTATCAACCATAAAACCGGTGTTTCGGCTGTTGAACTTGTATTTACCAAGCTTCACGCAGGCGGAAAATTCGGCGGTGGAGGATATAAGGTATCCGGCGGTCTTCACGGTGTAGGCGCATCCGTAGTTAACGCACTTTCAAAATGGCTTGAAGTAGAAATCTGCAGAGACGGAGAAATCTATTTCCAGAGATACGAAGACGGCGGCAAAAATGCCGAGCCTTTAAAGGTTCTCGGAAAATGTGATGCTGAAAAGACCGGTACAAAGGTAACATTCCTTCCCGACGACAGAATTTTTGACGAGACCGTATTTGATTTTGATACATTAAAGAACAGATTCAGAGAGACAGCATTCCTTACAAAAGGATTAAAGATAATTTTCATTGATAACAGACATGAAGAAGTAAAGGAAAGAACTTTCCATTACGAAGGCGGTATCAAGGAATTCGTATCTTACTTAAACAGAGGAAACACACCTCTTTACAACGATATTCTTTATTTCGAAGGAACAAAGAACAATATCGCTGTAGAAGTAGCTGTTCAGCATAACGACGGATTTAACGAAAGCGTTTACAGTTTCGTTAACAACATCAATACTCCCGAAGGCGGTATGCATTTAACCGGTTTCAGAAATGCAATTACCAAAACCTTCAACGATTATGCAAGAACAAACAAGATCCTAAAAGATGCAGATCCCAATCTTTCGGGTGAAGATATAAGAGAAGGTCTTACGGCAATTATTTCCGTAAGAATCGAAGAGCCTCAGTTTGAAGGCCAGACCAAGCAGAAGTTAGGTAACGCGGAAGCAAGAGTTGCTGTAGACAGCGTAGTCAGCGAACAGCTTACATATTATCTTGAGCAGAATCCTACAGTAGCAAAGATTATCTGCGAAAAATCACTGCTTGCTCAGAGAGCCAGAGATGCTGCAAGAAAAGCAAGAGATATGGCCAGAAGAAAAACCGCTCTTGAAGGCATGGCTTTACCCGGAAAACTTGCAGACTGTTCCGATAAGGATCCCAAGAACTGTGAAATCTATATAGTCGAGGGAGATTCCGCGGGCGGCTCAGCTAAGACAGCAAGAGACAGAGCAACTCAGGCTATCCTTCCTCTTAGAGGAAAAATATTAAACGTAGAAAAAGCAAGACTTGACAAGATATATGCAAATGCCGAAATTAAGGCAATGATTACCGCTTTCGGTACAGGTATTCATGATGATTTTGATATTTCAAAATTAAGATATCATAAAATCATTCTCATGACCGATGCCGATGTTGACGGTGCAC
>JAGCUI010000045.1 GCA_017962965.1 Treponema sp. | reverse complement strand
CCGTTTGCATTCTTTCTTGTAATTTCCTGTTCCGAAGTTGTTACTTCTTCTGTATACCATGAAGGAAAATCTTCGGCAAAAAGAGCTGTCCCCATAAGGACCATCAGAGCAGTTATAACTGCAAAACAAATAGTTTTTTTCATAGACATTTTTGTTCTCCTTTATTTTACTTCAATAAATTTACTTTATTTGATTCTAGATTTCAAGAGAGTAATCCTTTCATCAGCTTTAGTTGAAAGTGTAAAATTATGATTTTTATTCTGCTGTAAAATAAAGTTAATTAAATTTTTCTAAAAAAACACACCCTTCACAAAAATCTCTATCCCGATGCCGACCAATATCATGCCGCCAAAGAGTGTGGCTTTAGAACCAAGTTTTTCGCCGGCTTTTTTACCGATCAAAAGACCTGTCATACAGATGGCAAAAGTCACGCCTGCAATTATCAGAGAAGCAACAAAAGCCATCGGTAAACCGTAATCAGCAATTGTAAATCCGACAGAAAGTGCATCAATCGAAGTGGCAATCCCCTGAATCATAAGGGTAGAAAAGGTGAGTTTTGTCAGGGCTTTGTCTTCGTCGCTTTTTTCTTCGCCACGAACGGCCTCCCAAATCATTTTACCGCCGATCCACAGTAACAAGGCCAGTGCAATCCACGGAATAAATTTTTCAAAGTTTTGAAAATATTCTACTACAGTATGAACACAAATCCAGCCAATCATAGGCATGGCAAACTGAAAAAAAGCATATACGCCGGCAATAAAACACATGCGGCCTTTTTTCATTTGAGATTCACTTAAAGCATTTGCAATTGAAACAGAGAACGCATCCATTGCAAGGCCAACACCAAGCAGGACACTGTTTAATAAAAAGATAAGATTCAATTCCATAAGTTTTCACCTTAATCATGAGTCTCGCAATTTAACACAAGCCAGGTAAGACCAGTATGTTGACTTGTAACGCACTCGGCGCCAGCTACTCCCTCATGGAAGAGATTTGATAATATTTTTAATTATGCCACAAGCCCATATATCAGGTCAAGATTGCACAGGAAAATTAAATCTTCCAGCTTACTGCTTCTTTTCGTGAATCGATAAAGCGTGCGTAGATTCCACCTTTCTTAACCAGCTCATCGTGTTTGCCCTTTTCTGCAATGCGGCCCTTGTCGATTACAATAATCTGGTCTGCATTACGGACTGTCTTTAAGCGATGAGCAATCATAATTACAGTTTTGGCTTTAGTGAGTTCAGTAACTGCATTCATAAGCTCACGTTCATTTTCAGGGTCAACATTTGCAGTTGCCTCGTCCAGAATAATAATTGGAGCATCTTTCATAATTGCTCTTGCAATAGAGATGCGCTGTTTTTCTCCACCACTTAAACTGGCTCCACCCTCGCCTATTACTGTATCGTAGCCGTTTGGAAGTGAAGAAATGAAATCGTGACAGCATGCTTTTTTTGCAGCCGCAATTACTTTTTCCATCGGAGCATCCGGTTCTCCAAAACGGATGTTATTGGCAATTGTGTCATGGAAGAGATAGACATTCTGAAAAACAAAACTGAAGTTTTTCATCAAATCATCCATATTATAATCGCGAACATCCTTTCCACCAAGACTAACTGTTCCCTTATCTACATCCCAGAAGCGGGCAAGAAGATGACAGAAGGTTGTTTTACCGCCGCCGCTTGGTCCAACGATTGCAGTTGTTGTATTAGCAGGGATTTTTAGAGAAATGTTGTCGATGATTTTGCGCTTGTCGTAAGCGAAGTCGATATTTTTAGCCTCGATATTATTACCACACGGATTCGAAACGTCTAACGACGTTTCATTTTTTGCATTTGCTTTACCATCAATGTTCATTGTAGGAAGAGCAAGTATTTTGCTGGCTTTTGTTACACCAATATCGATTGTTCGCAAGAGTGCAGAATAGTTTCCTCCTGCCTCAAGAGCGTTGAACAGCATGAAAGAACAAACAAGCATTGTACTACAGTTTGCTAAGTCCATTGTTCCAGCCAGGTAGAAATACAGTGAAGCAAGCATCATGGCTACTCCACTGAATTTGGCAACTAACGATTGTAAATTTGAAACTGGAATACAACGCATCTCCATCTTAATGAGAATCTTCAGGCGTTTTTCAATAACAGAATTAAGTTCACGGCGTCGTTTTCCAGCAAGGTTGTATGCTTTTACTTCTGCAATTCCCTGAATGTATTCAAGGACCTTTCCTATTTCAGCGGCATCGGCTTTAATTTTTTCTGCAGAAACATCACGTACAGCAACACGCATAAACAAATTTACAAATTCAAAAAGTCCAAAGCCTGCAAGTGAAACCAGAGCAATACGCCAGTCAAAGAAAAAGAGCATCACAATAATAAGCGAAGTATCGAGTAAGCCCTGGAACACCATCATAACGGCACGGGTTGCAACATCACCTACAGACTCCATTGTATTTGTTGTTACAGAAGTGATTTCTCCAAGACTATTTTCGTTGAAGTATCCCATAGGAAGATAACGAAGATGTTCTGCAATTTCTATACGTTTTTTTGCACAGGTACGATAACCACCTTCGCACTGCCACATTGAAGTTACTTTTCTGGTAATAATTCCACCAATTATGCTCACACACATAATTGCAAAAGAAAGCCATACTGTATTCATTTCAAAGGCAGTTCCATCAATTGCCGCAGCTATTACTCCTCTAAGCATAACTGCAACTGCCCCAATTCTTAATGCCATAAAAAGTGAATTGAAGATTCCAACTATGATTGAGCCTGTAAACTTTTTACGGTTTTCGGCATCACAGAAGTTAAAAAATTTTATCAGTGTTTCGAACATTTTTTCCTCCGTCCGTCATTGCGAGCCTTGCGAAGCAAACCACTTAAAATAGATTGCCACGTCGCTAACGCTCCTCGCAATGACGCTTTTTTTTACTTATCACGGGCACCGATGTGGGCTTTCCACATTGACTTATAGAGGCCACCATTATCCAAAAGTTCTTTATGTGTTCCTTTACTGTCGATTACACCATCTTTAATTACATAAAGCATATCTGCATCCTTTACTGTAGAAAGGCGATGAGCAATTACAATTAAAGTTTTTCCTTTAACAAGCTTTGCAACTGATTTCTGTATAATCGCTTCATTTTCCGGGTCGGTGTAGGCTGTAGCTTCATCCAGAATTACGATAGGTGCATCCTTCATCATTGCACGGGCAATTGCAATTCTTTGACGTTCCCCGCCACTCAAGTGAGCACCGCTTCCACCAACGATTGTATCAAACCCGTTTTCAAGCGACATGATAAAATCATAACATCCTGATTTTCGTGCAACCTCTTCAACATCTGCATCGGTTGCGCCTTCACGTCCTAGACGGATATTTTCACGCACACTCATATCAAAAAGGAAGTTATCCTGACTTACGTATGCAACACGGCGATTATATTCTTCAAGAGAAAGGTCTTTAATATTTACACCACCAATTTCAACTGAGCCGGAATCTACATCCCATAGAGAAGCGATGAGTCTGGCGATGGTTGATTTACCGGAACCACTCGGACCTACAAAAGCGGTGTATGAACCTTGAGGAAGAGACATAGAGACACCGTGTAAAATCTCTTTTTTCTTCTCTCCTTCAGTTCCCTTGTGATAACTAAAATGAACATTCTTCAAAACGATAGAATTATCAGTCGGTTTTTTCTTATCTTCTGCAGGACGATCGAGTTCTTCAAGTTTCATAATTGAACCGACCTCTCCAAAAATTGCACCGGCCTTAGCTATATCATCATGATAGGTAAAAGCAATAAGAAAGGGTTGTATAGCACTCACTGCAAGAATAATCATTGTAATAAAAGTTGATGCGTCTACATTACCCTTAAAAAATATGTATCCACCAATTGGAAGAAGCGAAAGCAACAAACTTGGAGTAACAACTGTAGCCACAGCGTGCGGCCAGATACAGTCGCGCATCCATTCAACATAACAGGCAGAACCTTCCTTTGCCGCAACAACAAATCGTTCGTATGAAGATTTTGATTTTCCAAACGCCTTTATAACTTCAATACCGTTTATATATTCAACCGCAGTATCATTCAAAGCCTTAGTCTTATCCAGAGCATACTTAAAGCGTGCCGGCCCATCCTTCAGCATAAAACACATTGCAATTAAACCGATAGGAAGAACCGCCATACAGGCAAGAGCAAGCCGCCAGTCAATCACAAAAAGATAAACAACAAGCACAAGAGACAGAATAATATTTGAAGTATATTCAGGAACAATATGAGCGAGCGTAGTTTCCATACTGTCTATACGTTCAATCATAATATTTTTAAGAGAACCCGAAGGCATATCAAGCACAGTTCCAAGCGGAAGACGAGTGAGCTTGTCGCACATTCTTTTTCTAATATTTCCAAGCAGGTTGAAGGTTGCAATATGACTCATGGAAGTTGAAATCATATGGAAGACAACATTTCCAAGCCAGAAAAGCGCAACAATTCCAGACTCACGGAGGAATAACGACCAGTCACGAACACCGGCAAGAAGCTGCTGAACAATCCGTGCAATCATAAAATATGGTGCAATACAGCACGCCACACTAAGCAGGGCAAAGAACACGCTTATGATATACTGCACTTTTTTTTCACCTGCAAATTCAATAATCCAGCCGACGAGGCCTTTCTTTTTATTTTTCTTAGATGACACTTTTATACTCCTCTTTTTTACAGGCTGAACACATTCTGCAATGCGAACAGTTTCCTCCACATGTTGATTTACCATGCTTCTTATCCTTAATCATTGAAGAAATTACACCTCCAACAACAAGGATAAGAACAAGAGTAATCAGGATTGTTCCAGAATTTTGAATAAACCAAGTAACCATCCCTTTCCTCCTTTATTATTTTTTAATTTTTCCCGAAAGCTCCAGCTTTGTAGCTTCCTTATATTTTTTAAAGAAAAGCATGTATACAATTCCGGCAATAGCTGCAACTGCAACAATTAATCCGAATATGTTCAAATTACCAGTGAATGCTCCGCCAAGCTGATTTATAATTAAGGCAATTACATAAGCAAATCCACACTGATAGCCGATTGCAAACCATGTCCACTTTGGATTATTCATTTCGCGCTTAATGGCACCAATAGCGGCAAAACAAGGAGCACACAAAAGGTTGAAAACCAAGAATGAAAATCCTGTTATACCTGTGAATGCCTGACTAAGTGCCTGCCATGCTGTAAGCTCTCCGCTGCCATAAAGGATACCCATTGTTCCAACAATATTTTCCTTTGCTACAAGACCTGTGATACTTGCAACAGCTGCCTGCCAGTTACCCCATCCAAGAGGAATAAAGAGCCATGAAATACAGCTTCCAAGTCTTGCAAGAATTGAGAATTCAAGCTCTTCTTCGCCAAGCATTCTGAATCCGTCCGGTGCAAAACCAAAGAAAGATGTAAACCAGACAACGATTGTAGAAAGAAGAATGATTGTTCCGGCCTTTTTAATGAATGACCATCCGCGTTCCCACATAGAACGAAGCACGTTTCCAAGAGTAGGCCAGTGGTAAGCAGGAAGCTCCATTACGAAAGGAGCAGGATCGCCGGCAAACATTTTTGTCTTTTTAAGCATGATTCCAGAAATGATAATTGCAGCCATACCAATAAAGTATGCAGAGGTTGAAATCCATGCTGCACCACCAAAGATAGCTCCGGCAATCATTGCAATAAAAGGAACTTTGGCACCACAAGGAATAAAGGTTGTAGTCATAATTGTCATACGGCGGTCGCGTTCATTTTCGATTGTACGGCTTGCCATAATTCCAGGAACACCACAACCAACACCAATGAGCATCGGAATAAACGACTTACCCGAAAGACCAAACTTTCTGAAAACCCTGTCTAAAACAAAGGCTATACGAGCCATATATCCGCAGGCTTCTAAGAATGCAAGCATTAAGAAAAGAACCAGCATCTGAGGCACAAATCCAAGAACTGCACCTACACCGCCCACAATACCGTCAAGAATAAGTCCCTTAAGCCATTCTGAAGTTTCAAGCTTATCAAGTCCGGCTTCTACAAGGGCTGGAATACCCGGAACCCATACTCCGTATTCAGCAGGGTCCGGTTCATCCCCAATTTCTTCAAGCGTTTTTACTGCCTGTTCATAATCTTCAAGACTTGCAGTTTCTTCACTTATTTCAAGAGTTTCATCATCCTGTACAGAATAAACAAAATCACCCTGTGGAGCAGACCCATTTTCTTCTATATATAAGTCCCATCCATCAACAATAGCCGAAGCAGATGAATACTCTTCTGCAACTTCTTCATAACCACCGTCTATTCCAAAAAGATGGTATCCGTCTCCAAAAAGACCGTCGTTTGCCCAGTCTGTAGCAGGCGCACCAACAGCAACCATTGCAACCCAGTAAACTAAGAACATAACGGCTGCAAAGATTGGAAGACCAAGCCAGCGGTTTGTAACAATCTTATCGATTTTATCGGAAGTAGTAAGAGTTCCGTTATTCTTCTTTTTATAGCAGGCTTTAATCACCTGGGCGATAAAAATATAGCGTTCATTTGTAATAATACTTTCTGCATCATCATCAAGCTCTTTTTCTGCAGCCTGAATATCTTTTTCAATATGACTAAGCTTTTCGGCAGGAATATTAAACTGTTCTATAACCTTATCATCACGTTCAAACAATTTAATTGCATACCATCTCTGCTGTTCTTCACTCATTTCATGAACAACTGCCTCTTCGATATGTGCAATTGCATGTTCAACAGGACCTGAAAATTTATGAAGCGGAACTGTCTTTCCTCTTGCAGCAGCCTTCATTGCTTCCTCTGCAGCTTCCATTATTCCTATTCCTTTTAAAGCAGAAATTTCTACTACCTTACAGCCAAGCTGATTAGAAAGCTCACCTATATCAATTTTGTCACCGTTTTTCTTTACGATATCCATCATGTTTACAGCAACAACTACAGGAAGTCCCAGTTCTACAAGCTGAGTTGTAAGATAAAGATTTCGTTCGAGGTTTGTTCCGTCTATGATGTTTAAGATTGCATCAGGACGTTCGCCAATAAGATAATTACGTGCGACAACCTCTTCGAGTGTATATGGCGAAAGTGAGTAAATACCAGGTAAGTCCGTGATAATTACATCTTCATGCTTTTTAAGTTTTCCCTCTTTTTTTTCAACAGTTACTCCCGGCCAGTTTCCTACAAACTGATTTGAGCCTGTAAGAGCATTAAACAGTGTTGTTTTTCCGCTGTTTGGGTTTCCGGCAAGTGCAATACGTATACTCATTCTTATGCCTCCTCTACCTCAATCATCTGTGCATCTGCTTTTCTAAGCGAAAGTTCATAATTTCTTACTGTAACTTCAATCGGATCTCCAAGCGGTGCCACCTTGCGTACGAATACTGTAGTATTTTTTGTAATTCCCATATCCATGATTCTGCGCTTAACTGCGCCTTCACCATGGAGTCTTACTACAGTTACTGTTTCTCCCACCTTTACATCTCTTAATGTCTTCACTGTGTACTCCTATATCATTATTTTTTTTGCCAGTTCATCACTTACTGCAATACGGCTTTCCTTTACCTTTACAATCAGATTTTTTCCGATTGTACTTATAACACTCACCTGTCCACCAACATTAAAACCTAAATCTTCCAGGTGCTTTTTAACCTCAGGATTTCCACCAATTTTTTTGATAATCTGAGGTTCATCTTTATCTGCATAAACGAGCGGTATCATGGCGTTTCTCCTTATATTGCTGTAAATATTAGTTAGTTATTTCTAACACTATGGACGCAAAGGGGTTAGCAATAACTAACTAATTGAATATTTTAAAACCGTTAGCAAAAACTAACAGTTTGTAATCAGTATAGTTAGTTTATTCTAACTTTGTCAATATAAATTCAAACTCTTTAGTCTTTGCCCATCTGAATTTTTGTGGATTTTCTTTGTTTTCTATGTTATTTTAAAAAAAATGATTCAAGGATTTTTATGATGAAAAATATTGTTTTTAGATTCTTTTTAAGCACACTTGCAGTTTCCATGCTGCTTTCTTTTAAAAGCTCAGATTCATCTAATTTTGAATGGAAAACCTCAGAGCCTTCTGCTGCCGGATTAAATACACAGAAAATCCAGAAATTTGTCTCGTCCCTTAAAAACACAGAGGTTACTTCCTGCATTATTGTAAAAGACGGAGTTATTGCAAGCGAATATTACAAAACAGGCTACGACAGTAAAAGCGTTTTCCACATGCATTCAGTTTCAAAAAGCATTACAAGCGCAGTGTGTGGAATTGCAATTCAAAAAGGATATTTTAATCTCGAGGACCCTGTCACAAAATTCTTTCCTGAATTAAAAGAAAAAAATGATAAACGTTACGAAAAAATCACTGTGCGAGAGCTTTTAAGAAATACATCGGGCCTTGTTTCTACAGATTCTGGCTACTGGGGAGAATGGCACCAAAGTGAAGACTGGATTAAATTTTTATTTGATAAACCAATTCAGCATGAGCCTGGAAAAGTTTTTGAATATTCAACCGGAAACACTCATATTCTTTCTGCCATAATTCAAAAAACAACAAAAAAGACTCTCAATGATTTTGCAAAAAAAGTTTTATTTGAACCGCTCGGGCTTAAATCTGCAAAATTCGAAAGTGATCCGCAGGGAATAAGCGATGGAGGAAACGGTGCTCTTTTAACTGCACGCGATATGGCAAAGTTCGGACTTTTATATCTTAATAACGGAATATGGGAAGGAAAAGAAATTATTCCTTTGGAATGGGTAAATGAATCTACTAAAATCCAGACTCCTAATATGGCACGCTACGGATATCAGTGGTGGATAAGATGGTTTGGTAAAAAGCAGCTTAGAGGATTTTTTGCACACGGCTGGGGCGAACAGGTAATCGCAGTAATTCCGGAAGCCAATTTAATCATCACTTTTTCAAGTAATTATCCGAACAACAATAAAAACGCAATGTACTGGAACTGGATCGGCGACATTGTAGACGCTGTAGAAAAATAAAATCTATTTATCACGCACGCGAACACGCCACAAAACTTCCCTCATTTTCTGAACCTTTTCCATCCAGGCACTAACAAGCTCTTCGGGTGCAAAGGGTTCAACTTCTTCTCCCAAGCTCAAAACCCAGCTCAAAACTTCTTTAAATTGACTTGCTTCAAAGCTCAAGAAAAATCCGTCATCACATTCTTCCACCTTCTGATTTTCTCCCCACACCCTGTTTTGAACTTCCTCCCACGCCCGGCTTTCTTTTAAAAACTTAATCTTATATTCAACCTTGTTCCCATCCGAATAACAGCCGAAGTTTCCGCTTAAGGTATTTCGAAAATTATAATCACAGGGAAGCTCAAACTTAGAAGCCAAATCTATAATCTTTATAAAACTGATTCTTGAAAGACTAAAGAGTTGCCTTCCCCTTCTTCCAAGCCTGATGCTTTCGCCCCAAACAAACCATTTCCCGTTATCAAAAATCAGCTGATAAGGCCTTACCTGATGAAGCTCCTGATCCAAGCTGTCTTTGGGTGTATAAATAATATGAACGGGTTTACTAATCTGCATTGCTGTATAAAGGATATCCCAGACTCCATTCTGGATATTAGATTCAGGCGGCCCTAAAAACACAATCCTTGAATAATAATTTTTATCTTCATCAAAGCCGAATTGAGAAAGCTTGTTCTTTTCGTTATGAATATAATTTTTTGCCATTGTATATACAGGAGTGTCTTTGATGATTCTTAAAAACATAGTTAAGATTGAAATACTTTTTCTCTGTTCAATTCTGGCAAATTCTATTTCTTCTATGCGTTTTTCTGCCTGCCCCACAATGTCGTAATTGTATTCGTAATAATACTTTTTTTCTGGATCCTTTTTGATGTTGTTCTTTTTAAGCTCAGGGAGAATCCTTCTGTAAAAGGTGGCCTGGCTTGTGCCGATATCAAATCCGTTTCTTTTGAGAATCTTTGCCATTTCCTTGAGACTTAAATGCTTTCGTTCTTTTTTAAAACAATCCAGAAGACAGTCAATTTGAAGCCGCTCTTTATCAATCTGGCGCATAACCGGTTCCTGAATAACTGCATTCTGATTTATATATTCCTGAAAAAATTTATCTTTCTTTTCTTTGGTGGGCTTAGCATAAAACATGGCAAGATATTTTGCTTCATAATCTTTCCATAGGACTTCTGCTTCTTCGTTTAAAATTTGAATTTCACTTTCATTAATCTTTTTTTCTTTCATAAATGAACTCCCCGAAACTTTTTCTCATTTACTAAGACGTTTTTTAAATTATAAACTGCCTTTGTATTTTTGCAAAAAAAACTTATACTTCCAAAATATAATTTGCGTTATAAAACTTGTAATGTTAAAATTATTACACGTTGAATTTGTTTTTAGAGGAGGCAATTTTATGAAAAAACTGTTTGGAGTTTTAGTTTTATTAATTGCACTTTCACCGGCCTATTCTGATATTAAATTTAGAGGAAATGTTTCGGCTTCATTTATAACAGGAGCGGCAATTTCTCCTGAAGTTGACTTTGGAAATTTTGCAGTAGGTGCTACACTCGGATATCTTTTTATTGATTCAGAAAAATCTGAAACAGGACCTTCATTCGGATTTTATCTTGGCTACACCGACATCCCAGGCGAAAAAGGATTCTATGATGATATCGGTCTTGAATTTCTTTATACACCAATCTCAATGTTAAAAGCTTCCATAAATCTGTACTTTAAATGCGGCTACAGTTTTAATGAGCTTTTCAGGGCAGGCATTGTAACAAGACTTCCGATAATACCAAACCTTGGAGAAGAGTATGATGTTCTTAAAAATCTGGGACAGGCATTTTTGATAACCCTGCTTGGTATTGGAGTTGAAGTAGCCTTTACGTTCTAAAGTTATTTTTTTTCCACCGTTGACTTAAAACAAAATTTACAATATGTTTTATTCATCAACTTTAAGAAAGCCTTTGGATGAGTCCAGATGCCTTTCACACAATTGTTAGAAAACCCCGTCAGAGGAGGAATCCAGCAGCGGTATCTTTCGTATTGTGGTGCTTAGGATTATCTGGGCTCTTTCAAGGGCTTTCTTCATTTATATTTTCTTTCTACTTTTCAATAGTTTTTTTATATCTTTTCTGGTTAAATCATCTTAGAATGATAATATGAAAACTTTATTTAATGACGGCTGGAACTTTTTTGAACTGCCTATCCCTCAGGATAAAATGTACATTGATGGAAAGAAAAATCTTTTAACTCCAAAAGATTTTTTTAATCACTCTAAAAACCTTTCTTATTCTCCGGTAAGCTTTCCCCACGACTGGATGATTTATGACACAAAGGATTTATACCGCAATTCCGTGGGCTTTTATAAAAAAACATTTTCGCTCACAAAAGATGATATACAAAACAGAAACCTCTTTTTAAGATTCGAAGGTGTTTACATGAATTCGGGCATCTGGATAAATGATTCGTTTGCCGGAGGCCGAAAGTACGGCTATTCAACCTTTGAAATTGATCTTACCCCGTTTATAAAAGAAGGAAAAAATGAAATCCTTGTTATCTGCGTATATCAAAACTGTAACACAAGATGGTACTCAGGAGCCGGAATCTTCCGAGACGTTCATTTTATAAACAAACCTAAAACTTTTATCCCAGAAGATGGACTTTATTTTGTTTCAAAACTCAAGGATGAAAAAACAAATACATGGTCTTTAAAAATCAACTGCCAGGTTAACGGCGATTCAAAAGGATATAAAATTCAAACAGTACTCAAAAAGCTCGACGGAACAGTCTTTTTTACAACTCCTAAAAGTGAAGCTTTTGAAAATACCTATACAATCGAAAATCCTTTAATCTGGGATATTGAAAAACCTGATTACTACATCGCAGCAACAAATCTTTATGACAAAACAGACGCCCTTGTGGATTCAGTTTCCTTTAACTACGGATTTAAAACTGTTCGCTTTGATAAAAACGAAGGCCTCTATTTAAACGGACGAAACATTGTAATTTACGGAGCCTGCCACCATCACGATCACGGAGCCCTTGGTGCAGCCTTTAATAAAAATGCACTCCGCCGTCAGTTTTTAAAGCTTAAAGAAATGGGCGTTAATTCTGTTCGTTGTTCACATAATCCTCCTCCACAAGCCTGGATGGATTTAGCCGATGAGCTTGGGCTTTTAATTGATGATGAACTTTTTGACATGTGGGAAATGCCTAAAACTCCTTTTGATTACGGAAACTATTTTAATGAATGCTATAAAGAAGACGTAAAAAACTGGATTCAAAAGGACAGAAATCATCCAAGCCTTTTAATGTGGTCTATAGGAAATGAAATTTTTGATACAGTTGGTGGAAACGGTCTTGAAATTACAAAAAAACTCTATAAAGAAGTAATGAAATACGATCCCGACAAGGTTGCTCCAATCACAATGGCTTCAAATTACATGATGGCAGACAGCGCCCAGGAATGTGCAAAAGAGCTGGACCTTGTTGGCTACAATTATCTTGAACGCCTTTACGACGAGCATCACAAAAAATACCCTGAATGGATAATGTACGGAAGCGAAACAGCCTCTACACTCCAGAGCCGTGGAATCTATCACCTTCCGGAAAGCCTAAAGCTTCTTACTTTTTCGGACGGCCAGTGTTCTGCTTTGGAAAACTGTACAACTCCATGGGGCGCAAAAGACACTCAGACTGTAATAACCGGCGTAAAGCATAAGAAATTCAATTTTGGTCAGTACATCTGGACAGGCTGGGATTACATTGGAGAGCCAACTCCGTATCATTCAAAAAATTCCTTCTTTGGACAGATAGACACAGCAGGTTTTCCAAAAGACTCTTTTTACATGTACAAGTCTGAATGGAACCGAAAAGCCAAGCCCTTCGTGCATCTCCTCCCCTACTGGGACTGGAACGAAGGAGAGCGTATAGATGTAAAAGCCTATACCAATGCAGCCTCGGTGGAACTCTTTGTAAACGGAAAATCGTGGGGGCTGCAAACCATCGATCACGAAAACTCTTCTTCTCCGTTCGCAAGCTGGAATGTTGAATATCACAAGGGCGAAATCAAAGCCGTAGCCTACGACAAAGATAAAAACATAATCGCACAGGATATTAAAAAAACACCAGAAGATCCAAGCACAGTTGTTCTTACTCCCGAAAGCTACGACACAGATAACCTCTTTTTTATAGACATAATGGTTCAGGATAAAAACGGAGTACCTGTAGAAAATGCCAGAAACTACATCAGTGTGTATGTAAAAGATGATGCAGTTCTTCTTGGTCTTGATAACGGCGACTCAACAGATTATGAACAGTATGTGGGTAAAAAAGAAAGTCATACAAGGCGTCTTTTTTCTAACAGACTCGTTGCAATTATTCAGGCAAAGTCAAAGGATTCAAAGTTCGAAGTTCACGCTGTAAGTAAGGAGCTAAAAGGGGCTGCTTTAATTTACGACGGAAAAACCTGGAGCCAGAAAGAAGCAGACAAAGCTTTTAAACCTCAAAACGATTTTATTCCTTCAAGAAAGATTGAAATAATCTCGAGCGAAGACACAAAGCTTAACAAAAATCACAAGAGCATCAAGGTTACTGCAAAGCTTTATCCTTTAAATGCAAGCTCAAAAGAAATCAACTGGACTCCTGTTTTGCCCGAATGCGTTTCAAGTGATTTTATAAAAGCCACAGATATCAGCGGGAAAAACACAGGAACAGAAACTGCAGTTATATGTGCCCAGAACGACGGAGACTGTATTTTACGATGCACTGCAAAAAATAACACACCTTATGATGAAGTTTTAAGTGATTTACCGTTCAGCGTAAAAGACTTTGGAAATTCAAACCAGGATCCGTTTACACTCATAGAAGCCTGCCGTTTTTCAGACTGGGATCACAACAAAAATAAACCTGTAATCTGTCTCGAAAGCGGAATCTCTACAAGAAATAACGGCCCTACATGGATTTCCTTTGAAAAGCTTGATTTTGGAACTCAAGGTGCAGATTCAATCCACGTTCCGATTTTCTCTTTTATGACAGAGCTCCCTCTCGAAATTTACGACGGAACTCCGGACAAAAATCTCTGCCTTGGAAGCTTTACTTACCGCCACGAATCAATCTACAACACCTACAGCGAAAATATCTTTACTCTTTCAAAGCGTCTTTTTGGAGTTCACACAATTTCGTTTGTATTTAAGCATGACATTTATTTTAAGGGCTTTTACTTTGATAAAACTCCAAAGGCTCTTTCAAAAATCCATGCAGTTGATGCAAGCTCAATTACAGGTGATTCATTTACAAAAACTCAGGATGAAATTACACAGATTGGAAATAACGTAAGCCTTGTTTTTAAAGATATGGATTTTCCTTGTGATGATAAAAAAATTACAAAGCTTACTGTAATGGCACGAGCAAACGACCATAAAAATTCCTTAAACCTTAAGATTCTTGATTCAGACGGAACAAGTAAAACTACGGTTTTGGAATTTGAAGAAAGCAGTGACTATGTAGAAAAAACTTTTGAACTTGAACACATTCAGGGGCAGAAGGAAATCAGTTTTATTTTCTTACCGGGAAGTAATTTTGATTTTAAGTGGTTTAAGTTTGAATAAGAAAAATCAGTTCGAAGCAATTCTTTTACTCACAGAGATTTTATCTCCACAATCGTAAAAGGTTGTTTCGAATTCCTTATTCTGATTTAAAAACTCTATGTACTTTCTGATTTTTTTTACAAGGCGTTTTGTGCTGTAATTATTTGTAAGGCTCATATCTTCCACCATTCCATGAAAAGAAAGATTATCCGTGATGATAACTCCATCTGGCGAAAGATTTTTTTTATACTTTTCAAAATAGTTTATATACTGGGCTTTTGCGGCATCAATAAAGATTACGTCAAATTCACCCTCAAGCTCATATTTTAAAGCGTCTGCATAAATGGCGGTAACTCTTTCTTCCACTCCAAACTCTTTAAAATTTTCCTTGGCTTTTATGTGGCGGTCTATGTCATTTTCAATTGTAGTAACAAGAACATCATCCCTAACCTGTGCAAATTTGATTGAAGAAAAACCGATTGCAGTGCCGATTTCCAGAATTTTTTTTGAGTTATGTTCCTTTATGTACTTACAGATAAATTCGTTGCTTTCGTCCTGCATGATTGGTACTGCATTTTTGATTGCGAATTTTCTGATTGAAAGTGTTTCCTGCATATGCGCCCTAAAACCACAAAAAGGGACCAGCGGTCCCTTTTTGTCTTATATATGAAAATATTCGTTAATTCTTTTTATGGGGATTAAACAAGACCCTGTGCGATCATTGCTTCAGCTACTTTTACGAAACCTGCAATGTTTGCACCTGCAACGTAGTTAACCCAGTTACCGTCTTTTGCACCAAAGCGAACAGCTGTGTTGTAAGCATTTTCATGAATATTAATCATAATATTGTGAAGTTTTTCATCAACTTCTGCACTAGACCATGCGAGGCGTTCTGAGTTCTGAGACATTTCAAGACCAGAAGTAGCAACACCACCGGCATTAGATGCTTTACCAGGTGCATAAAGGATTTTTGCAGCAAGGAATTTGTTTACTGCATCGATGTTAGAAGGCATGTTTGCACCTTCAGCAACAAGTTTTACGCCGTTATCCAAAAGCTTCTGTGCGTCTTCGCCAAGAAGTTCGTTCTGTGTAGCACATGGGAATGCACAGTCACATTTAACTTCCCAAACTTTCTTTCCTTCGAAATATTTTGCAGAAGGATA
Organism: Treponema sp.; assembly: GCA_017962965.1. GTDB lineage: Bacteria > Spirochaetota > Spirochaetia > Treponematales > Treponemataceae > Treponema_D. The sequence goes on along the minus strand of JAGCUI010000045.1, from coordinate 10,936 downwards.
TTTATCAGCGTATTCCTTAATTCTTCCGCGTTTAACGTTCTTGAGCTCTTTAACCCAGTCAAGTTTTTCCTGAGTAATACCGTCTGCATCATAGATGTATCCGTTTGAGTCAGAGAGAGTAACAACTTTAGCACCAAGCTGAATAAGTTTTTCTGCGGCATATTCTGCTACGTTTCCAGATCCAGAAACTACACATACTTTACCTTTGAAGTCATCTCCAACTTTCTTGAGCATTTCCTGAGCAAAGTAGATAAGTCCGTATCCAGTAGCTTCTGTACGAATCAAAGAACCACCGAATGTAAGACCCTTACCTGTTAATACTCCAGTATATTCATCGCGAATTCTCTTGTACTGTCCGAACAAGAAACCGATTTCGCGTCCACCAACGTTTTTGTCTCCAGCTGGAACGTCAACGTCAGCACCAATATGACGATAAAGTTCTGTCATGAATGACTGACAGAAACGCATTACTTCTTTGTCTGATTTTCCATGTGGATCAAAGTCAGAACCACCTTTACCACCACCCATTGGAAGTGTTGTAAGAGAGTTCTTGAGTACCTGTTCAAATCCTAAGAATTTTAATACAGAAAGGTTTACTTCTTTAGAGAAGCGGAGTCCTCCCTTATAAGGTCCAATTGCACTGTTAAACTGAACACGGTATCCACGATTTACATGGTAATTACCAGCATCATCCATCCAAGGAACGCGGAACATAATCACACGTTCTGGTTCTACCAATCTTTCCAAAATAGCATTTGCTTCAAGATTTGGCATCTGGTCAACAACAGGGTCGAGAGTAGTTAATACTTCTTCAACTGCCTGTAAGAATTCTGGTTCAGAAGCATTCTTTGTTTTAACTTCTTCCCAAACTCTGTTAACGTAAGCGTTTTTCATATAAAGACTCCTTAGTAGATGCATAAATATGCATTACTTTGGAATAAATATACCATAAATTTTATTTCTATGCATAGTAGTTTAAATAAAAATACGAAAAAAAATTTATTTAAAACTATCTGTCGAAAACCTTACGTCCGTCTATAAATAAACCGTGAACTTTTCCTGTAAGAGTTTTTCCTTCGAATGGAGTTGCTTTTCCCTTTGAGCAGAACAAAGATGAATCTACTACCCACTCTTCATCAGGATCTACAAGGGTAATGTCTGCATCAAAGCCTGTGCGGAGTAATCCCTTTTGAAGTCCCAGAATACGAGCCGGAGCAGAAGACATAAGCTGACTTAATCTTCTCGGGCTAAACTGATTTTCTTTTACTAAAACAGTGTTGCATACTCCAAAAGCGGTTTCGAGCCCCGTAAATCCCGGACTTCCGTTTTTCTTGTCGTTTTCTGTGTGAGGTGCGTGGTCTGTAGAAATTACATCTGCAGTTCCATCCCTTAAGGCTTCTATTAAACAGATTCTGTCTTCCTCTGTTCTAAGAGGTGGATTTACAATTGAATAAATATTCGGTTCTTCTGTTCCTGTAAGCGCCAGGTGATGAGGTGTAACTTCGCAGGTAACATGACCTAAATCATAAAAATCTTCTTTTGCTGCCCTTACTGCATCAATTGAATTTGCAGTACTTACGTGGCAGATATGTATTCTGCAGCCGGCCTGAGAAGCAAGCATCAAATTTCTGATTGTGCATGAATCCTCTGCCAGTGCTAATAATTCGTTTGCCTTTGTAAGACTTTCTACAGTTCCTTCTTTTCTTAAAGGCTTTGCAGCTGTTGCTAAATATGGATCTTCACAATGGCAGCTTACAATCAGCCCTTTACTTGCAGCAATTTTCATTGCATCAAACATTACCTTAGAAGAAAGAACTTCCCTTCCGTCTTCGCTTATAACCGGTATGTATTTTTTATCAAGCTGTTCAAGATGAGAAACTGTTTCTCCGTCAAAATCCTTTGTAATGCTCACAGTCTGAAACATATGAGTAAGGCCAACAGCGCGCGCTTCCTGTTCAACTTTTAAAGCAAGATCAATGGATGAAACTACAGGAGTTGTATTTGGCATTGCAACAACAGTTCCATACCCGCCTGCCGCTGCTGCATGAAGTCCTGTATTTAAATCCTCTTTTTCTGTCTGTCCCGGATATCTCATATGAACATGCATATCAATAAAAGCCGGAGTTACAGTAAGACCTCTTGCATCATAAAGCTCAAGCTTTGTATCAGCTTCGCAGCCGTCTTCCGAAAGAACCTGATGTGCCATTGTGGATGCAGTATCAACAGAAGTAAAGTAACCCTGGAAAACAGCCCTGATTTTTGAATCGATTATTAAAAGGGCTCCGGGTGTGTCCATGGATTCGTCTAAAAGTCTTGCATTAAAAATTAAGGTTGCTTTTGTCATTTATCTCCACCGGCAAGATATAAAGTATCGCAGTATTCACATCGGTAAATACCCTTCTTTTTATCTGCTAAAATAAAGGTTGGTTTTACATAATGTTCTGTCTGAGTAATACAGCGTGGATTTTTACAGTTGAAAACGCCGCTTACTTTAGAAGGAAGCTCCATTGTAATCTTTTTTACAATCTGCTCATCTTCGATTATATTAACACAGATTTCCGGGTCAATAAAACCTAGCACCGAATAATCAATGTTGATGATGTTATCAATCTTTATAATATCTTTTTTTCCTGATTTTTTCGAAACAACATTCTGAATCAAACAGGAAGTAAATGGCGCCTTATCAAGTCCAAGCCACTGATATATTTTCCAGCCCGACCCTGCGCGAATGTGATCAATTACAAGTCCGTTTTTAATTGTATTTACATTTAACATTCTTTTCTCCTGCTTTTAAGATTAAAGAGCCCCTGTGAGCTTTGCAATAAGTGCCATTCGGGCATACATTCCGTATTTTACCTGCTTAAAATATGCTGCGCGCGGATCATCATCAACTTCCGGGGTAATTTCGTTTACGCGTGGAAGAGGATGAAGAATAATCATGTTCTTTCTTGCAAGCTTCATTTTTTCAGAATCAAGGATGTAGGTGTCTTTTAAGCGGATGTAATCCTGTTCATTAAAGAATCTTTCTTTTTGAACGCGGGTCATATAAAGCACATCAAGCTGATCTATAACTGAATCAAGATTTTCTACAATTTCATATTTTACGCCGGCCGGTTCGAGCACGTTTGTAATAAGGTAGTCTGGTACAGTAAGCTCTTTAGGACTAATAAAGATGAACTTATTTCCCTTAAAGTGACGGAGAGCTTCTGCAAGTGAGTGAACGGTGCGTCCGAATTTTAAGTCTCCGCAGAATCCTACAGTATGATTTTCAAGGCCACCCAAAAGCTGGCGGATAGTAACAAGGTCTGTAAGTGTTTGTGTAGGATGATAGTGACCGCCGTCTCCCGCATTAATGATTGGACATGCAGAATACTTACTGGCAAGAAGAGCCGCTCCTTCTTTTGGAGTTCTCATTGCAATTACATCGGCATAGCTTGAAACTACGCGGATTGTGTCTGCAAGGGTTTCTCCCTTTGAAGTTGAAGTGTTGTCGGCATCGGAAAAGCCTTCCACAGAACCACCCAGTCTGAGCATTGCAGCCTCGAACGAAAGTCTCGTTCTGGTACTCGGCTCAAAAAAAAGTGTCGCAAGAATTTTCCCGCGACACACATCATTAAAAGAATTAGGATCAACAATAATCTGTTCTGCTAATTTACAAATTTCTTCGATTTCCGAAACCGTAAGATCATCCGGCTGTATCAAATTACGCCCAGTCAACATTCTATTCTACCCCTTTAGAATTTTTTTGATTATATCAAATTCGCATTTTAAAGGAAAGAGAATTTTTAAGAATTATATTTTTATTCAAAAACTATTTTGTCGAATTTATTTGTTCAATTTTTAGAAATAAAAATGAGTAGATAAAAAAAGCCGCCCTAGTCCTCACTTTTAGGCGGCTTTTGACCCAAATGTGGAGATGACCCATAGAATCGGGCATTTCCTTTTTTAATATAACACAGTTTATTTTTTCAGTCAAATTTTCATTCTTCTTCTACCTTGAAAAAAATTTTTATTTCCATCATAATTACATATGGAAAACATATCTTTAATTTTGTCCGACTTGGACGGAACTCTTTTTCACGATAATAAATCAATTTCAGACTATTCAAAAACAATGATTGCACGCGCCCAAAAAAAGGGTGTTAAGTTTGGTGTTTGTACTGCACGTGCAAGGGTAAATGCAATTAAATTTCTGGACGGACTTAATCCGGATTTTTACATTACAAACGGCGGCGGGCTTGTTACCTTAAACTCAGATTCAAACGGTAAATATGAAAAACTCTACACCTGCGAATTTAGCATTCAGGAAATCCGCACTCTAATTGACGCTGCTTTTAAAACCTGCGGGCCTGATATTAATATTTCTGTTGATAATGAAAGTGGAGTTTACTGCAACACAAAGGAAGAGCTTTCCGACAGATTCTGGATTTACAATGATTTTTCAGACTTTAATCAGACCGGAATGAAGTTTTGTATGGAAACTTTAGATATAGAAAAGGTTAGAAAGGTTGCTTCAACAGTTGGAATTGAAAGTATTGATTATCTTCCGTTTTCCGATATCCCATGGTATAAGCTTAGTAAAAAGAACGCAACAAAGGAAAAAGCAATCGAAGTTCTGTGCAATTTTTTAAAAATCCAGCCTTCAAGAATTGCAGCTTTTGGTGATGATTTTAATGACATTGGAATGCTTAAGCTTTGCGGCAAAGGAATAGCAATGAAAAATGCAATCAGCGAAGTACGAGAAATTGCAGATGAAGTTTGCGGTTCTAATGAAGAAGACGGGGTTGCAAAGTGGATAGAAAATAATATATTGTAAGAGCAGGACTTTAGAATGATTAAGATTTTATTTGTGTGTCATGGAAATATTTGCCGCTCCCCAATGGCTGAATTTGTAATGAAGGAGCTTGTTCGTCGTGCAGGACGTGAGGATGAGTTTTTAATTGAATCAGCTGCAACTAGCCGCGAAGAACTTGGTAATGACATGCATTATGGAACAAGACAAAAGCTTACTCAGATGGGCATTCCTTTTAGCCGTCGTGCAGCACGTCAAATTACACGCGATGATTATGACCGATACGACTGGCTTGTAGCAATGGATGATGAAAATATTTATTATATGAACCGCTGCTGGGCTCCTGATCCAAAACGTAAAATTGTCCGCCTTCTTTCTTTTGCAGGCCTTACCCGTGATATTGCAGACCCATGGTTCACCGGTAATTTTGACGACACTTACGACGATGTTCTTAAAGGCTGCACCGCATTTTTAAAATATTTACATTAATATATAGAAGAAAACTTTATTATATCCCTTTTTTTTACAATTTTAATAACATTTTTTACTATTTTATACAGATTTTATGCCTTATAATTATATTAAGTTATTAAAAAAAAGAGGAAACTGTGATACGGCCACCTCAAGACACGCTTTTTTTTAAGTCTTGATATGTTCGTTTAGCGGTTTGCTCCAGGAGGATAAAACCGTTATGAAAAAACTCGGCTTTGGACTTATGAGGCTTCCTTATTCGGAAGATAAAACCTGGGGAAATGTAGACCTTGAAAAAACCCGCGACATGATTGACTCTTACATGAAAGAGGGATTTACTTATTTTGATACAGCATGGGTCTATCACGGCGGATTCAGCGAAAAAATTTTTGGTGAACTCGTTGGTAAAAGATATCCTCGCAATGAATTTCAAGTTACAACAAAGATGCCTTTATGGGGAATGAAGGACAGCTCTGAATTACAGAAGATTTTTGACGAGCAGCTTAAAAAATGTCATGTTGAGTATTTTGATTATTATTTCCTTCATGCCTTGAACAAAGAGATTTATAAAAAGGCAGAAGATTTTGGCGGATTCCAGTGGATGCAGAAAATGAAGGCTGCCGGAAAAATTAAACACCCGGGTTTCAGCTTTCACGATTCAGCAGATGTTCTTGAAGAAATTTTAAATGCTCATCCGGAAGTAGAACTTGTTCAGCTTCAAATTAATTATATAGACTGGGAAAGCAACAACGTTCAGAGCCGCAAGTGTTATGAGGTTTGCTGCAGACATGGAGTTCAGGTTTCTGTTATGGAACCGATTAAGGGCGGAAGTCTTGCAAACATTACAGATGAAGGAAGAAAATATTTTAATAAGATTAATCCCGAAGCAAGTCTTGCTAGCTGGGCAGTTAGATATTGTGCCAGCCTTGATAATATCCTTGTTGTTTTGAGCGGAATGAGTAATATGGAACAGCTTAAAGACAACATGTCTTACATGAAGTACTTTGTTCCTCTTTCAGGCAAAGAACAAAAGGCTGTAAAAAAGACTGCAAGATTCATCGAAAAAACAATTGCCATTCCTTGCACTGCCTGCCGTTATTGTGTGGATGGTTGTCCTAAAAAGATTAATATTCCGCGCTATTTTGAACTTTACAACGAGCAGAATCGTTACGGGGTTCAAAGTTATAAATGGCATTATAATGAGGAAAAAAAGAAAGGCGGTTCACCTGCAGATTGTATTTCTTGCGGTGCGTGCCAGAGACATTGTCCTCAGAAATTAAATATTGTTGATCTTCTTAAGGAAGTTAAAAAGACTTTTGAAGCATAAAAGTCCAAAAAGTGTAGATATAAGTTAAACAAAAAAAGTGTGAAATACTCTAAACGGTGTTTCACACTTTTTTTTATTGGATTTTTATGTTTATTAAGCCTGAAGAGCAGTTACTGCTACGGTTGCAATAATATCTTCTACATTACAGCCGCGGCTAAGGTCGTTCAATGGTTTTGCAAAGCCCTGACAGATAGGACCGATTGCCATCCATCCGCCCATTCTCTGGCAGATTTTATATCCGATGTTTCCGGCATTGATGTTAGGGAAGATAAATACGTTTGCATGACCTGCAACCTTGCTTCCAGGAGCCTTTAATTCTCCAACTTCAGGAGCGATTGCTGCGTCAAACTGGAATTCTCCGTCCAATGCAAGGTCTGGGGCAGCTGCTTTTGCAAGTTCTGTTGCCTTCTGAACCTTAGTTACTGTGTCGTAGAATTTTGCATCATTTCCTGAACCCTTTGTAGAGAAAGAAAGAAGAGCAACACGAGGATCAATTCCTGCAATCTTTTTTGCTGTGTCTGCAGATGCAATAGCAATGTCGCAGAGTTCTTCTGCTGTTGGTTCAATATTGATTGCACAGTCACCGAATACAGAAACGCCTTCCTTGATGTAAGGATTTCCACCCTGTGGTGCTACCATGATAAAGCAGCTTGAAACAGTCTTAAATCCAGGTGCAGTTTTGATTACCTGAAGACCAGGGCGTAAAGTGTTTGCAGTTGAGTGGCATGCACCGGAAACAAAACCGTCTGCATCACCTGCTTTAAGAATAAGGGCACCGTACATTGTGTGGTCTTTTAAGATTGCAGCTTTTGCGGCAGCAACATCAGCGTATTCAGGTTCGCCAGTTTTCTTGTTGATTTTTCCTTCGCGTGCCTTAAAAAGGAGTTCTGCATATTTATCTGCGTTTGAATCTTTTGCAGGATCAATAATTGTTACTCCGCTCAAATCGGCACTAGAACCGCTAGCCTTAATGTCTTCATCGCTTCCAATCAAAATGATTTTTGCAATTCCGTCTTTTACGATTTTCGAAGCTGCTTCTACAACACGTTTATCTTCGCCTTCGCACAAAACGATTGTTTTATTTGCAGCCTTTGCCTTGTTTAATAAATCTTCTACAAATGCCATTTTTATCCTCGAATTTCAAAAATATTAATGCACTCATTATATCGCAAATACTAAAAAATTTGAATAAGAAGAAATGGAAGTATGAAGGTAGTGGACGAATGAAACTTTGATTGAAAAACTATATCAGCATTCTTGTCTGTTTTTTATATTCTTCAAAGCCGGGTTTTCTGGACTGTCGCTTTTCTGCCATAGGGATGCTTACAAAAAAGAACATAAGGGTATTTATAAGGGCTCCGCCTAAAAGATACCAGTACTCAAAGCCCAGGGCAAAAACACTTGCAAGTCCTATTCCCAACCACATAAGGATTTCGCAAAGATAATTCGGATGGCGTGAATGTTTCCAAAGTCCCGTACGAATAAAGCCACCCGCACCTGACTTTCTAAACTTATGCATCTGAATATCTGCAATTCCCTGAAAGATGGCTGCAAAAAGACTCATCGTAATAAAGAGTGCACTTGCCACACCAAAATCTGCATCTTCAAAAAAAGCTATTACAGCAGGAAGGACACATAAATAAACAACGCAAGTAGGAAATAAATGAATGCCAAAAAAATTTACAACAGGATAAAAGCGTCCTGTCTTTTCTTTAAGCATAACATAACGCCAGTCCTGATACTCAAAGCTTTTAAAATTATAAGCCCAGTTAGCCGTAAGTCGAAGAGACCAGAAGAGAACTGTTATAAACAAATACACTGCAACAGGCGATAATGCAATCTTAGCTTCTTCATCATATAAACCAAGAAGGGCAGTTCCAAGTTTAGCTACCAGAATATAATTGATAAATGTAAGACCAAGAATCACAGGCGGCTGCACACTCCAATACGGATCATAAACCGAAGCATTATTAAAAATCAAACTGAAAACAAAAACAACAATTGTTGCTCCAATATCCGCAAGCAATAATGAAAGCACCAAAGAAAACTTCGAAGCAAAAAAAGTAAAAATAAAAAAGCCACAAACAGCTGCAAGAATATAAATCAATAAAATTATAATAAGTGAAGCAGCACGATTTTTAATCATAAAAAACTCCCAAAAAAACGGCGACACTAAAAAAAGTATCGCCGTTAGATTTTATAAATTACAATGTTGCCAGGGTGCGGTCAATTCTTGCAAGAGAACGCTCTTTACCAAGAACAACAATGGAACCGATAAGTGGAGGGCTTACGCGGCTACCGGTTACAGCCATACGGATTGGCATCATAAAGTCTCCGAGTTTAATTCCAAGCTCTTCGGCCTTAGCTTTTGCCCATTCTTCTGCTCCCTCGTGATCGAGTTCGAATACCTTTGCAACAAATTCTTTTGCTACTTCAAGTACTTCCTTAGTTTTTGCAGCATCGATTCTCTTTGGAATAATCTGATCTGCAAGAGGAACTGCCGGTTCTGTAAACATAAAGTGAACCATTTCTGCAGCTTCTGTTAAGAACTTAAGGCGTTCCTGAATAAGAGGCATAAGTCCCATCAATGTTTTTTCAACATCTTCTGTGCTCATGTTCATGCTCTTGTCTACACAGTATGGACGGCCGTCTTCTCCAAGTGCAACTCCGGAAAATTCCGGTCCTACATTTGGTTTTGGCTGTGGATTTTCAGGATTGATTTCCAATGTTGCATCACCTGTTCCTGTAATAAAAGGCAATGTCCACTTGTACAATTCTTCTGTAGAAAGCTGGCGGATATAGTTTCCGTTGTAATATTCAAGCTTTTTATAATCAAATACGGCAGGAGCCTTGTTCAAATGTTCAAGCTTAAAGTTCTTTGCAAGCTCTTCGAGAGTATAGAATTCTTTTCCTTCTTCGTAAGAACATCCGAGCATTGCAACATAGTTTACGATTGCCTGTGGAAGATATCCTCTAGCACGGAATTCGTTTAAAGAAGTTGAACCGTGTCGTTTTGAAAGCTTTTTTCCGTCAGAACCATTTACCATCGGAAGATGGCAGAATTCAGGATGTTCCCAGCCAAATGATTTATACATCTGAACATGAAGCGGTGTAGAAGGAATCCATTCCTGTGCGCGCATTACATGGCTGATTTTCATAAAGTGGTCATCAACAATGTTTGCAAGGTGATAAGTCGGGAATCCGTCGCTCTTTAATAAAACAGGATCTGGAGAAATATCTTCGTTTTTCCATTCAATATCGCCAAGGATGTGGTCGTGGAATTTTGTTGTTCCTTCCATCGGAACCTTGAGTCTGATTACATATGGTTTTCCGGCATCAAGATTTGCCTTTACTTCTTCCGGAGTTAAATGACGGCAGTTTCTGTCATATCCTGGAGCCATTTTATTTTCTGTCTGAATTTTTCTTATGCGGTCAAGGCGTTCTGCATCACAAAAGCAGTAATAAGCTTCGCCGTTTTCAATAAGCTTCATGGCATATTCTTTATATAAATCAAATCTTTCTGACTGAACATAAGGACCATATTCTCCGCCCTTACTTCCGCCTTCGTCCCAGTCTATTCCAAGCCATGCCATAGTATCGTAAAGATTCTGAACATATCTTTCGTCGTAACGGGTACGGTCTGTATCTTCAAGACGAAGAATGAATTTACCACCCTGAGAACGTGCATATAAATAATTAAAAAGTGCAGTGCGCACACCACCAATGTGCTGCATACCTGTTGGAGACGGTGCATATCTAACTCTAACTTCGCTCATATCTAACCTCCGCCACGCAATTATGACGCGCAGCTTAATCAATAAAATTAATGCATATTATAGAGAAAAAACGTTCTTTATACAATAAAACTTTTTTTTTCAGCAAACCTGATATAAAATAGATGTATGGACGCAAAACTTATTAATGCATTTTTAACAGCGGGAATGGATGCTTTTGAATCCATGTTCCAGATTACAACTCAAAATAAAGAGCCTTATATTCTTGATATTAATGCAGGTCATCCATGGGAAGTTTCGGGGATTATCGGCGCAACAGGCTTTCATAAGGGAATTGTTGCCTTCAGGCTTCATAAGGTACTGGCTTCCAAAATGCTGGAGGTTTCGGGAATTGAATGTAAGCCGGATGAAAGGGAAGAAATGGCCTGCGAGCTTGTAAGTGAATTTACAAACATCATTTCGGGTAATGCCATCTCAAAAATTCCTGAATATGAGCTTGAAATATCACCTCCACTTACAGTTTCCGGTCCGAACCATCAGATTATGTGGCCTAAAAACTTTCCTGTAATTGCAATTCCATTTTCCACAAAATATGGTTCATTCGATGTAGAT
>JAGCUI010000004.1 GCA_017962965.1 Treponema sp. | reverse complement strand
AACAGACGTTATTTTAAAGAATTTTTGAAGATTGCAATTTCGACTTTCGGCGACACGGGAAAGCTTCATCTTGCCATGTTCGACATTGATGATTTTAAAGTCATAAACGATAAGTTTGGTCATCTTTATGGTGATGAGGTTTTAAAAAAGTTTTCTGATATTCTTGTGGACGAAAGCTTTGACAGTATTTTTGCCTGCAGATACGGCGGCGAAGAATTTTTAATTTTGATTCCAAAGAGAACTGCAGAAGAAGCGCTGGAGGTTGTAGAAAGGATTTTACAGAAGACCCGCGATACAATCAAATACGAAGAAAATCACAGCGTGACCGTGAGTGCCGGCTTTATAACTTATTCAAAGGATATGAGTTACGAAAAACTTTTACAGACAGTTGATGCAAATCTTTACAAGGCAAAATTCAGCGGTAAGAATAAGGTTGCCTGGTAAGTTTGATTATTATTCCGATAGATTTTATTTACTGATTCCGTAAAGCTCGATGTTCTCGTCCTGGAAATTCGAAAAGCATAAATATTTTCCGTCGGGGCTAACATCCAATCCTGTAGGCTGATTTCCCCCTTCAAAGCTTTGAACAATCTGCATAGTTTTTGTATCGATAATCTGAATTTTTCCGTTTTGAGGACTTCGTTTTGTATAATCTGCAGGATTATTCGGACCGCGTGAAGAAACAAAAAGCCAGCGGTTATTTAAAAGATCTATTGTGTTCGGGTTATAAAAAACCTTTGTTTTTCGTTCAATTTTAAAAGTGATTAAGTTGATTTCGTAGATGGAACGGTAATACATGTCTGAAATATAGGCCTTTGTTCTTTCTTCATTAATCACAATGTGGCGCATGGCAGCGTTTGTAATTTTGATGTAATCTGTTCTCTTGTTCTGTTCAATATTAAACTTTTCGATTAAGCCGTCGTTGAACGAAAGACTGATGATTGAGTTTCCGTCCTTTGTAAAATAAAGTCCCCTTGGAGCTCCGCCAGTTTTGAGTTTTTTAAGACACTTTCCGGTTTTGTAATCGATAATCGAAACATCATTAGAAACCCAGTTTGAAACAGCAAGAAGATTTTTCTGGCTGTTATATGCGATGAACTTAGACCAGTTTCCCGTAGTCGGAATTGTGCGGATGTATTTAAAATCAGGGTAGGAATATTCGTAGAGATTTGCCGTTGTCATCTGGGATACAAGAAAAACATTTTTCTCGGGAATAAAAAGCCCTTCTGCAAAACCTTCTTTTTCTGCATTCGGCGGTGTAATCCTTTTAATAATTTTTTTCTCTTCTACGCTAAAAATATCAAACCCGGTGTCTTCGAGTAACGGCATGATAATGTATTTATTGTCCGGCGAAAATAAAACCTGCTTAGGCTGTCTTCCGCATTTATATGTCCCGATTTTTTTGAGAACAGGCCCTTCAGTTTTTTCTGCCGCCTTATTCAAAGCCTTATCCTGAGCCAGAACACTCACCGCGAGTAACGAAAAAAAGATGATAAAAAATTTCTTCATAATCTGATTATACTTTACAAAAACGTGCCGGGGCAAGATGTGAGGCGGGGGAGGATTTTTTATGACAAAACGTATAGGTCATAGTATAATTTTATAAATACTTAAAAAGTTTTTTTCAGGGGGTAAAAATGAAAAAATGTTTTATCGGTTTATTTGCAGCAGTTCTGGCTGTAAGTATGGTTGGATGTAAGGGAGAAGTGGAAAGTGGTACTGGGGGAGGTTCTTCGCTTGGAGATTTTACAGCTGGTGATGTTTCTCTTGAAAAAATTAAAATTAGTTCCACAGAATATGATTTTACTGCACAGGTTTATGTAACAGGACCAGACGGTGCAACAATACAAGGTAAAACAAATACAGACAATTATGCAGGTGTTTTTGTTGCAGGCCGCAAAGTAAAACTCAGTCCATACATTATGAGTAAGTACGAAGTAACACAGGAACTTTATACAGCCGTCATGACAGATCAGAAAGTAAGTGTAAATGGTGTTGAAAAAGCTCTTGCAGCAGAACCATTCGCGTGTAAGTCTACCAATAATGATTATAAAGTACTTTTATCTGGTGAAGAACAAAGATACAGGGCTGCAGAAAATATGACCTGGTATGATGCAGTATATTTTTGTAACGCTTTAAGTGAAAAGACTAAGCTTACAAAGGCATATAATATTACTGTTACGAAAGTTAATTCTTTTGGAAATATTACTGGCGCTACAGTAACACTTGTTTCAGGTGCAAACGGCTATCGTTTACCAACTGAAGCAGACTGGGAATTCGCAGCCCGGGGAGGAGACCCTACAGCACCAGTCTGGGATTATACATTTAGCGGGGCTGCAAAGGCAGACGGCTCAAATTATTTAGATTTTCAAAATACAGGTTTAGATGCTGTTGGATGGTATCGTTATAATACATCAAGTGGAACAACATCAGACAGTGAGCTTTCAACTGGTACAGCCGGTTACGGAACTCATCAAGTAGGAAAGAAAGGTTATAACAACCTTGGTATTTATGATATGAGTGGTAATGTATATGAATGGTGTTGGGATTGTTATAATGATAGTGTTACAGCTAATGATGCAGAATATACTACTGATGGTGTTGTAATTAATCCTACGGGTGCCTTGGGTGGCTCTCTCCGTGTCCGCCGTGGCGGCAGCTGGTACCACGACGCCTGGGGCTGCTCTGTTTGCAATCGGATCAAATACTACCCGGACGGCGGGCTCACCGCTCTGGGCTTCCGCGTTGTTCGCAACGCCAACTAGAGTTGGCTAGATCTGTAAGGAAAGTATTAAAAACTTCTGCATTCGCAGAAGTTCGATTCCGCTCAGTAACACCCTTAAAAAATCCGAAGATACGGCAAAGGAAGCAAGCGGTAGCGAGCGACTTAGTAGTGTCTTCGAACAGAAAAAAAACTTAAAAATCCCGCGTATGTTTTTTTATAGTGGAAAAAGGGAATGTGTGGTATAATAAATGTATGCCAACCATTCTTAATGAGAAGGGATACAGATTTTTCTTTTTCTCTAATGAGGGAAATCCTTTGGAGCCTTGTTATAAAGGAGGCTTGGAATGGATTTTTCTTTGAATAATGCCAAAGCCCAGAAGGTTTGGTTTGACAGTGAAAATTTATGGTTGCTGCTTGTTGATGGAAGACAGCTTTCTTTGCCCCTTGCATATTTTCCTACACTTTTAAATGCAAAGCCCGAAGAACGCGATGTTTGTGAATTAAGTGGTGGCGGAATTGGTATTCACTGGGATGCTCTTGATGAAGATTTGTATGTTCCTAATTTACTGATGGGAATTACTGATATTAACAGGAAGAATAAAACTGCATAGAGTTATATGAGCGATGTTTTGATTACAACAAAAAATGTATATTGTTTCTTGACGCAAAGCCTGCTTT
>JAGCUI010000003.1 GCA_017962965.1 Treponema sp. | reverse complement strand
TTTTTAAAACTTCCTTAAACCGTAAACTTAATTTCTCTTTGTGTTGGCTGGTACTGGTAGTAGCGGACGCCGGCGGCATTCATTAATTTTTTGGAAGCTTCTACTGATGGGGTTCCGTCGTATTTGTTGTCTGCATAAACTACTGTTTTGATTCCGGCCTGAATAATTGCTTTGGCGCATTCGTTGCATGGGAAAAGTGTTACGTAAATTGAACAGCCTTCCAAAGAACCGCCTCTGTAATTCAAGATTGCGTTTAATTCGCTGTGACATACGTAAGCGTATTTTGTGTCGAGGGTATCTCCTTCTCTTGCCCATGGAAATTCATCGTCCGAGCAGCCGCGTGGAAAACCGTTGTAACCCATCGAACGGATTTTTTTATCCTGATCTACAATGCAGGCTCCAACCTGTGAGTTAGGATCCTTTGAACGGAGTGCAGAAAGTTTTGCCACTCCCATAAAGTATTCATCCCAAGAAAGATAATCTGAACGTTTTGGTGTAATTGCTCCCATTTTTTTCTCCTATTCCCCTTTTATTGAATTGATATTTCACCCTGGAACAGACAAGAAACTCCGCCTGTGAGCGTAACTCCTTCGTCTGTGTATTTTACTGTAAGATTTCCGCCCGGCATTTCTACCGAAATCTCCTGGTTCTTTTTGCAAAAGCCGTTTATTACTGATGCAATAACTGCAGCAACTGCCCCGGAAGTAGAAGACTGTGCTTCTCCCCTGCCCTTCTGCCATACACGCATCTTTATTCTGTTCGGAGAAACAACCCTCACAAACTCAACGTCGGCACCCTGAGCAAAGACCTCATTCTTTTCGAACACAGGCCCGTTTTTCTGCACATCAACCATATCCACAAAGTTGGAAAAAAGTACGCAGTTGTCTGTCTCAAAGAAAACCTTTGTGGCAGAATAATTTAATCCCTCTGCACAAACCGTAATATTCTGCGGTGCTGCTTCGGGAAGCTTCATTGAAAATTCAACCGACGAAACTTCATTGTTATTTTTATACAAAGTTACGCTTTGAATGCCGCCTGGTGTTTCAACAGAAACTGTATTTGCATAAGGCGACTTTAAAAGCTGATTGTCGTTTACATATTTTGCAACAGCCCTTATCTCGTTTCCGTAATGATTCTGCAGTTCTCCGTTAGAAGAATAAACCTGCATACTGAATTCAGCCTTATCGGATTTTTTTACAATGATTAATTTTTCGGCGCCAATCGAGGTCTTTCTGTCGCAAAGTTTAACTGCAAAGGCAACCGGATTATAAATATTGTATTTATCTGCATTAATAAGAATGCAGTCTGAACCTGTACAATCGTACTTTTCAAAATGCATCTTCTGTTCTTTTTCGTGCAGGTTTCTGATGTTTATAAGCTGAGTGTTTTCCGGTGAGAAACCAAGAGAAAGACATTCTGCAACTGAGTCTGCAATATCAAAGGAAGTGATGCACGGAATCTTTTTATCAAGCGCATAGGTTTTAAAACCTGTAGAAGTTGAAGTGATAATATAATCAAGCTTTTCTTCTATATTGTTTGTGTCAAAAGATTTTGCCTTGATATTAAATTCGTTTAAGATTCTTACATTTTCTTCTGTGGCATAAAGAGTAAAGCCAAGTGAATTAAATTTCTGTGCCAGTAAAGGAAGCTCGTGTTCATCAGGCTTTTGAATGTTGAATAAAACATTTCCGCTTGAGCTCATTGTGTTGCCCGAAGCAATGAGCCCCTTGTAAACAGATTCCTTTTTAATTGAAGAAAGACCTAAAACCTGGCCACTCTGCTTGTGCTCTGAATTATAAACAGGATATTTAACTGCAAAGTACGGAGGAACTGAATAAAGCCCCTGGTGCAATCCCATATCCTCAAGATTCTGTCCGAGCATTACTCTGGAAGCATAAGACACAACAGGAAGCCCCGTAATTTTTGAAATGAACGGAATGTTTCCGGAAACCACAGGACTAACTTCCTTAATGTAAAGGTCGTTGTTGTAATTTATAAATCTGATTGTTAAAAGCCCTCTGACTTCTAGCTTGAGTGCAATCTCTGTAGATTTTTTAATCATTGCTTCGCGGAGCACATCACTTAAATTAAAGGTTGGATAAACTTCTACAACATCCTTTTCTTCGGAAATAAATCTTTCCATAATTCCGGGAATAAAAATGCTTTTTGAATCGCTTATGAGATTTACTTCGAACTCTGAGCCGGTCATAAAATTCTGAGCGGTAACAAGGTTCTTTGAAATAAAGGCTGCCTCGGCATTTGCACCAAGAATTTTTACTTCCTGCTGCACAAGGAATTTTACAAGATTAACTGCTTCTTCTCCGCCAAACACTGTAACAACGCCCACAGGATTTTCCATGTAAACAACATTCATTACATCTTCAGCTGTTACAGGCTCTATATAAAGACGGTCTGCATAACCAAAATCCGAAGCTACATCCCAAGGACCGTTATTCATGATTGCAACTTCGTAGCCCATCTGGCGGTAAGTTTTTGCACAAAGGATACATGCATAGTCGCATTCACAGTTCTGTCCGTAAAGAGAGCTTCCTGCATCTATAATAAGGATTGTTCCTTTTGGCGAGCGGTTCTTAAGTGATTCAAGACATGGAGCTGCTTCGTCCATTGTATCGTAGGCTGCATAAAAATACGGATGATAATTTTCAAAATTCTTTTCTGAATAAGAAACACGCTTAAACACAGAATTAACATGGGCAAGCTTTCTGTTTCCCGAAAGTGAAAGTGCATCCTGCTTTTGTGCCTTTACTCCGTTTGCCCCGATTATAGAAAGACTTGTGATTGTCTGAATTAAATCATCTGAGTAACCGGCTTTTTTTGCATCTACATAAAGATCTATAGAAAGAATACCGATTCCTTTTTTTACGTCCTCAAGCTTTTTTTCCAAATCTGCAAGGTTTTGAATGCGGTCCAAGAACCACCAGTCTACCTTTGTTTCCCTGTAGATTTCTTCGTGGCTCATGATGGTTCTTTTTATTGCTTCAAAAATTGCATAAACTTTTAAAGAGGTTTCCTGCTGAACGTGGCGGCGGATATCGTCGTTTGCTTCTCCACCGTAATCCTTGAGTCTTAAACCGATTGTTCCGTCTGTGTTTGTACGCAGTGCCTTCATCAAAGCTTCTTCAAAATTACGACCGAATGCCATAGAAGGATTTTTTATAAAGCTTGCAACACAGATGCTGTCTGTCTTTGGAGAGAAACAGGTTCTGTCTTCGTTTACCTTTGAAGCTTCCGGAATTGAATACCCCATTGCCAGAAGGCTTGAAACACGTGGAACAGGATAGCCGGTTGCTTTTGAAACAAATGGCGTAAACTCTGTAGCACGAGGATTAACTTCTATTACCACATATTCTTTTGAATTAGGCTTTAATCCGAATTTGATATTACATTCGCCAACCACACCAAATGCATTTGTAATTCTTATGGCGGCACTCTGTAAAATCTGCATTTCTTCTTCGCTTAAAGAAGCAGCAGGGCTTACAGAAATATATCTTCCGGCAGAGGTTCCAACAGGATCAAAGTTTTCTACAGAGCCCACGCTGATGCAGTGACCGTACTCATCGCGGAGTAATACAAAATCAATTTCTTTCCAGCCGGCAATGCATTTTTCTACAAGCACTTGATGAAGCGGAGAACGTTTTAAACACTGAGTTACAACCTCTATCATCTCTTCCTGAGAAGCAGCAATTTTTCCCGGAGCGCGCCCGAACAAAACAGAAGGACGAACAATTACCGGATAACCAACCGAGCTTTCTGCAAATAAAACTGCATCCTTTAATGAACCTGCCATTTTTGAAGGAATGCACGGCTCGTTTATCTTAAGCATTGTGTCTTTAAAAGACTGAAATTCCTGGGAATTATTTATGGATTCAGGACCCACTCCAAGTAAGCTTACATTATTTGTAGAAAGGAAGGTTGAAACAGAAAGCTGGAGTGCAAGTGTTAATCCGCTCTGCCCCGCAAAAACAGGGAACAATGAATCAACCTTTTCCTTTACGATAATTCTTTTTACAGTTTCCAGGGTTAACGGCTCTATATAAATCTGAGCAACAAGACATTTATCTGTAATAACAGAATTCGGATTAGGAGAAATTAAAACTACTTCGAGTCCTTTTTCATGAAAACAACGGCATGCCTGTGCTACTGCATAATCATTTTCGCACGGCTGAGTTTCGTTTATGGATGAGGCTCCAAATATCAAAACTTTTTTTAAAGAAACATTCTGAGGCATATTTTCATTATAAAACGATAATACAATAAACTCAATGTTTACAGTTTTGACTTTTACAAATCTTAAAAAAAAAGTATTCTATCAATATGAAAAACAAAAAAATCACGCTTCTTACCTTCATCATTTTTACATTTTTATTTACTTCCTGCGGCCAGCGCATTTACGAAGTTTCCATGCAAAAAGAGCTTTTTGAAAAGGCTAGAGAACAGGGAGTTTTTAAAGAAAAAATCACCTTAAAAAAATATCCTTTAGAACAGGCATACGAAATTTATAATTATAAAAATAAGGTTAGAGTTCAAATTGTTTCTTCAGAAGTTTTAAATCTCAAAAAAAAGCCTTATAAAAAAGCAATCCCGGCCGGAAAAATCACAAAGCTTACTAAAACTTCCCCGGTAAATCCTTTTTATAAAGACACCTACGGCCTTGAACTTGAACGCCGCCCTCTTTTTCCGTGCATTCCCTTTAATGAAAACTGTGCAAAATCCATTAAAATAGAAGAAATTGACCAAAAATCACTTTTTACAGCAGAAAATATGCCAAATAATTACATCGCTCTTCCGGTAAGCCTTTCTGAAAATGTTAAACTTTATGCCGGAGACAAGGATTATCCTCTCTACCAGGCTGATTTTGCAGACTTCAGCTATACAGAGCTTTTGAATAAAGAAAAAAAAGATAAGTGGGATTTATTCTGCCTTGAATACCTTACAAAAAATCTTATAAAAGAATTTAAGTTTGAATGTAAGGATGAAGCAAAAACTACCCTTGTTGCAGCCGTTGGAGATATGATGCTTGGTCGCGGTGTTCAGGATTCCATGTTTGCAACAAAAAAAGCAGAAACAGTTTTTACAGACACAATGCCAATTCTTGTAAACAGCCACTACACAATAGGAAATCTTGAATGCGTTGTTACAACCCGCGAACTAAAAACAAAAAAGACTTATAACTTTAAAGTTTCAAAAGACTCTCTGGCTTATCTTAAAAAAGCGGGCTTTGATTATTTAATGATGACAAACAATCACTCGTACGACTACGGCGAAGAAGGATTTAAAGATACACTCAAGGCTGTGGCAGAAGAAGGCTTTGCAACA
>JAGCUI010000044.1 GCA_017962965.1 Treponema sp. | reverse complement strand
TATTGTATATTTTGAATTATGGTAAATATAGTAGAAAACGCGCAGAGAAGCGCAAAAATAGATGTACCGGCAGAGTTTTTAAAGGGAAAAAGACACCTTACTGCCCAGGAAATTAAGGTTTTAGAGGCAAATCTTAACCACAACGAAGATTCTTCCTGGAATAATTTTTATGTTAGCGAGGAAGAGGGCGCTTTTGATCCTTCTTTAATTCATCTTTCATTCTTTTCGGGTTATGTAATTCTCGGAAAGCTTAAAAATCAGACTCTCAACTACAACGATTTATATCTTACATGCGGAATCCAGCGTTCAAAAATCAGCAATCTTATTGTGGGCGACGACTGTGTAATCCACAATGTTTCTTATCTTGATAATTATATTATTGGAAACAGAGTAATTCTTTTTAATATAAAGGAACTTTGCTGTACAAAGCATTCAAAGTTTGGAAACGGTATTCTTAAAAAGGGTGAACCTGAGGATAACCGCGTATGGATTGGTGTTGCAAACGAAAACGACGGACGCGCAATTCTTCCTTTTGAAGATATGATTCCGGCAGACGCATACATCTGGTCTCATTACCGAGACGACAGTGAGCTTTTAAATCGCTTTGTAGAATTAACAGAATACGGAAATACAGGCGAATTAAATACAACTGGTTTTATCGACGACGACTGTGTAATTAAAAATTCAAATATTATTAAAGACGCAAAAATCGGAAAGGCAACTTACATCAAGGGTGCTTTAAAGCTTAAAAACATTACCATTCTTTCTTCCGAAGAAGAACCTTCACAGATTGGAGAAGGTGTTGAAATGGTAAACGGAATTTTGGGTTATGGAAGTAAGCTCTTTTATCAGGCTATTGCAGTACGCTTTGTAATCGGAAGAAACTGCCAGGTAAAATATGGAGCACGTCTTTTAAACTCTGTCCTCGGAGATAACTCTACAATTTCCTGCTGCGAAGTTTTGAATAACCTCATCTTCCCGTTCCACGAACAGCATCATAACTCTTCGTTCCTTATTGCAACTACAGTTCAGGGACAGAGCAACATTGCTTCGGGAGCAACAATCGGAAGTAACCATAACAGCCGTTCACCGGACGGAGAAATTTTTGCAAAACGCGGATTCTGGCCTGGCCTTTGTTCAGACTTTAAACATAATTCACGCTTTGCTTCATTCGTTCTTGTTTCAAAGGGAAGCTACCAGCATGAGCTTGATATTCCTTATCCTTTTGCACTTGTAAGTCCTGGTGAAAAATCAGACGAAGCCATTACAATCATTCCGGCCTTCTGGTTTATGTACGACATGTTTGCAATCACAAGAAATAAAAATAAATTTGCAAAACGCGATAAACGAAAGACGAAGATTCAGAATATAGAATTTGATCCTATGGCTCCGGATACTATGCAGGAAATCATGTCTGCAATGGACCGCATCATAAGCCTTACAGCAGTTTATCTTAAGGAACCAAAAAAGCTTCAGGAGGCTAAGGATTATCTTCACCAGAATCCGGATGCAGATTTTACTTTATTCGACGAAACATGCCAGAAAAAATTCGGGGCTATTATTGCAAAGCCTGTAAAAGCCTACAAGATGTACCGTAAGATTGTAAAATATTTTGCAACACGCGAGCTCATGGATTACTGCAAGGCTCTTGGTAAAAAAACTTTAACTCTTGATATCATTAATACAATCAGAAAAGAAACTCTTTATACAGAATGGGAAAATGCCGGCGGACAGATTATTCCTTCCGACAAAATCAAAGAGCTCTTTAACCTTATTAAAGGAAGAAATATTACAACATGGGCACAGGTTCACGACTTTTATAATAAATGCAACGATGAATATCCTAAGTGGAAGGTGCGCTATTCACTTTATCTTCTTGAGCAACTTTATTCCCGTCCTGTGGAAGAATTTTCAGAAATGCTTTATCAGGATATTATTAACGACGTTATTGTTGTAGCAAACGATATTTACAATGCTTCTGTTGAATCACGCGAAAAAGATTACACTGATTATTACAGAAACATGGTATATAGAAATAAAAAGGAAATGGAAACTGTAATTGGTCCTTTGAGCGACAACTCATTCTTAAAAGACCTCAAGGTTACAACAGCAGAATTCGTTTCAGAAATTAAATTGATTTTTAGCGAGCTTGTAAAATAACAGATGCAATTTGCCGGAAAGTATAAACCATACAATGCAATCAATCTCCCAAGCCGCGACTGGCCGAATGCTAAAATCCAGAAGGCACCTCTGTGGTGTTCTGTTGATTTAAGGGACGGAAATCAGGCGCTTGAAATTCCTATGGGCATTGAACAAAAGGTTGATTATTTTAAGATGCTTGTTGGAATCGGCTTTAAACAGATTGAAGTTGGTTTTCCTTCTTCTTCCGACACAGAATTTGAATTTGTAAGAACGCTCATCGAACAAAACCTTATTCCAGATGATGTTGCAATTCAGGTGCTTTGTCCCTTCCGCGAGCCTTTTATTAAAAAAACAATCGATGCAGTGCGGGGCGCAAAGAACGTAATCTTTCATGCTTATACTGCAATTTCACCGGCACACAGAAAATACAATTTTAATAAGTCAAAAGAAGAGATGTTCAATTTTATTAAAGAGGGCGTTGGTCTTGTAAAAAAAGAAACTGCCGCTTTAAAAAATACAAACCTTACTTTTGAATTTTCACCGGAATGTTTTTCTCAGACTGAGCCTGATTATTCTTTAAAAATCTGCGACATGGTAATCCAGGAGTGGGGAAAGTCAAAGAACAAGGTGATTATTAATCTGCCGGTTACAGTGGAAACTTCCATGCCCAATCAGTTTGCGGATTTAGTAGAGTACTTTGTGAAGAATCTTAGGGCGCGACAGGACTGCGTGATTTCTTTGCATAACCATAATGATCGCGGGGAAGGGGTTGCAGACTGTGAGCTTGGTCTTTTAGCAGGAGCAGAGCGCGTAGAAGGTTGTCTTTTTGGAAACGGAGAGCGAACCGGAAACCTTGATATTGTAAATGTTGCATTAAATCTTTATTCACAGGGAATTGAACCAAATCTTGATTTTACAAATATAGTCGAACTTTCAGAAACCTTTACACGCCTCACAGGAATGGAAATTAATCCGCGTCTTCCTTATGCCGGTGAGCTTGTGTTTACTTCATTCAGTGGAAGTCATCAGGATGCAATAAACAAGGCAATGAAAAAACGCAAGAATTCGGAAAGCTGGGATGTTCCGTATCTTATTATCGACCCTCACGACATTGGAAGAGAATACCAGGAAATTATCAGAATCAACAGCCAGAGCGGAAAGGGCGGAATGGCATATATTCTGGAGCACGAATTTGGAATTGTTCCTCCAAAGGCAATGCTTGGAATTATCGGCTCTCAGATAAAAGCGGCAGCAGACAGAATGCAGAAAGAGCTTACTCCGGAAGAAGTTTACAATATATTTGAAGAAAAATGGCTTAATACAAAAGAGCCTTTGAACGTTCTCGAAATTACAGAAAAGCATATCGAAGGAGAACGCGGAGGTTCAGGCGAAGAACACGTTGCAGCCACAGCCACAATCGAATATTTTGGAAAACGCTACGTAATCACCGCAAGCGGAAACGGTCCTCTTGATGCCTTTGTTGCAGTTATGAGACGTACCTCGGCACCGGTTTTCAACATCACAAGCTTCCACGAACACGCCATCGGTTCCGGCTCAAACACTCACGCTATGGCTTATGTTCAGATCACCTTCGAAGACGGCACATCAAAATGGGGAGTCGGCAAAAGCTCCAACGTCGGCCGCGCCGGTATCGCCGCAGTTGTTAGTGCATTAAATTTTGAAGAATAAATTTTTGGTTTAGATTTAGCGGGAGTTGAGAGAAAAATTGCACATTATTTCTGTTATTTATTCTCTAGTTGAATAAAAGAGTTGATTTATTTGGGAAAATCATTGATAATTTAAAAACACTTAAAACGTATTTTAAAAGTTTTTTTTAATAAAGGCCGTTAGATAGAGTATTTTTTAATTTTAAAAGAAGAGTTTATTTTTTTGCTTCTAAGGAGTTTTTATGGCAAAAGAGCTTGATCGTTTTGAGAAAAACCCTCGAAAAAATATCAAATTGAAAACAAAGCTTCTGGCAATGATGGTTGGTGCCAGTGTACTTGGAATTACCCTCACTGCATATACTGCACTCAAGGTTTTTGATAACGGACTTATTGAGAACGCAAAGGAAGAAGTTGATAGTGTTGCGCGCGGTGTTTCTTACATTCTTACAGACTGGCATGATAATCTTGAGCGTTATGGTGATATGCTTTCGGTTCAGCCGGACGAAATAGATATTTTTGTACAGGATATTCCTATGAATAATCAGACCAATAAGTATCTTGAAAAGGTTGCCGAACGCGGAGGTCTTGATCTTATTGCGTATATCGATACAAAAGGAAGGGTGCTTGGTGCTTATGGTGTTGATGTAACTGAACACCAGGATCACGAGGTTGTAAATTCTGCACTCAAGGGTAAAATGACTTATGCATATTCTGAATTCGGTGAACTTGATTATGCTTTACTTGCTTCTGTTCCTGTAAGAAAGGATGGTAAAGTAATCGGCTGTATTGTTACAGGCTATGAGCTTGCGGATGACGGAAGGGATGCATATACAACTGTCGTTCATGATAATTACAATGTAGAATGTACTGTGTTCAAAGGAAAAATTCGTGCGGCTACAACATTGGGAGCAAATCTTGTAGGAACAGAACTTGCAAACGAAGCGATTGTAGAACAGGTTTTAAATAATGGAAATCCTTATTCAGGACCTAATACAATCAATAAGACTGAATATTATTCGAACTACGTTCCTTTAGTTTGTGAAAACGGAGATATTACCGGTATGGTTTTCGTTGCAAAATCAATGCAGGTAATTAATGCCGTAAAATACACAACAATGTCTTACGTAATTCCTCTTGCTGCACTTCTTGTCATAATCCTTGCTATAGGCGGTTTCCTCTTTGTACGCTGGATTATGAAGAGAATTAACAATGTTACTGTCTTCCTTGCAGACCTTGCCAGTGGAGATGCTGATTTAACAAAACGCTGTGCACTTTATGTTCGCGATGAAATTGGTGCCCTCATTATCAACTTTGACTTATTCATGGATAAACTTCATGACATTGTGCGTACGTTAAAGGAATCTAAGCTGGAACTTGGACAGAGCGGTGAAAAGCTTGCTGCAAGTACAGAAGATACTTCAAGCTCAATCACAGAAATCATTGCAAATATCGAAAGTATTCACGGCCACATTAACGAGCAGGGACGAAGTGTTACAGAAACAAATACATCAGTTCATCATATTTCTTCTGCAATTACAGATCTGGATAGATTAA
The DNA here is from genome assembly GCA_017962965.1 of Treponema sp. GTDB lineage: Bacteria > Spirochaetota > Spirochaetia > Treponematales > Treponemataceae > Treponema_D. The sequence continues at coordinate 40,699 of JAGCUI010000044.1, read as the reverse complement.
TCGAAGATCAGTCTTCAAGTGTAACTCAGGCTTCTGCTGCCGTAGAAGAAATGATTGGAAACATCAACTCTGTAAATAACTCTGTAGAAAAAATGTCCAGTGCGTTCAGAACCCTCGAAGAAAATGCTGAAACAGGCTTTTCTAAGCAGGAAGACGTTAATGAAAGAATCCGCATAATCGAAGATCAGTCTAAGATGCTTAAGGAAGCAAACCTTGCAATTTCTGCTATTGCGGCTCAGACAAACCTTCTTGCTATGAATGCGGCAATCGAAGCGGCTCACGCTGGTGAACTTGGTAAAGGTTTTGCGGTTGTTGCTGACGAAATCCGTAAGCTTTCAGAAACTTCATCTGAACAGAGTAAGAGAATTGGTGAACAGCTTAAGAACATCATGAACTCAATTATCGATGTAGCTTCTTCTTCTAACGAGGCCAGCATTGCACTTAATGAAGTTTCAAATCATATTAAGAATACCGATGAATTTGTTATTCAGATTCACGACGCTATGGAAGAACAGAACGAAGGTTCTAAACAGATTCTTGATGCCCTTCGTCATTTGAATTCTGCCACAAGCGAAGTAAAGTCTTCTTCTCATGAAATGTCTGAACGTAACAAACAGATTGTAGATGACATGCAGGCTCTTTCTGAAACAACCGAGCTTATGAATGTAAGTATGAGTGAAATGGCTGTGGGTGCCGGAAAGATTAATGAAACCGGAACAACACTCAACGAAATTTCAAATCAGGTTAAGAGCTTTATTCAGAGAATCGGAGACCAGGTTGATTTGTTCAAGGTATAAAAGAATGAATGCGGTTTTAGCCTTATGAATTAAACCAGGTTTTAACTGCATCCATATATTTATTACCGCGGTCAAATTCATTATTGAACATGCCGAATGAGGTAGCTCCCGGAGAAAATACAACAACTTCGGGAGTTTCTGTTTTTAAAAGGTTTTCCTTTAAACATTCCATCATCTTATCAAGACTTTCGAAAGGTCCGTTGTATTTAATTCCTTCCTTATCAAGCTCCGGTAAAAGTTTATCTGTGGCAGTGCCTTTTAAAAAGTAGAGGTCTTTTACAGGAATAATTCCGTTTTCGTTTAATTCGTCCTTGTTTCCCTTCTGGCAAAGCACGTTTTTAAGAGGTGTTAATTCAAGCCCCTTGTCTGTTCCGCCTGTTAAAAGAATTACTGATTTTCCAAACGATTGTGATGCCGCTGCTGCAGCTTCCGGTACTGTTGCACATGAATCATTGTAGAATTTAATTTCATTGCCATTATTTTTGAATGAATGGAAGAACTGAAGTCTGTGCTCAATTCCGCTCCAGCTTCCGCAGATTTCAGCCGTTCTTTTTGCATCCACACCCATAAGGTATAAAACCAAGGCTGCGTTTAATACATTAATTTTATTATGCTCGCCCGGAACAGAAAGTCCGTTTAAAATTACTTCCGGCTCTGTCATTCCGCCAAGTAAAACCTTTCCGCAAAAGCTTCCGTCTTTTTTTGTTTCCTGCCATACGCCAAAAATCTTTTTACCGTTTGCATTTACTACAGCAGAGGTATTTTCCAAAGGCTGCTTTCCGTATCTTAAAACTGTAGCTTTTGATTCAGACGCAAAAAGGTTTCCCCAGGTTGTGCTTTCAGGATAAAGTGATTTATCCGGTCCTGTTCCAAGCTCATCTTCTTCTGCATCAAAAATTGAATAATCGCCTGCAGTCTGGTCTTTATAAATAAGGCGTTTATCCTGAACATAATCTTCCATGTTGCCGTACCAGTTTTGATGATCGGGAACAATTTTTGTGATGATTGAAATGTGTGGTTTTAAAACTTTTCTTCCGCGTAAGTCTGCAAGCTGCCATGAAGAAAATTCAATTACAACCGGTGTGTCCTGTGTAACTTCATCAATAAAGGTGAGGGGACTTACTGTAATGTTTCCGCCAAGGAAGGCTTTAAATCCTGCTTTTTTTAATCCGTAATAGATGGCGCTTACTGTAGAGCTTTTTCCCTTGCTTCCTGTTACTGCAATAAGAGGACAGTCTGTAAATCTTAAAAAGATGCTTAAGTCCGTTTCGATTGCTTTGGCTGCAGCAAGATATTTATTTCCTTCGTATTTTACACCAGGGTTTTTAATTACACAGTCTGCGTTTTCAAAATCTTCTATGCGGTGTTCGCCGAGCCTGTAGGTTAATCTTGAAGTATCGATTGAAGGGTCGCTGGAAAGGCGTTCGATTGTAGGGAGTAACTGTTCTTTGGTTTTCATGTCTGTTACAAGAACGTATGCACCTTTTTGAAGAAAGAATTTAACTGCAGCTTCGCCACCGCCGTTTAATCCAAGCCCCATAATAGTTACGTGTTTTCCTTTAATGTCGCTGAGTGATGAAAAGGCGCATTTACTTGAGTAAGAATGAAATTCCATAAAAGTACTCCATAGTTATAAAATTGTAAAACTTCTTTATAAAAAAAAAGCCTCCCTGCAAAACAAGGAGGCTAACATGCCGGGAACCAGAATCGAACTGGCACGTCGGTTGCCCGACACAGGATTTTAAGTCCTGGGCGTCTACCAATTCCGCCATCCCGGCAACTGTCTTTAATATAACTAAAAAGTTGTTTTTTTACAAGTGGGGTAATTTACAAATCAGAATAATTTGAAGTAAAATAACGCATTATGTTGAGTCTTATAGTCTTAAAGCAGCTTGTTATCATGCTGGTTATTGCCCTCTGCGGTTATATTTTTGCAAAGGTTTTTAAGGTAACGGAAGGAGAGCAAAAATTTTTAAGCAAGCTTCTTCTTTATTTTATCAATCCGTTTTTAGTTTTTAATTCATTTGTTACTACAGCCTTCAGCATGGAAAAGCTTAAGAACATGGGAATTGTTGCTGTTGTTTCCTTAATCATCCATTTTTTAATGATTGGTCTTGCCTTTGTTACAATTAGAAAAAATCGTGAAAATTCGGAAGAAGAAGATTATAACATCATAGACCGTCTTACAGTCATTTTTACAAACTGCGGCTTTGTGGGTATTCCTCTTATTAACAGTGTATTCGGGCCGGAAGGTGTTTTGTATTTAATCGGATTTTTAGTTTGCTTTAATATTCTTTTGTGGACATTCGGCTATAAGCAGATGAGCGGAAAAATCAACTTGAAAAAGATTGTTACAAATCCGAATATCATCGCTGTTTTCCTCGGACTCTTTTTTTACTGCACACAGATTAAGCTTCCTCAAATGATTTTTGTTCCGATGAATTCCATTGCAAATATGAACTCTCCGCTTGCCATGATTTTGATTGGTATTTTATTTGCAAGCTTTAAGTTTGATAAAAAATTTATTGTGCGCATCATCAGAACCTGTTTTTTACGTCTGATTGGAAGTGCGGTTGTTTCTTTTATAGTGATTTTTATTTTCTATAAAATATTGCTTTTAGTTAATTTTCAGACTCAGGAAGAAGAGCTTTACATGATGCTCTTTGTTCCTTTTATCTGTTCTATGTGTCCGTCTGCTACAAGCGTGCCAAGCCTTTCGTGCCTTTTTGAAAAGGATGCTAAATACTCAAGCCTTCTTGTGTGCCTTACAACAATGCTCTGTGTTCTCACAATCCCTTCAATACTCGCTCTGGCAGAGTTAATCATCAAATAACCTCTCTTCCTTGTTGTGTTTAAGGTAATAAAGACTGCAGCTGAATTTATCCTCGGGTAAATTAAGCAACTTTGAAGCTGCAGTCCTGTAGCATGCCTGCTGGCCCTCGTATTTTTTGTTGTCTATTTCATTGTCGCTTTTGTAATCCACAATGGTGTATGTGCCGTCTGCGTTCTGGAAAATAAGGTCTATTGAGCCTGTAAAGATAAACGAATCGTGGAACATTCGGAATGCGTATTCAGCCTTATAAAACCTTGCATTCTTTTTTGCTTCTTCAAACTTCTGCCCGAGTGTACTCTCTTTAAAATCATGACACATTTTTATGCAGGTCTGTTTTTTCTCTTCTGCTTCTTTCGGGTTAAGATTTTTTAAAAGCTTTGCTTCAGGCTCAAACTCTTCCGGTTTGATATTATTTGCCTGAGCTTCCAGATATGAGTGAACAAGGGTACCAAAATCTGCTGCAGTAAAAATGCCTTTGGTTAAAAGGTCTGTTTCATTTTCAAATTTTTCTCCGCTGTCTGAATCAAATTCTTCTAGTGGCAAGGTAGAGTTTTGAGCTTTTGTATTAATCTCCAGTGAGCTTGGAGTTTTTCTGTTACTAAGAAGCTCTGGCATTGTAAAAGCCGGTTCTCCCTGATAGTTTTGGAAAATGTCTTTTATGCTGTTTGTTTTTGTTTTTCCTTTTTTGGCATAAGCTTCTTTTCTTGAAAGAGGAGGGAGAGTGTAATAATCAAAAGGTGCATTTTCTGCATAAATCGGTTTTTCTGTTGGTGTATTAAAATCACCTGTTAAAGCTGAATAATAAACGCCTGCAAGATTTTCAAGAAGTTTAAAATCAACCTGGGCATTGCTTTGATTTGATGACTTTGGATTCCAGTAACCTGCAATATAAATACTTTTGATTGCTCTTGTAATTGCAACGTACAAAACCCTTCTGAATTCTGCAAGCTCTTTTTTCTGCGCTTTTAACTTATTTAAGTTATAGAATAAATTTAATTTTCCTCCGTTTGTAACAAGAGAAGGTCCTGTTTCTTCATCAAAAAAGAATTTGGAGCCGCGTGTATCTGTTTTTACTCCGGTAATTCCGTAAATGAATACGTGCTCAAACTGAAGACCCTTACTTTTATGAATGGACATAAACTGGATTGAGTCATTTTTTTCTACAGGATATTTAATGTCTTTTACAGAAATTTCTACGTCGTCATTAAAGGCTTTGGCTTCGTTGTCCCTTATTACACAAAGCTGGTCTACAAACCACGAAAGACTTTTTCCTTCGTTTTCACATTCGCGGGCAATTTCAAAAAGAAGATCAAACTGCTCTGCAAGTAAAGAGGTTTTTGGATCCTGGATTGTTTCGTAATAATAGCCAAGGTTTATCCAGAGGTACGACAGTGTTTTTGTAAGAGGCTGGCTCAATATTTCATTTCTTTCTGGAAGCTTGAACTCTGTGTCCTTTGAAAGCTCATTTACAATTTCATTAAAATCTTTTCCGCAGAATGGAGAGGCAAGAAAACCTGCATAGGCTTTTTTATCATCAGGGTAAACACAAAGACGAAGATAATTATAAATATCGTTTACAGGGCCGACTGAAAAAAGTGATGTGTTTGCATCGATTGTGTATGGAATATTAAAGTGATTAAGCCATTTTGTAATGTAGTGTCTGTGCGTTCTGCTTCGGTCAAGAATTGCAAAGTCTGAAAATTTTAGCTTTGAGTTTTCCAGTTTAAGCTCGTAAATTTTTGAAGTGATAAAATATCCTAATCTGTTCCATTTATCAAGGTCTGGGGTATCGTTGTCCGGTGAAGCTGCATTTGTGTTATACATGCAAAGGTGAATCGGAACATTTTTTTCTGTTAGCTTAATGTCCGGTAATTCCTGCTGAATTTTCGGGTCATATTTAATTGCACGGTCTATGTATCTTGCTTCGTAATCTTCTTCCGATGAATTTTCAAAAATAGAAACGTCTCCATTAAAGAAATTATTAAAGGCGCTTATCATTTCGTGGGAAGAACGGTAATTGTAAATCATTGCTTTGGCCGGTCTGATTCTTGAATCTCTTTTTAAACTGTTGAATACAGAAACATCGGCACCGCGGAATTTATAAATAGACTGCTTTTCGTCTCCAACAAAAAAGAGCTTTTCTTGATTGCCGCAGAGTGCAAAAAGTAAATCCCTGTTCTTTCCGTTATTGTCCTGGAATTCATCAATCATTATGATGCTGTAGGCGTCCTGTTCCTGCTTCTGGATTTCTTTATCTGTCTGAATAATTTTTAAGGCAAGCTCAGAAACATCAGTAAAGGTAAGGTTTCCAGAATCTCTTTTTGCATTATTCACAATTTGGGTAAATTCATCTGCAAGGTTTGCAAAATCAAGGAGGGCGTTGTAATCAAAAATAAACTGAACGATTGAATCATAAAGAGAGGCAAATACGTCATCACGGAATGTTTTTATGTATCTTTTACTGTCAAGTGTATTTTCCCCTTTACCACCTTTGTTAGCGTTCAGTTTTTTACAGAACTTAAAAATATTGTTTAAAGCATTTTTGATTTTTGTAATTTCTTCTATATTTATTTCTGTAAACGAGATTTTTGTATTAAGGATTAAGCTGGAAAGTTCAAAGAATTTTTCTGAACCAAGAGCAAAGTCTGCAAGAAAGTTATCGTCTTTTCCTTTACCGTTATAATCTTCATTAAAATAAGTTTCTATTTCTTTTTCCCATGATTTGAATGAATAAAAAGCCGGAAGTGAATTTTTTGTACACCAGTTTTTAATGTCTTCCTTTGCAAAACTAAAAAGAGGATCATCCTCACTAATGTCTCCAAGAATAAAATAATTATATGCCTTGGAAATAATTTTCTTTTGATATTCAAGCTTGTTTTTAAAATAATTTTTTTCTGTTGCAATCGAGGTATGTTTGATAATTGCTTCGCTTAAAATCTTTTCCGAAAAATCCTGATAGGCCCCCAGGTTTGCAAAGGTTTTTATACAAAGCCTGTCCTGATTTTTAAACACAAAGGGGAGGGCTAAGTTTTTAATGTCGCTTTCTGAATCTGCAGAGCCAGAAGTAAAGTCCGGGCGGATTCCATACATGTTTGCAGCCTGTTTTACAATACCGGTACAGTAAGAATCAAGTGTTTTAATTTTTGATTCAGAAAAGTCTATGATTGCCTCCTGGGCACGCTTTCTTTCAGCTTCCGGAGTTTCGGGATTTTCTGCAAAGAAGGAGAGGGTTTTATAAATACGCTCGTACATTTCTCCGGCTGCTTTTTTTGTAAAGGTTAAAGTTAAAATCTTTGAAACAGGAATTCCTTTTGACATTACAAGCCATGCAAATCTTGTGGCAAGAACCTGAGTTTTTCCAGAGCCCGCTCCGGCTGCAACAATTGTATTTCCTTCAGAACAGCAGCATTCTTTTTGTACGGGGTCTAATTTTTTTTCAAGAAGATCTAAATATTCAAAATTCATGCTATTCTCCTTTTTTCATATCTCTGCCGGCAACGGTAAAGGTAAAGCGGCACATTGGCTTATAACTGCATTTAATACAATCTTCGTATTCTGTTACATTTGCATCTGCAGGATCAAAGTTTTCCTGTTTGATTTTGTCGTTAAAGACTTTTGAAACTTCATGGAATTTTTTCATTGTGGGGTCAAAGCTTGCCTTGTCTTTTTTGGTATTTTTTTCATCCAGAATTGCAGTAAACTTTACCTCATCCTTACCGGTTTCTATTTTGATTGGAGCAAAGCCTGCAAAAGAGTATTCTTTTTCTGTTCCGTTATTAATCAAAGTGATGTAAGTTGGAATCTGAAAATCAAATAATTCATCATCTGAGTTTACAATGCAGGAAGTTGCGGTTGGCACTGTAGAGGTTTTAAAGTCTATAAGTGCATAGGTTTTAATTTCTCCATCCGGAGAATCCTTGGATAAAATACAGTCGATTTTTCCGTAATAGGCCCATTCTTCTTTTTTGTCCGCATAGTTTTTGTGGGATTCAACTTCCACTACATAATGCTTTCCAAAACCGCTTGTTTTGCTAGAATCTTCGGGTGTTTCTTTTAAAAAGAGCTTTACAAAATTCATTATGTTCTGGGCAATCGCCTGCTTCTGGCTCTGGAGCATTGTGAGGGTAAGAGGGCTTTCCTTTAATTCAAGCTCAGGATCTTTTATTGCCTTATCCGTAAAGTCTAAAATCCGGCTGAAAATTTCGTCGTTATTTTCAAACTCACCCTTTTCATTTGAGCATGGTAATTTTTGTTTTAGTTCCATGTAGTGCTTTAGAAAAAGCTCGAGCACCTTGTGGTTTATGTTTCCTATATCAAAAAAGTCGATGAGACTTGCATCAAGGGAATCTTCTTTAAGATTGAGCGCCTTGGAAAAAAGCCAGTACCTTGGGCAATTGAAAAATGCTTTTAAATCACTTTGGGTTATTACGATTTTATTTAAAAGCTCCGGTTTTTCTTTTTTATTTCGTCCGTCTACGAGATATTTTTTGATAAGATTTTTTGCATCTTCATTTAATTCACTTTCTTCCATTGGATTTAAAAGACGCTTCTGGTTTTTAGTGTACCATTCATTAAACTGAGTTTTCTGCGCCTCTGAAAAAAAGTTTGGTTTTGCCGGAGCTTCTCCTGGTTTTTCAAAAAATAATTTTTCTTCGTTCAAAATAAAATCATCTTTATCAAGCTCCCAAAGAGGATTATCTTCCGGCTCTCCATTTGAATTTAAAATCGGGCTTAAAAAATTATGAACGATTGCAAAGCCGCCAAAAGATTCTTCTGCGTAAGAAAAAGTTATAACAGATTTATCCTGGCCCTTTGCATAAAGAGCGATGAGCGTTCTGGAAGCGTTATATTTTTTGTCTGTTTCTATAAGGCCAAGCTCTGCTCTTTTGATGCTGTTTAAAAATGCAAGTTCTTTTACCGGAAGCTCAATGTTATTCTGGTTTGCGTCTATTACAAACTGATATTTAAAACAGGCAGCAGCAGAAAGCTTATATGGATAAACAGAAAGTCCTGTCTTTTTTGTCTGTGGCGTGTATGTGCTTTTGTTGATTTTATTTAAAAAGAACGAATAAGGATTTGGAACTTTGAGAGAGTTAGGTTCAGAAAATTTTTCTTCTATCTGAATAAGCTCGTTTAAGTGGACAATACAGCGGGCAATTATATTGTTTGATTCAAGTGTAAAGTCGTCCATGCAAAGAAAATCGTCTCGGAAGATTATCCATTGCTGTAGAATTTTTGAAAACGAATCTGCGGTGCAAAGCTCTGTAATTCTTTTTTTGAGGGATGAGTAAAATTTTTCTTCCAGCACATCCGGTATGCTAACTGAATGAGAAAGAGCCTGGTCCCACACATCGATTTTCTTTCCGTCCTTGTCTTCGTAATTAAAAAGACAGTGCATGCGGTTTCCTTCCTGAATAAGAGACTCGCGGGTTTTATTTTCACTTTCTTTCCACGGGATATATTCGTCCAGTAAAAGAGCCCTTACACTTTCGTACGAAAAGTTTGAAGTATAGCAGTCCTGGATTTCTGTAAAGATTTTTCCGGCGCTGTTTTTTGTTAATGGAGTTCCCGCCTTTATTACAAATGGAACACAGTATTTTGTAAGCTCACGTTCGAGGTAGGGGCGGTAAGTTTCTAAATTTGGAACATTAAGTGTGATGTCTGTGTATTCAGCTTTTTTATCCTGCACAAGCTTTCTGATTTGTAAGATTGTACGGCGGAGTTCCTTTCTCGAATCCGTGTATTTATAGCAGTTGATTTTCCTATTGTTAGAAATCTCCTCTGTTTTAAGTTTTACTAAAGTGATGTTGCTGCTTTTTAAAAGAACATCTTCGTAATCATAAAAGTCTTCCAAAAGCTCGGGGAAAAGAATTATGTATTTTTCATTGCCTGTAAATTCTGCATCCAGCCACGAAGGTTCAAACATGCTGTTACTTTCAAGAAAGGCTGAATATTTTTCGTAAAGGGTTTTATAATCTTCATCCTCTGCGTCGTAGGCTGTTCCTTTTTGTTCTTTTAATGTGTACCAGAGTTTGAGCGAAGGAAGAAGCTTTGAAAGCCAGTCTGTAAATGAAGAAGCGTTTTTTGCAAAGTCCGGATTAATTATTCTTTTAAAAAACGGATTTTCTGCATTTGATTCAATGAGGCTGCTTATATAAATTTTTCTTAAGTCAGAAGGGATTGCGCTTTTACCTTTTTGTGTTGCATGAAGGCTTGTGTTTTTAAATTTATCCCAGGCCGTAAATCTTTCCAGGGGGAGGGCAGAAACACCAGATAAGTCCGGATTTGTTACAAGAAAGTCTATCCAGGAATTCATAACTACATCAGTTGAAAAAACAAAGTGATTGTTCTGGTCTTTAAGCTGCTGGATTAAAAAGTCCTGGATCTCTGAACCTGTAATTTCTACAATTTGATTACTCATCGTTTTCTTCCTCTTTTTCGTCCTCTAATGCAAGGTCTGCAAGATTAGATATATACTGCGCTTCAAAAGCCTTTTCCTTTGTGGTGCCCGAAATACCAAGCGAAAGCTTCTGAAGTTTTTTCTTTTCATCACGCTTTTCAAGGAGGTCTTTTACGCTCAAAAGAATCTGTGCTGCCTTCATCGCGTTTACATGGAGACACTGTGCAATTGCACTTTCTTCCTGGCCTGCAAGATTTTCAAGAGTCGTAAATTGTTTTTGTAAGGCAAGGGCTCTTTTTTCGCCGATGCCCGGAATTTCAAGAAAGACTGTTTTTGTATTTTCCTTGGTTCTTAAGTTCTGGTTACGGCTTGTAGCAAATCTATGGGTTTCGTCTCGCACTCTCTGTAAAAGACGCAGGGCATCACTTCTACGAGGGAGCCTTATTGGTGTAGAATTTCCCGGAAGATAGATATCTTCAAACTTTTCTGCAAGACCCACAATCGGAATATCAAGATTTAAAGCCTGTAATATTCCTTCTGCCGCATTTACCTGTCCAATACCACCGTCTATCATGATTAAATCAGGTAAATCAAGCTGTTCATTTACAAGGCGTGTATAACGGCGGCTCACGGCTTCTCTCATGGAAGCAAAGTCGTCTATAATTCCGTCCGTTGTCTTTAAGCGGAAATATCTGTAATTCTTTTTGTCCGGGTTTCCGTTATAAAAGCTAACAAGGGATGCAACCGGGAACTTACCGCCGATGTGGGCAATATCAAAGCCTTCAATTCTTACAGGAAGGGTATCAAGATCAAGTAAATCCTTTAATTCCTTCATTGCAGGAGTATCACCTCTGTCGCGCAGGCGGCGGATAATATCTTCACGCGCATTCTGACGGCACATCTGAATTGCAGCAAGGTCCTTCTGGTTTTGGGCAATTATTAAAGAGCAGTTTACATCCTTATAAGTATCCTTGAGCCATTTTACGATTATGTCGTAGCTTTCTGTAGAAGGAATAATAATTGCAGGCGGAATCTGGTCTTTTTCTTCGTAATAACAGGCCATGAATTCTGCAAGATAATCATCCTCGTCGCTCAAGGTTTCTACGCGGTAATTTTCGCGACCAATTAATTTTCCGTGGCGGATTTTTAAAACAGTAAAGCTTACAAGCTCTCCTTCTGCTGCATAATTAATGTAATCTTTGTCGTCTATGTCAAAGGCTTCTACAATATTCTGGTTCTGCATTACCATTAAGGCCTTAATTCCGTCCCTGAGTCTTCCGGCTTTCTCAAAATTCAACTCTGCGGCTGCTTTTTTCATTTCTGCAGTGAGTTTTTCAAGGCTTTCCTGGTTTTTACTGCTTAAAATTTCAATTATTTCTTCAATATTTTTCTGATATTCTTCCTTTGTGATTTTCCCGGCACAAGGCGCTTTACACTGACCCATGTGATAATAAAGACACGGGCTTTCTCTTTTTCTGAGAGTCCTGCAGTGGCGCAAAGGATAAAGCTTGTACATTGTTTCTATAAAGGTATCGAGGGCATTTACATCTGGGAAGGGACCAAAATAGGTTGAACCGTCCTGCAAAAGTCGTCTTGTTCTGAATACCTTTGGGAAATCTTCCTTTGTAATTCTCAAAACCGGGTATGATTTTCCGTCCTTTAGGTTGATGTTATAGCGCGGATTATATTTTTTTATGAGGTTGTTTTCTAAAATTAAGGCTTCGTATTCGTTTGTGGTTGTTATGTATTCTATGGAAGCGGCGTGGGAGATTAAAAGACGCGTTTTTATGTCTTTATTGCCGGAAAAATATGAAGAAAGTCTGTTTTTAAGGTTTTTGGCCTTTCCGACATAAATTACAGTCTGTTCTTCATTTTTCCACATGTAAACTCCGCTTGATTGCGGGGCTTTTAGTGCGGTGTCGTGTAAAATTTTACGATAAACGGCTTCTGACATGGTTTTTCCTATTATAGCAGAGTTTTCTATTTTTCTAAAGGAGTAATTAATTTCTACCGATGTAAAAAAAGACTAAGAGTTTTTGAATTCGAAGGTCTTATACTTCGTATTCTCAAAATTCTGTGTTATTATCTATATATAATGGTGAAAGTTGTATGATTATGAATCGTATAAAGAAAATTATCACATTCGGGCTCGTTTTTAGTGTTTCTTTGTCTCTTTTTTCAAAGGAAGTAACACTTGGTGGGAAAGACGGCTGGCCGCAATTTCAGTCACAGCAGAATATTACCAAAGGTAAGGGTAGATTCGGTTACGACTGTATTCAGCTTGCAACAAATTCTTTCACCTACGACAACGACACAGATTTACTTATTGATTTTGAAAATCCGGGATGTCCTATTTCAAGAGGTTCCTATCAGATTGTAAAAAATAACCTCAAGACTTCCAATCAGACTATAATGGCCAAGAACGCCGGTTTAAGCCGAAATATGGGCGGTTTGAACATCGTGGGCGAGAACGGAACATTCTTTGGCTCTGAAGGAATCATGGGTTCTTTCTCAATCGAATTCTGGCTTTGTCCTTCCATTGCGGAAAACGGCGAAGTTATTATGAACTGGGAATCTTCAAGAAACATTCAGAACCGTCTTTTATATCAGCTCATTAACTGCAGCTTTAATAAGGGGCACTTAAAATGGACTCTTTCCAATATTTTTGATACATACAGCACAGAAAGCGAAGACGTTGTACTTGAAGGAATTACAAAGATTATTCCTGATACATGGTCTTATCATGCACTTTCCTATAACTGCGAAACAGGCGAGCTTGAATATCTTGTAAACGGAAAAACCGAAGCAATCCGCTATATGACTTCTACAAAGAGGGAAGGCGGAGAAGTTTATCTTGTAAGCTTTGGTGCAAAGGCAGATGTTGAATTCTGTTCCGAATATACAGGAAAAATTGATGACATCAGAATTTTACGTCGTCCTTATTCAATTCCGGATTATCAGTCTGCAGAGGTTGCCGGAAAAGTAGAACGACTTTTATATCAGCCATCGGGTGGAAAATTCATCACTCGTCCGATTGTTGTTTCTACAGGTTCAAAGCTTGTAAATCTTTTGGCAGAAATGAATGTTCCTCAGCAGACAGAGGTAAGCTTCTTTGTTCGCTCAGGAGACAATTATTATAACTGGACAGATTCATATCCTCAGTGGAAGCCGGTAACAAACGGAAAAGAGATAAAGGATGTAAAGGGAATGTATTTCCAGGTTGCATGCTATATCTACCCTGACGGAGACGGAACTATAACACCTACAATCACACAGATAAAGCTTGATTTTGAAGAAATGCCTTTACCGCTTCCTCCTTTTACTGTAAAAGCAGAAGCCGGAAACGGAAGTGTAACATTATCATGGAGTTATTCTGTAGATGATACTGCAGGCGGATATTATATCTATTATGGAACTAGACCCGGTGAATATTTAGGAAGATTTGCTGTAGAAGGCGATTCACCTATTAATGCCGGAAATACAACTTCATTTAAAATAACAGGATTGGAAAATGGAAAAATATATTATTTTGCCATAGCATCCTGGTCTTCTCTAGATGACAGAATTATTGGACCTTTGTCTAAAGAAGTTTACGCAAGACCTCTTTCAAGACTAAAATAGGGAGAAAAATATGGCAGAAAAATTTTTAAGTAACGTGAATGAGATGAACCTTATTCTTACCAGAGCAAAAGCCGCTGTAATGTCTCATGATTTTATAACTGCTGCCCGTCTTTATAAACAACTTTTAAAAGAAGAACCTTCTAATGTTGATTATCTTAAGGAACTCGGCTCCATTTATGTAAAGAATTCCGAGGATAATAAGGCTATCCCTATTTACGAACAGATAATTTCATATTATCCGCACTATGTAGAAGCAATGAACAGCCTTGGTGCAATTTACAGAAGACTTCATTTGTATCCTGAATCAATTGATATTCTGCAGAAAGCCCTTTCAGAAGGAAGACAGACTGCAAGCGTTTACTACAACCTTGGTTTTACCTACAAGGAAATGAAAAAATATGATCAGGCAATCGAAGCATTTAATTCTGTAATTACAGAAAACCCTGCAGACGTTCTTGCCCACAATCACCTTGGTATGATTTACCTTGCCCTCAAGCAGTACGACAAATCCATTGCCGCATTTATGAAGGGGCTTCAGATAGACCAGAACCATCCAATTTTGAATTACAACCTTGCAACCTGTTACAGGGAAGATAATCAGATTAACGAAGCAATCCGCTGCTATGAAAAAGCACTTCGTGCAAAGCCGGGCTGGATTGATGCAATTAAAGACTTTAGTTCACTTTTGATAAAATGCCAGAAAACAAAGGAAGCATCGGACCTTGTTCAGCAGTCAATTGAGCTTCATCCGAACGACACAAAGCTTCTTACAATGCTTGGAAACATCTATCTTGATCAGTACGATTATGATTCTGCCGAAAAGACATTCAAACGGGCACAGCTTGTAAACGACAAGGATGTAAATATTCTTCGTGGTCTTGCACAGTCTTTGGAAAAGGGTGAAAAACCAAAAGAAGCCTTGGATGCAGTTTCTCAGGCATTGCGTCTTGCTCCTGATAATAAGGATGTTCAAAAGCAGTATGTTCACACTCTTCTTTCTGCAGAAGAATATGATGCGGCTCACGACAACGTTCAGGATTTGTATGATGCAAACGGAAAGCAGGACCCGCAGGTTCTGGATCTTTACGGTCAGTATTACATTTGTACAGATGACGACAACAAGGCTCAGAACTATTACGACGAAATTGAAAGAATAAGCAAGCAGTACAAGGAATATCTTCTTTCTGCTGCAGACCGCTATAATCAGATTGGAAAAAATGAAAAGGCCGAAGAAAAGGCAAAAGCATATATTTCAAAGGAAGTAAGAAATCCTGCCGGATATAACCTGCTTGGAAAAATTTATTCAGAAACAGGAAACTATCAGAAGGCAATTGAATCTTACGACAAGAGCCGAAATCTTCGTAAGCCGAACATTCTTGCAGATAAACAGATTCAAAAGCTTCAGGGTAAATTAGTTGCTCCTGTTGCAGAAGAAGCCCCACTTCCTCCAGTACCGGAAGATGAAAATATTCCTGAAGAAATTATCGAAACAGCACCACAGATCCAGGAAGAAGAGGAAGAAGAATTTGACTTTGGAACCATGGGAGATAACGTTCCTATGGGAGAAGCTCTTCTGGAAAAAGAAAAAGACTTCTTTGATGATCTTGATGAAGCAACAGGCGAAGCAGAAGAAGCAGATCCAACTCCGGAAGAAGAGGATTTACCTGAAAGTATTCCTGAAGAAGATCCATATACAAACTTTGTTCCAAAAGAAAATCCTTACAAGGATATAGAAGACGATAGCCTTTCTCCATTTGCAGACCTTGATGATGAACCAAAGTCTGATGCAGAAAAGCTTGTTCCGGGAGCTGATTTTTCAGAGTCTGATAAGGATGACAGTTCTAAAGCAACAGATCCTTCTGACTTTATTAAAGATCCGTTTGAGCCTCGCTCGAGTGCAGATTCAGAGCCCGAACCGGAAGCAAAAAATAACGGTGCACCCGATTCAGCTCCTTCTAATGCAGGCGGCAGCTCTGATGATGATTCAGCATTTGCCGGTGCAGATGATTTTGAATACCCAGGTTACACAGACGACACAAACGTTTCTGATATGATTGATAATCTTGACGGAAACGATAACTTTGACTTTGACCAGTTTGATGAAGTAACAGCAGAAGAAACTCCTTCAATGCCTTCATCTAATAATTCTCAAGGTTTCCAGCCTGAACAGCCACAGTACCAGCAGCCTGCACAGCCACAACAGCAGTATCAGGAACCTCAGTACCAGATGCCTCAGCAACCGCAGCAGCCACAGTATCAGGCTCCACAACAGCCATACCAGCAGCCTTATCAGCCACAGTACCAGCAGCCAATGGGACCAACTCAGGACGACTTTAGAAACTTTGCCCAGGACATGCAAAGAAAAATGCAGGACGCCGTTATGGATTCTGCAAAATATGCAATGGACACTGCGATGAATGCTCAGAAGTTAGCACAGCAGCTTTCGGAAGAGCAGGAAAAACTCAAGCAGAAGCTTGCTGATATGCCAAAACAGGAAGAAGCACAGCCTGCATTTAACCCGGAACCTGTACAGTCAGAACCTGAGCCTGTAGCAGAAGATTTTGCAGAGCCGGTTACAGAGTCAGCTTTGGAAGAAACACCTTTACAGGAAGACTTTGCACCGGAACAGGATGCTTCAACTCAAATTGAAAATCCTTTGGTAGACGAGCCTATGGAAGAAACCTTTGACCTTCCTGAAACTCTTGAAGATCCAATTGAAATTACCGACGCTCCTGTAGAAGACTTCCTTGATTTACCACAAAAGCTTGAAGAAACAGAAGATAAAAAAGATGATAATTTCTTAACAACAGACGAAGTAATTTCGGACGATATAGATTTACCGCCTGAGCTTCCTGATGAGATTCCGCCTGATATTCCTGATCCAAACGAAATTATTTTTGACGGTGAAGATTCAGACCTTGAATCGATTGCACAGGAGCTTGAAGATGCGGTAACAGACGATTCTCCCATGCCAGTCGCCGACACCAATGGAATCACAGACGGTGAAGGCGAGAGCGGACTCGAAGGAGAAGAAATCTATTCTCCGGAAGATATTGAACTTCCTGAAGGAATTGAAATCCCGATTGAAGGAGAACAGGTAGAAGAAGCGCCTGAAGAAGAATCTATTGGTGATGAAACAATCCCTTCTGTTGAAGAATCTATTGGTGACGAAGCTATTCCTTCTGTAGAAGAATCTCTTGGTGACGAAAACATCCCTTCTGCCGACGACTTTATTCAGGATGATGAATTTTCGTTCGAAGAAGAGGCTCCTGTGGCCGAAGAAGCTTTGGGCGATGAAGAAATCCCGATGGGCGATGACCTCGTATTAGACGAACAGCCTGCAAATCCTGATGATGTTGAATCATTGAGCTTTGAAGACCTCGGAATCGACACAAATGAAGAGCCGGAAGAGGTTGTGACAGATGCGGAAGTTGGCACAGATGAATTAGACATCGGTACAGAACTCGGCACAGAAGAGACAGACCTTTCAGACAGTTTGGACATCGGTACAGAGCTCGGCTCAGACGATGCCCTCTCTGCAGATGATACAGACGGCTTTATAGACGACATTGTCGGAACAGACGGTACCGACTTAGACATAGAACCAGCTGAACAAGGAACAGAAGAATCATCATCCGTAACAGACGCGGGCTTCCTTTCCGACGAAGAAATCCCAACCGGCGAAATCATCGGCGACGAAGAGATTGGAAGTAACGACATATTCGGAGAAGAACCAGCAGAAACCGCCACAGAAGAGACTGCCATCGGCGATGAAGGAATTGCCAGTGACGATGTACTCGGCCCAGAAGAGACTGCCATCGGCGACGAAGGAATTGCCAGCGACGATGTACTTGGAGTAGAAGAGACTGCCATTGGTGACGAAGGAATTGCCAGCGACGATGTTCTCGGAGTAGAAGAGACTGCCATCGGCGACGAAGAAATTGCCAGTGACGATGTACTCGGCCCGGAAGAGACTGACTCCCTCGGCATCGAAGACATTGGTGGCGGTGACGACGTTATCCTCACAGATTCATCAGACGGCCTTTCATTCGACGATAACCTCGAGACAGCCGACGATCTCACAGACGCTGTAGAAGAGACAGAAATTTCAGAAGAGACCTCCCCTGAAGAGATGTCAGCTCCAGAAGAGATTCCAGCTCCAGAAGAGATTTCCGACACCAACTCCCTAACTGCAGAAAATCTTCTTCCTCGTATCGAAAAGATGCTCGAAGACGACGACCTTGCAGATGCCAATTCAGAAAAGCTTGGATTGTTTAAAAAGCTTTTGACCTTCCGCGATTATCTTTCAGACGATCAGAAGGCAGAATTTGATTCAGGTAAAATCCGAATGCTTTTGGAATACATCATCCAGAAGATGAGCGGAAAGCCAGGCCTTTTAAAGACAATCCAGTCGTTAATAAAAGCAGGACTTTTGGGAGACGATTTTGTTGCTCCTGAAACAGAAGAAGAAGCTGTTGGAATCAGTAATACCCTCATTAAGCAGGTGCTTGCAATCATGAAAAATCTTGCAGGTAATCTCGAAGATCAGGGGCTTGCAACATCCCTTATCCGCTGCGCAGACACTGTTTTAGAGAGAATCGAAATAGAAGATACAAAATCTCAGATTTTCTAAATTATTTAATCCTTATGATTCTGGAGTGAGTAATAACCTCATTTCCAGAGTCAGTAATAAGGACATCGTTTTCAAGACGAACACCACCGGTATTCTCATCGTATAAACCCGGCTCCAGTGTTACAATCATTCCAGGCTCAAAGTGAATTGAAGAATCAGTTTTTGTACTCACCCTTGGTGTTTCATGAATTTCAAGACCAATTCCGTGTCCCAAAGTGTGAGGCATTTTTTTCTTGGCTGCAGCAAAGATTGTATCAGCTTTTTTTGCCGCCTCGTAAATTGTATGGTCATTTGTATAAAGCTTTAAACATTCATCATAAGCTTTTTGAACAAGTGCAAGCTGTTTTTCCTGAGCATCACTGAGCTTTCCTTTTGCAATTGTTACAGTTGTGTCGCTTGTGTAGCCTTTATAAACAACACCAAAGTCTAAAATCGAAAGTCCCTCTCCAGGCCATTCTGCTGCTGTGTAATTTGGAAAAGCGTGGATTGCAAAGCTTCTCGAAGGTCCTGCAGCAAGAGTGTCAAAGCCTGTCCTGTCGCAGCCGTGAACTCTGCATTCTCTTTCTATTAAAAGTGCAACATCAGTTTCGGTTTTAATCTTTCCCTTTTTAATTTCATTTTCAATTTTATCTATGATTAAATCACCGATTCTTGCAGCTTCCTTTGTGCAGTCAATTTCATATTTGTCTTTTATAAAGCGGCATTTTTTTGTAAAGGCATGGGCTCCGTCTTCAGAACAGCGGCAGTCAAATTTTTCAAGCGAATCAATAAATTTCAGATAATCAAGATAAGTAAGATATGGCGGAAGCTCAACCCTGCTGTTTAATCCGTGAGTATAAGTTGAAGTTAAAACTGTCTTTACAGCTTGGGTGTTGCTGTTTTTAAATTTTGTAAGCGGCACCATCTTGTCGTAAACGGCTGTCTTTCTGGCTAAAATTTCATCCCAAGGAATTAAGATTGAATAACCGTCGCTGTAAATAATCAAAACTGCATCGGTCGGGTGTCCTGTAAAATATGGAAGGGCAGGGTCGCGGTGTTCTTCTGTATCAATAAAAACACACGAGCCAAGATTTGAGTCTTTTAAATAGGATGCTAATCTCATCACTCTTGATTTATAAATTGCTTTTAAGTCGTCTTTTGTATATTCTTTCATTTTTCTTGCCTGATTATCTTCTTCTGATTTTTTTGATTACTGCACGTGCAATTTCATCTCTTGTGATTAAAAGCTCGAGCACACCAACACCAGCAAAAATTACAAGTGAAACAAGGGCCGGACATCCGTACGAGATAAATGCATTTCTTCCTGCAAAATAATCTACAAGGAAGGGGCGGAGGTAATAACAAGGAAGGGCAGCAATTACCGAAAATACAATCATCTTTATTGAGTATAAAATTGTTCCGCTTACAATCTTTTTCATTTCTACGCTTTCAAGCTTTTTAGTAAAGATAAAAAGAAAGATTGTGTTGATTAAGCTCGAAAGTGAAAGGGCCAGAGCAATACCGTTTCCCTGCATGAATCTTGCAAGAACAATGGCAAAAATAATATTTGCAATAAAGCTGTAGATTCCGGCTAGGGTTGGAAGCTTTGGTTTTTTCTGTGCGTAAAAGGCCGGTGCTATGATTCTGTTTAATGCTATGAATAAAAGACCTGCCATGTGGTATTTAAATTCTCCAAAGGTGAGCATTACCGAAGCATCATCAAAAGAATCCTTTTTATATAAGAGGGAAATTAATTCCTTCCCGTTTACAATTGAATAAAAGGTTACCGGGATTGCAATGAGGGTCATGATTTTTACAGCCTGAAGAAAAAGCTTATTAAAATCATCCCATTTTTTTTCTACCGCAAAAGCCGAAAAGTCGGGGAGAATTACAGTTCCGATTGATACTGCAAAAATTCCTAAAACAAGCTCCTGCATTCTGAGCGAGTACTGAAGGCTCGAAGCAATTCCTTCTCCTGTAATATTTGCAAGTCTTGTAGAAACAATGTCGTTCAGCTGGTAGGCAGCCATTCCGATGATTGTTGGTGCTACAAGCTTTAAAACCTTTTTTGTTCCCGGGTTTGTAAATGCTTTTTTAAGTCCCGTAAAGGTGATTTTCCATCCCGTCTTTTTTATAAACGGCCACTGGAATAAAGCCTGAACAATTCCACCTGCAACAACACCAAAGCTCATGGCAAAGGCAGGGTCTTTTGTGTAAGGCGCAAGAATATAAGTTCCTGCAATTACAAGCGCGTTGAATAAAACCGGAGTAAAGCCCGAAGGAGCATAGATTCCGCATCCGTTTAATATTCCCTGGAACAAGGCTGCAATGGAAATAAAGAGCAGGTACGGGAACATGATTCTTGTGAGGTTTGTAATTTCTGCACTTTTTGCAAGGTATAAAAGGTAAAGCTCTGCATAATTCGAAGCCGAAGCATCCGGAATAGGGCAGAAGATTTTTGTAATCAAAGGTGAAACTAAAACACCAAGGGCAACTACAATGGCTGTAACAAAGGTGAGGAAGGTAAAGGTTGCAGAAATGAATTCCTGTGTCTTTTTTCTGTTTTCTGCGTTATCTTCATTTTTAAGGTATTCTTTAAATGTTGGAATAAAGGCTGCAGAAACCGAATTCTCTGCAAAAAGGCGTCTTAAAAGATTTGGAATCATGAATGAAGTAGAAAAAGCATCTGCTATCATCGAAGTTCCAAGGAAGCGGGCTCTTGTTCTTTCGCGCACAAGCCCCATAATTCTTGAAGCCAGGGTCATGAGCGAGAGCATAATTCCTGATTTTAAGATTGATTTTTTCTTTGGTTTTTCAACTTCTTGAGTTTTGTTTTCTACTGGAGTTTTATTGTTATCCATTTTGTAATTCCGTGTATTTTTATTCTATAATTCATTGTGGCAGGAAAAAATAAATTCCTACTAATAAAATATCTAAGTTGAGAAATTTTATCAATTGATTTACAATATTATTTATTAATAAAGTGTTTTTTCTATTATTCATGGAGGAATACAACTAATGTCAGAACGATACAGAATATTTTCAAGAGTAGGAAAAACCAGAATTATTCCTTTAGGCTTGAAAATTCTTCTCATCTTTATTTGTCTTATTCTTCTTTCAAATTTTGCAACAAACGTAATTTCGGTGCAGCTTGAACAGAAGGAAATCATCACATTAAATAACGAAATCATGGTAGATCAGTTAAAGGAATTGTATAACAACGCTTCTACACAGTATCAGATCTACATGTTCTCTTCCAACAGATACGAATGTATGCAGGCTATCTGTAAGAGTTCTCAGTCTACTTTTAAAAATCCAAACAGTGTAGCACTCGGTATTTCCAAGGAAGGACTAATGGGCTTTATGATAAGCAACAACGCGGGTGAATACTGGAACCGATTTGTAGATCAGACGGCCCTGGATAAAATGAACACTAACCTTGAAAACGGAATTACGGAAGGTTCATTAAAGTTCAACATGATTGGTAACGACTACATTGGTGTTTATAAGTACCAGGCAGACTGGGATTATTTTTTAATCCGCGCAGAACGTAATTCGGATATTTCAAACAACACAAGAAGAATCTATCTTTACATTTCCATCATCATTCTTTCTCTTACAATCGTATTCGTAATTCTTGGTTTTATCATCATCAACCGCGAATTTAAAACAGTGCGCGATATTACAAGAGACCTTTATGAAATGCAGAAGAAAAAACAGCTGGACCTCATCGACCTTTCAGAAGCAACAAACGACGATATCACTTATCTTGCCGCTTCGTTCAACTCACTTTCTTCTTCGGTAAATAACCTTCTTGGAACCTTCCAGAAATTCGTTTCAAAGGACGTTGTAAAAAAAGCATATACAGACCAGAAGATTGCTCTCGAAGGAAGTCAGCAGGAGCTTACAATGCTCTTCTCAGATATCAAGAGCTTTACATACAGAACAGAAACCTTGGGTAACGACATCATCGACGTTTTGAACGTTCACTACAACAGGGTAATTCACAATGTTCACGAAAACTGCGGTGTAGTAGGTTCTATTATTGGTGATGCAATCTTAGCAATTTACGGTACCCTCGATTCAGAATACAGTAAATCGTTTAACGCAATTAAAGCAGCATGGGATATTACAAGAGTTACTGCAAACCTCCGCGAAACAATGATTCAGAGAAAGGAAGAAGTTGAAAAACGCAGAAAGCTTACTGAATCAGAACAGAGGGTTTTCCAGGCAGTTTTACTTGATGTAGGTGTTGGTATTGACGGCGGAAAGGTTTTCTACGGAAACATCGGTTCCAACGAGCACATGGCTAACACAGTAATCGGAGACAATGTAAACTCAGCATCACGACTCGAAGGATTAACCAGAATCTATCATCTTCCTGTAATTGTTTCGGGCTACATTAAGGATGAAGTAGAAGCAGATACAGACAGATATAAATTCTTTGAAATTGATACAGTTCAGGTGAAGGGTAAAACAGAAGGTAAAAAGATTTACTTCCCGTTTGATACACAGGAAATGGACAACGCTTTACTTGAAAATTATGATTTATTCGAAAAGGGTCTTGAAGCATATTACAAAGGCGACTGGAAAGCTGCACGCAAGCACTTTAAAGATTCTGAACTTGAAGTTACAGAAGTTTTTCTTGAAAGAATGGGACTTAAAGGAGCCCCTGATAAATG
This sequence comes from Treponema sp., assembly GCA_017962965.1. GTDB lineage: Bacteria > Spirochaetota > Spirochaetia > Treponematales > Treponemataceae > Treponema_D. The sequence goes on along the minus strand of JAGCUI010000044.1, from coordinate 17,754 downwards.
GAGCGGTATATGGACTATGACAACAAAATAGAAAATCGTGAACTTGCAAGAAATCAAAGACATAAAGATGTATTGCTCTTTTTAAACGAAGAACTCAACAACCTTCAGGATACAACTTCTACAGAGACTTATAATCTTGAACGCGAGTACGCAAAAACAAAGAAGAATAAATCACCTTTTGTATTCCTTGTTTTATTCATCTGTTTTGCAGTAACAATCGGTGTTGCATGGATTTTGAGTAATGTAATCGACAAGCAGAATCAGAACATAGAAATCAACCTTGCAGATTTTGAAGCCTTGAATTTAAAAGACCTCTTGGACAGCGTAACAAAAATTCAGGATAAGTATGATAACGCCGTAAAGCAGCAGAGCATTTATAAGAGCCAGCTTGAAACAGAACTTAAGGAAGCACAGAGAAAGCATGATGATGATCTTTTCCTTGTTGAATCCTTGAGCGAAATTGATGCAGAATCTGTAGCCGGAAGAAGAAGACAGATTAATAATGAATACTACACAAAGGTAGAAGAAATCCGCGCAGAATATGAACCAAAGATTGCAGAGCTCGAAGAAGAAATTGCAAAGTATAAGCAGGAGCTTGATACTTATGATGCAAGTAAGATTGATGCTGCAAGAGAAAAGGATATGGCTGTAGACGGTGAACGCCAGATTCAGGAGCTTGAAAGAAAACGCCTGATTGAAATGTACGAAAAACAGATTGCAGATTTACAGCGCCAGCTCAACACTTCATCAGAAAACAAGAGCTACAGAAAGGCAGTTAATCAGGTTTCTGGAAAATATAAAAATGAGATGGACAAGCTCGACCCTGTTTTTGAAGATGAAAAAGCAGACGAAATTGTAAAGGAAAATAAATTTGCAATTGTAAAAACCTTTAATGCAGAACGTCTCTTCTTATATTATCAGCTTAATCAGGAAAAAGACGGCAAGCTCATGGAAGGATACCAGAACTATCAGAATTATTATGATAAGTATAAATACCTCCGCGATGCAGTTGCTTCTGTTCCTCAAAAGAATTCCGTTCGTGATTATGTAGCAGTAACAAATAAGCTCGTAGACAAAATGAGCGAAACCTTTGAAGACACTACAATCAGCCTTAAGAATGAACGAGATGATTTTCAGAAGCAGATTGAAGAATTAAAAAAATCAATCCAGGAGTTAAAGGCCGCACACGAGGATGAACTTACAAAACGCAGCCTTGAATATCAGAAAAATACAATTGCATATACTGAGTGTATTAACGAAATGCTTAATCACACAGAACACAATGCTGTAGTAGTTACTGCAAGTGCAAAAAATGCAATCTCTGTTTATGTTGCTCCAAGAGCACGCTATTTGATTACAGAAGGTGCAAAGGTAGAAATCTACGGTCTTAATGTGGTTTCCGGAAAATTGACTGCAACAGAAAGAAGCGGTTATTACAGATTCGCACCGGGTGTAGATGCAAACGGTGATGTAATCGACTTTAATCTTAAAGACGTAATCCCCGGATCAATTGTAAAGATTCTTTCAAAGTAACGGAATATAGAAAGGAGTTTATTATGGGCATAAAAGTTTTTTCATTAGGTGCAGCAGGCGAAGTAACAGGTTCCAAACATGTTTTCGAAGTCGACGGCCGTTTTTATATGATTGACTGCGGTGCTTTTCAGGGAAAGAGAAAGGAAAGCGACGAAAAAAACAGACAGTTTGATTTTGATATGGAAAGGCTTGAGTCTGTAATTTTAACTCACGGGCATCTAGATCACTGCGGACTTTTACCTGTTCTTACAAAAAAGGGTTATACAGGAAACATCTATGCAACTCCTGCCACCCGCGATATTGCAAACCTTGTAATGATGGACAGCGCCCGTATTCAGGCACACGATGCAGAATTCCTTGCAAAGCAGGCTTCCAAAAAAGGTGAAAAATTTTACTGGAAACCTTTGTACGACGAAAACGATTGTGTTCAGACTGCAAACCAGATTGTGTCTCTTTCCTATAACCGAAAGATGTTCATTGCACCAAACATTCAGCTAGAATTTTTTGATGCAGGACATATCTTAGGTTCAGCCTTTGCAAACGTTACAATTAATCCGAATCCAAACGAGCCTGAAAAAGAAACACGTATTTTATTCACAGGTGATATAGGAAGAAAATGTAAGCCTATTATCCGTAACCCTGCAGTAAATATGCCGGCTCCTGATTATATCTATCTTGAATCAACCTACGGCGATAAGCTCCACGACAACCACGACCAGTCCATGAAGGACCTTGAACGAATTGTGCGCGACGCCTGTGCCAAAAAAGGAAAAATCATCATCCCGTCTTTTGCAATCGAACGTGCCCAGGAGCTTGTATTTTATTTGCACCTTCTTACAGATAAAAAGAAGATTCCAGTTGTTCCGATTTATGTTGATTCACCAATGGCAAGTAATGCAACCTCTGTTTTCCGTGTTCATCCTGAATGTTATGACGAAAGCGTAAACGAGGCCTTCTTAAAGCATCATAAAAATCCGTTTGGATTTAATTCCCTTACATTTACAACAAGCGTAGAAGATTCCAAAGAGCTTAATAAAAAAGAGGGCCCGATGATTATTATTTCTGCCGACGGAATGTGCGAAGCGGGAAGGGTATTGTATCACCTTGCAAACGGCATTTCAGATCCAAAGAATATCGTAATGATTGTAGGCTACATGGCAGAAGACACTTTGGGAAGAAGACTTTTTGACGGTCAGAAGGAAGTAAAAATCTTGGGTGACTTATACAAGGTAGAAGCCAAAATCGAACGCTGCAACGGCTTTAGTGCCCACGCAGACTACAGCGAAATGATCGAATGGCTCAAGGAAATCGACACCTCCCGACTCAAGAAAATCTACCTCATCCACGGCGAAAAAGACCAGCAGGAAGGCTTTAAAAAACACCTTGCCGAAGCCGGTTTTAATGATGTAGAAATCGTCGAACCCGAAAAAGAATACGAGCTGTAGTTCGCTTCCCAAAAAATATTAATTCTCTTGACAAAATACAAAATTGTAATTATTATAATATTGTAATGATTACAAATATTAGTCATCCGGGGTTTAGTTGCAGAATCAGTAAAAACCTTGAGATTTTAAACCTTGAAGAAACGAAATATTTGCATTATTATATAAATTCCGATGCGGAAAGTTTTTCCATTTCCTTTAGGAATCATTAAGGAGTCTTAAAAGAAAAATCGGTATAATTTATTATCCAAAGGGATCATAAAGGAGCCCTGAGGAAAAGAGGTGCTATTATGGCTTTAAGACCAGAATGGGAAGGATTTAATCCTGATGGTTTATGGACAAGCGAAATAAATGTTCGCGACTTTATCCAGGCGAACTACACAAAGTATGATGGTGACGCATCATTCTTAAGCGGACCGACTAAAGCAACAGAAAAGCTTTTTGACGAACTTCAGAAGCTCCAGAAAGAAGAACATAACAAGAAGTCGATCGGATTAGACGGAAAGGAACGTACAGGTGTTCTTGACCTTGATACAGATGTTGTAACAGGTCTTACTTCACATCCAGCAGGATATATCTGCCCTGAAGGAAAAGAACTTGAACAGGTTGTAGGTCTCCAGACAGACAAACCTTTAAAAAGAGCATTCATGCCATTTGGTGGAATCAAGATGGCTGAACAGTCTTGTGAAATGTACGGTTATAAACCAAATCCAGAACTCCACAAGATTTTTACTGAATATCACAAAACACACTCTGACGCTGTATTTGATGTATACACTCCGGAGATTCGTAAAGCCCGCAAGGCTCACATCTTAACAGGTCTTCCTGATACATATGGACGTGGACGTATTGTAGGTGACTACAGACGTATCGCTCTTTACGGTATTGATTACCTTATCGAACAGAAGGAAGCTGATAAAGCAAACTGCGGTAACGGAACAATGACAGAAGACATTATCCGTCAGCGCGAAGAACTTGCAGAACAGATTAAATCATTGAAGGGAATGAAGGCTATGGCTGCCCTTTATGGTTATGATATTTCTAAACCTGCTACAACTGCAAAAGAAGCTTTCCAGTGGCTCTACTTCGGATACCTTGCTGCTATTAAAACACAGAACGGTGCTGCTATGTCTGTAGGACGTATTTCTACATTCTTAGACTGCTACATCGAACGTGACCTTAAGAAAGGAATCCTTACAGAAGAAAAAGCACAGGAACTCGTAGACCATATCGTTATGAAGTTCCGTATGGTACGCTTTGCTCGTATCGAATCATATAACCAGCTCTTCTCTGGTGATCCAATCTGGGCTACTTTGGAAGTTGCAGGTCTTGGACAGGACGGACGTTCACAGGTAACAAAGAACGACTTCCGTTTCCTCCACACACTTGAAAACATGGGACCAAGCCCTGAACCAAACATCACTGTATTGTATTCAGAACGCTTGCCAGAAAACTTCCGCCGCTATGCAGCAAAGATTTCTATTGATACATCTTCAATCCAGTACGAAAACGACGACATCATGCGTCCAATCTGGGGTGATGACTACTCAATCTGCTGCTGTGTATCTGCTACTCAGACTGGTAAAGAAATGCAGTTCTTCGGAGCTCGTGCTAACCTTGCTAAAGCTCTTCTTTACGCTATCAACGGTGGTAAAGACGAAGGTGCAGGACTTACTCCATATGCTCAGGTTGGTCCAGAACTTCAGCCAATCACTTCTGAATATCTTGATTATGACGAAGTAATGAGAAAATACGATGTTATGCTTGAATGGCTCTGTGATTTGTATGTAAATACATTGAACGCTATTCACTACATGCACGATAAATACTATTACGAAGCAGCTGAACTTGCTCTTATCGATACAAATGTACGCCGTACATTCGCAACTGGTATTGCAGGCTTCTCTCACGTAGTAGACTCTCTCTCTGCTATCAAATATGCAAAGGTTAAGGTTATCCGCGATGATCACGGTCTTGCATGCGACTTCAAGCCTGAAGGAGACTTCCCACGCTACGGTCAGGATGATGACAGAGCAGACGAAATTGCTGTATGGCTTTTGAAGACTTTCATTGCTAAGGTTAAGAAACACCCAACATACCGCAATGCTGAACCTACAACTTCTATTCTTACAATTACTTCTAACGTTGTATACGGTAAGGCTACAGGTGCTCTTCCAAACGGACGCCCTGCACACGCACCATTCTCACCAGGAGCTTCTCCATCATACGGTGCAGAAACAAAAGGTTTGATTAAGTCTTTGAACTCTGTTGCTAAAGTACCTTACAAATATTCTTTGGACGGTATTTCAAATACACAGACAATCAACCCATCTGCTTTGGGACACGATGAAAACGAACAGATTGACAACCTTGTAAATATCCTCGACGGATACTTCCACAAAGGTGCTCATCACTTGAACGTAAACGTATTCGGTGTTGAAAAACTTAAGGATTGTCAGGCACACCCAGAAAAACCAGAATATGCAAACTTCACAGTTCGCGTTTCAGGTTATGCCGTTCGCTTCATCAACCTTACAAAAGAACAGCAGGACGACGTTATCGCTCGTACATGCCACGCTTCTTTGTAGGGCTACGTCTAGTTTGCTTTTGCAAACTCGAAGAGCACGGGCAGTAATCTGACCGTGCGGCTCACGCAAGCTTGTAATAACTTGACTGCATAGAAAAAAGACCGCTTCAAAAAAGCGGTCTTTTTTTATGATAGAACTATATGATAGAGGCAGCTTAAACTTCTACCACACAAGGCTCATTGTAACCGCGGAAAAAAGGGTCATGGGTCAAAAAGGTAAAGCCTTCTGCCTTTGCCTGCGAAAGCATTATGCGGTCAAAAGGATCACTATGTGGAGGGGCTGCTTCATCGCGTTCTAAGCAGGCAAGCTCTTTTACATGTAAATCGTCTATTGGCAGCTTGTGATAACCGGATTCTTCGCAGTAATGCATAAACTCTATACCGGAAACAGGCAGTTTTTTTCTGTCGTATTTGATTTGAACTTCCCACATAGAGGCGATGCTGTAATAAATATCATTGTTGGGATTGAGTAAGTAACTTCGTATTTTATTTGTTAATCGTTTATCTTTGGAAATAGCCCAAAGAATAATATGCGTGTCCAGTAAAATTTCATTTCGTCTCATATATTTTCTCTCCTTACACATTAATCAATCATGCCGAACATTCGGGCAATTTCATCATCAGGTTCATCAAAATCATCAGGTACAACAAATTTTCCTGCAGCGACTCCGATTCTTTTAGAAATATCATCAGGGTCTTCATAAAGCGTAATCTTTACAACAGGTTTTCCGGCTCTTGCAACTATTACTTCTTTTTCTTCCCTGCGTTCCAGCAATGCTATGATTTTTGAAAAATTTGTTTTGGCTTCTAAAACATTCATCTTACACATATTGGCCTCCATGTGTTTACATACTTAGTCAGGATAGTCTTAGTCAATCTGACTAGATTCTAAGGCATTAATTGTCATATGTCAATGTTTCTAAAAACAAGTCTTGAATTATTATCAATAAGACAGCAGTTTTTCATCCCGAAAAAATTCCTTGCATATATATATTTATATATTTACATATTTATAATGGAAGAAAATAGATAATCAAAAATGATTATTAAAATTTATTTTATAGGGAGAATTTTATGAAAAGATTTTCAAAAATCATTACAGTACTTGCCGGATTAACTTTGTTTATGGTATTTGTTGGATGTAGCAACAACGCTGAAGAGGTATTAACTTCGCCAGCGGGAGGAACTTATGTAATGGAAGGAATATCTCAGACTGACCAACAGCCTTACAAATTTTTCTGGATTTTTGATAACGATAATACAGTTGTGATGACAATGATAACTTCTTCATCTAGTAGTGCATCCAGCGGTATATGGTCTATTAATGGAAATCAATTAAGTTGTGTCTTTGGTACATCATCTACAGTTACCTGGCATTTTTCAACGTCAGATAATTGGAAAACTATTGTATCGGGAGAGGGTGTTTATACTCGTCGATAAATAATAGATAAATATTATTAAACAAAAACACCGCTTCATTAGAAACGGTGTTTTTGTTTAAAATCCTTATTTTACTTAAAACGGAGGAATTGTTAAATCTCGTTATTAAAATTCTTCTTTTCTATGTCGTTGAAGTATTTTACTGTGCCTACGCGGAGTTCGTCGGTAGCGTCGTCGTCGCATACAATTACGGCATTTTCATGAAGCTGAAGGGCACTTACGGTCCACATCTGGCTGATTGGTTCTTCAACTGCATGCTTGAGTGCAAGACCCTTGTTGTGTCCTGTAATCAAAATCATAACTTCTTCTGAATCGCAGACTGTTCCAACACCAACTGTTAAAGATGTTTTTGGAACCTTGTTTACGTCGTTTTCAAAGAAGCGGCTGTTTACAATGATTGTATCCTGTGTGAGTGCCATTTCGCGTGTGCGGCTTCTGAGAGAAGAGCCTGGTTCATTAAATGCAATGTGTCCGTCTACACCAACACCGCCCATAAAGAGGTTGATTCCGCCGGCAGCCTTAATTGCAGCTTCATAATCCTGGCATTCCTTTTTAAGGTCCTTTGCATTTCCGTTCAAGATATGTACATTTTCTTTTTTGATATTAATCTGACTAAAAAAGTTTTCCCACATAAAAGTGTGATAACTCTGCGGATGATCTTCCGGAATTCCTACATATTCATCCATGTTGAAGGTAACAACATTTTCAAAAGAAACCTTTCCCTTTTTATAAAGATTGATAAGCTCCTTATAAGTTCCAAGCGGAGTAGAGCCAGTAGGAAGCCCCAAGACAAAAGGTTTTTCTGCAGTAGGTTTAGCTTCATTAATACGTGAAGCAATATGATTAGCTGCCCATTTAGAAACAGTATCGTAATCCGGTCTGATAATTAATCTCATTTTTTACTCCTATATAAATTACATTATAAGTAAAGAAACAGAATATGTAAATGATTATTTTAATATGAATGATTAATTTGTTCTTTGAATGTACAAACCTCGGTGAGATTTATGGGTATATAATATATAAAGAAAAGCTATCACACAGATATTTTGATAATGCAAAATAAGAAAGGATAAGGATTATAAATGGATTTATAATTTTAATCGTACCATTTCACGCGGAGCGGAGGTTCACGAATTGTGTAGCATTGAAGGCGAGCGTGCCAAGGTTTGGGTAGTACCGGGTTGTATAAACGCAGTTTATACAAAGCCTTCTCGGCGGAGCAATTCGTGGTTCTCCGCGGGAGCGTGCATGTGGAAGCATTTACATTTTATTTAAACCAATCGTCTATAATCGCATTATCCAATTCATTCAGTAGTTTTTTAATATATTTTATATACAAAATTACGTTATTAATTCATCCGGGGTCGAATATTCATTTTATTCATATATACCTATTTACATATACACATAAATTGATTTTATTCATCATGATTATTATTATATACACATGTTCAAATATTACTTATTCGATCTGGATGGGACTCTTACGGATCCGGCGCTTGGGATAACTAATTCATTTATATATGCGCTTAAATCATTCGGGATGGAGATTCCTTCTTACGAAAGGCTTTGTACATTCATCGGGCCGCCGCTTATTCAGACGTTTGAGACTCAATTCGGGTTTAATATGGCTCAGTGCCAGGAAGGCGTAAAAAAGTACAGGGAATATTTTTCCCAGAAAGGGCTTTTTGAAAATACTGTTTATGATAAGATTCCAGAGCTTTTAGAGGAATTGAAAAAGCAGGGCAAGCGTCTTTTGGTTGCTACCTCCAAGCCGGAAGAATATTCTGTAAAAATACTTGAACATTTTAATCTTTCTTCTTATTTTGATTTTATCTGCGGAAGTAACATGGATGAATCGCGCAGTAAGAAAGAAGAGGTGATTGAATACGCTCTTACAAAAATCGGAAATCCTTGTAAGGACCAGGTGCTCATGATTGGAGACCGGGAATATGATATTATAGGTGCTAAGAAAAACGGGCTTAAATCATGCGGGGTGCTTTTTGGGTATGGGTCTAAACAAGAGCTTGAAAAAGCAGGGGCTGATTTTATTGCTCCAACTGTAATGGATATTTTAAAAATCAATTAGTTTTTAATGGAGAAAAACATGGCTTACGTAAAGGCTAGTACACAATATAAAAGGGAACACAAGGCAGATTACGGTCACGAAAAAATTGAGATTTTATATCAGGATGAATGGCTTGTTGTGATTAATAAACCTTCAGGACTTTTGTCTGTTCCTTATCCTGGAAGTAAGAGCCGCACTGCAATGTCTGTACTGGAGGAAATTTTACGAAAGCAGGGAAAAATCAATTCAAAGCATAAGCCTTATATTGTTCACAGGCTTGACCGTGATACCAGCGGAGTTATGATGTTTGCGCTCACTGAAAATGCATGCAATGTAATTATGAACAGCTGGCACACAATGGTAACAGAACGTCTTTATCATGCTGTAAGTGAATTAAGAAATGAAAAATCAAAAAACGAAAATCTTTTGCCTCCGCTTTCTGATTCAGGGTGGATTGAAGATGAGCTTGCACAGAATGCACACAATGTGGGTTATGTTCCAAAAAAGGGGGCAAAGGATAAAAACGGACATCAGATTAAAACAGTAAAGGCCAGAACCTTTTATAAAAAAATCCTTGAGGGGCCTACTCACTGTCTTTTTGAGCTTTCACTTGATACGGGTAAAAAAAATCAGATCAGGGCACATCTTGCGGCTCACGGTTATCCTTTATGTGGCGATGAAGAACACAGGGCACACACAGATCCTTTCCACAGGTTATGCCTTCATGCAAGAACTTTAGAATTTGATCATCCTTTTACTCACGAGCATTTAAAGTTTGAAGTAGCAGAGCCGGAAGAGTGGGCGATGTATGTAAAAAAAGGTGATAAACATCCTCAAGTTCCTGTTTGGGAAAAAGAATTCAAATCAAAAAATTCATCAACTCATTCTCATAAATCAAACAGCGAAATTTTAAAAGAGAATCTTGGAGAAAAAAGACTTTCCAGAAAAGACAGGGTTCACATGGGCTATATTCAGTCGGGCAAGAAAAAATAGAGGTGTTTGAATTTAGTTTTCATAATCATTATAATCACTTCTATGTTAGTAGCACAAATTTTAGCGGTTAGTATTTTCATTGTGATGTTTTTATTAATCATCCTTGAAATTTTTGAAAGACATATTATTACTTTAATCTGCGGACTTCTTACACTTTTTTTTGTATTCGGACTTGGACTTCACAGCCCTGATGCAGTAATGAATACCCTCAATTTTAAAAGCCTCATTCAGCCTGACTTCTGGATTGTGAGGGGAGCGGCGGAAGAAAGTACCAGCGGAATCAACTGGGCTACAATCATCTTTATTGCCGGTATGATGATTATGGTAGAAGGAATGGCACGCGTTGGATTTTTCAGATGGCTTTGTATGAAGCTTGCCAAGGCTGTTAAATACAAGGTGCTTCCAATCTTTGTTACCTTTATGATTATGTCTGCTGTTCTTGCAATGTTCATCGACAGTATTACAGTTATTCTTTTTCTTGCAACTGTAACAATCGAGCTTTCGCAGCTTTTAAAATTCAATCCGCTTCCGATGGTTCTTTCGGAAATCTTTTGTGCTAACTTAGGCGGTTCTGCTACAATGTGCGGCGACCCTCCAAACATCATCATCGGAACAAGCCTTGGCTATTCTTTTTCGGACTTCTTCTTTAATACCGGTGTAATGGCAGGCATTTGTCTTGTTCTCATGGTAGTCTTCTTTTTCTTTGCTTATAAAAAGGATTTAAAAACGAGGGGAGAGGTTGATATTTCAAAATTGCCGATTCCTGAATCTGCTATCAAAGATAAAAAGGGCTTTGTTTTAAGCGTGATTATCTTTTTGATTGCCGTTGTTTTGCTCGTAACTCATTCAGAAACAGGACTCACAGTTGCTACAATCGGAACCTTTATTGCAGTGCTCACTCTGATTACAGCTCCTCGTCACATCGGGGAAATTATTAAAAAGGTTGATTATAAGACTCTTGTATTCTTTACAGGGCTTTTTATGGTTGTAGGCGGACTTGAACAGACTGGTATTCTTGAAATTGTTGCAGGATTTATTGGAAAAATCTCGGGAGGCAATGTATACTTAATGATAGCGATTATCATCTGGGTTTCTGCAATTGCAAGTGCCTTTATTGATAATATTCCTTTTGCCGCAACAATGATTCCGGTAATTCAGTCGCTTGCACAAACTTCGGGTGTAAGTCTTCCAACTATGACATGGGCTTTGTCTATGGGAACAGATATTGGTGGAAGTGCAACTCCAATCGGTGCGAGTGCAAATGTAGTAGGAACGTCTGTTGCCGGTAAGGCCGGATATCCTGTTGGATGGAGAGAATACTGTAGAAAAGCAGTACCTGCAACAATCATTGTTATGGGTATTTGTACCGTTTATATCTTCATCAGATATTTGTAATAGATAAAAGTTTAATTGCAGGTGATTATGGATAAACAGATTATTATTTCTATCAGTCGTCAGTATGGAAGTGCAGGGCATGAAATTGGTGTTAAGCTTGCAGAAAAGCTTGATATTCCTTTGTACGACAGAAACCTCTTTGATGAAATTGGAAAGATAAAAAATATAGATACAAACAATCTCGAAAAATACGACGAAGTTCCAAGAAAAAAATTCTTTAGCCGCAAGGTAAAGGGATATTCAAATTCTCCGGAAGAAAATGTTGCTGAGCTTCAGTTCGGGCTTTTAAGATCCAAGGCAGCAGACGGTGATTCCTTTGTTGTTGTTGGAAGATGTTCCGATGAGCTTTTCCGCGGAATGGATGGCTTTGTTTCAATCTTTATTCTGGCCGACATGGACGAAAAGGTAAAAAGAATCATGCAGGTTAGAAATATGGATGAAAAAAGAGCACGCGCTGCAATCGAACGTCACGACAAAAAAAGAAAAGCCTATCACGATTATTTTTGTAAGAACGGAAAATGGGGTGAATGTAAAACCTATGATATCTGCATAAACTCAAGCAGACTTGGAATTGATTCAACCGTAGAATTCCTTTACGACTATATTAAAGAATCATTAATAAAAAAATAGGGGAGAAAAATGACAGGATATATTCATCAACTGGAATCTTTTGGCTGTGCCGACGGACCTGGAAGCCGTTTTATCATCTTTTTTTCAGGATGTCCTTTGCGCTGCCTTTACTGCCATAACCCTGATACATGGAAGATGACAGACGGAAAGCCATACACTGTAGAAGAGCTTTTACGTGAAGCAGAAACCTGCCGTGCCTACTGGGGTAAAAAAGGTGGAATTACAGTAAGTGGTGGAGAGCCTCTTTTCCAGATTGATTTTCTTTTGGAATTATTTACTGAATGTAAAAAAAGAAACATCAACACCTGCATAGACACTTCTGGTGCACCGTTTACAAAAGAAGGCGAGTGGTTCCAAAAATTTCAAAAGCTTATGGAAGTAACAGACATTCTTCTGATGGATATCAAGCACATAAACGAAGAAGAACACATAAAGCTTACAGGTCAGTCAGGAAAAAATATCCGCGAAATGTTTGCTTATCTTGACGAAATTAAAAAGCCGATCTGGATCCGCCATGTTCTTGTCCCGGGCATTACAGATAACGATGAATATCTTACACAAACCCGCGACTTTATCCGCACATTGCACAATGTAGAAAGGGTAGAAATTCTTCCTTATCACGGGCTTGGAATTATTAAATATAAAGACCTTGGAATTGATTATCCTTTAAAAGATACAGAAAGTCCTACAAAAGAACGCGTGCTCAATGCCAGAAAAATCCTTGAGTGCGAAAAATATACCCGCTGGAAGGATTAATATTATTTTTACACAACTGATATTCCTCTTTGCCTTCTGATGAGTATCTTTCCTGCATTTACTTAAAATCCTTTTTTTTGTATAATGGTTTATTATTATTTTTGTATACAAAACAGAGGAATTTTATGATAGACAAGTGGGAAATTGTAATCGGCTGCGAAATCCATACTCAGCTTTTAACTAAAACAAAGGCTTTCTGTTCCTGCGAAAACCGTTATGGCGGAATGCCCGACACACGTGTATGTCCTGTTTGTCTCGGCCTTCCTGGTGCCATGCCACGTATTTCAAAGGGCTATGTAGAACTTGGTGCAGTTGCTGGACAGGCTTTAAACTGTAATATCGCACGCTTTACAAAATTCGACCGCAAGCATTATTTTTATCCTGACCTTGCAAAGGGTTATCAGATTACACAGTACGATATTCCTCTTTGTACAGACGGTTTTGTTGATTTACCATTCAGAAGCTTTCCAAAGGATGAACAGCCGGGCGGAACAAAATGCCGCGACAAAAACTTTAAAGGCGAAGACTGCATCATCGATAAGGATGGCGAAAAATACCGTCGTGTCCGCGTAGAAAGAATCCATCTTGAAGAGGACGTAGGAAAATCACTTCACCTTCAGGGTGCACACTCATACATCGACTATAACCGCTGTGGTACTCCACTCATAGAAATTGTAACAAAACCGGATATGACTAGTCCTGAAGAAGCTGCTTTATTCATGCAGACAGTTCAGGAAATCCTCCGTTATGTAAAAGTTACAAACGGTAACCTTGAAGAAGGAAACATGCGCTGCGACGCAAACATCAACCTTAATGTATGGGAAGACGGAAAACTCTGGCACACACCAATTTCCGAAATTAAAAACTTAAACTCATTCAAGGCAATCCGTGATGCATGTACTTACGAAGCACAGCGCCAGCTTAAAGAATTCCAGGAAGACCGTCAGGAATTTAACCCTGGCTTTAAGGTAACAATGGGCTGGAACGAAGTAGAAGGACAGACTGTAGTTCAGCGTACAAAAAACTCTTTCGTAGACTACCGCTTTACAACTGAGCCTGATATTAAACCGTTTACTGTAAGCGAAGAATTGATTGCACGTGCAAACAAGGCTGTAGGCGAGCTTCCTGAAGCAAAACGTCAGCGCTACAAGAAGATGTACGGAATGACAGACTTCGACGTAGAAACAATCACTTCTACAAAAGACCTTGCAATGTTCTTCGAAGATGCCGCACAGAAATCAAAGAATCCTAAAAAGGCAGTAAACCTCATCCTTGCAGAGCTTCTTGCCGTATTAAACGAAAAGAAAGAAACAATCAACGATGTAAAAATCACACCGGCTCATATTGCAGAGCTTGCAGATGCACTCGAAGACGGAAAGATTACATCAAAACAGGGAAAAGAAGTTTTTGCACAGATGCTTGCTTCCAACAAAATGCCTTCTCAGATTATCAAGGAAAATGGTATGGAGGTTGTAAGCGATACAGGTGCCATTGATAAGATGGTTCAGGATGTAATTGCTGCAAATCCAAAGGCCGTAGAAGATTACAAGAGCGGAAAGACAAACGTTGTCGGCTGGCTCATGGGACAGGTTATGAAAATGTCTCAGGGTAAGGCAAATCCTAAAGAAGCAACTCAGATCTTGAATAAATATCTTTCTCAGATGTAAGGGACTGTTGTTTTATACCTTGTCAATAAAATCTATAAAGTCGTGCTCAGAAAGTGGTTTAGAGAAGAAGTATCCCTGAACCTGGTCGCAGTCAATTGATTTTAAGAAATCAATCTGGGCCTGAGTTTCAACACCTTCAAAGATTGTCTGTTTTTTAAGATTCTTACTCAATTCAATCAGCTTTTCTATAAAGTTTGCAGAGGTTGAATCGATTGTTCCCGACTGTGTTGTAGAAGAAACAAGGAAGGTTCTATCGAATTTTAAAACATCAACCGGAATCTGTGTGAGCATGTTCAGAGAAGATTCACCGCTACCAAAGTCATCCATTGCAACAGTAAATCCTTCCTTATGCAAAAGCTCTGTAAATTCCTTAAGTGTATTTCCGCTCATAAATGAACGTTCAAGAATTTCAACTTCTACCAAAGAAGGCTTGATGTTGTATTTTCTGAATAAGGTCATAAAGTCGTGCATGAATTTTTCAGGCTTACTGTGACTTCTAGACATATTTACAGAAATCGGGACAACAGTGCGGTTTTCATCAATCTGCTTCTGAAGAAAGGCGAATACCCTGTCGTAAACATAATAATCAAGCTTTTTAATAAAACCGTTTCTCTCAAAAAGAGGGATAAATTCATCGGGCATCACAATTCCAAGATTAGGGCTGTTCCATCTTACAAGAGCTTCGGCACCAACGACCTTATCGGAAATAAGTTCAATCTTAGGCTGGTACATAACAAAAAATTCGCCTTTTTCCAGAGCGGCTTCCATATTGTTTTCGATGAATCTTTCCTTGTTGATTTTTTCGAGCAGGCGGGAATTATAAATCGAGTACTGAGTGAGCATGTTGTCTTTAATCGTACTCTTTGCAAAAGAAGCCTGACCGATGAGTTCCTGAATCGTAGTTGTCTGTTCCCTTCCTTTGGAACTTAAAAATGCAATACCGA
The DNA here is from genome assembly GCA_017962965.1 of Treponema sp. Classification (GTDB taxonomy): domain Bacteria; phylum Spirochaetota; class Spirochaetia; order Treponematales; family Treponemataceae; genus Treponema_D. Next base: position 2,296 of record JAGCUI010000044.1, on the reverse strand, counting down.
ATTTAGGGAAGAATGGAATATCATAAGCTTTGATTTCTTCGGAAAGCTTTTCGTTTTCGTTTTTAAATACGTTCATCGCATTGTGGATTGAACTTACCTTTATAAAGAAATAAAAGTGATCGGCAAATCCTCGTCCTACAAGCGCATTCATTCTAAAGGCAATACTCTGAAGCTGTTCAGCAAGATATTTAATCAGGTTATCTGCCGCTTCTTCCCCGTAATTCTGATTGATGAATTTAAATCCGCGGATATCGCACTCGATGAGCATGAACTTTGAATTCTGATTATGTTTTAAAAGCTTTGTCGCTTCGTGTTCAAAATGCTGCCTTGTCCAGAGCTTTGTTAAAGGATCGTAGAGGGTAGCGAGCATCTGTTTTTTCTGGAAGAAATTCATCACAGCCATTTCTATTCCAAGGAACAGTATGATTGTGGCAAGAGCGATTACAATTATTAAAAAGAATTTATGCAGGTGCTTCTGGTAGAGCATGTCAAAATGATTCTGCGGAATCTTAAGAGTGAGCGTCCAGTTCAAAAGCGGAATTTTTTGTGTGATGAGTGAAATCTTTTCTTCGTTTACATCAAAGCTTTCAATATATTCTGAGTCGCGTTTTGCAATGTGTTCTGTAGATAAAAGTGAGTATTCAGACTGTGGCGGAACGAATTTTTTAAACAGCCATACAGGATCTGTGTGAACGATAAAATATCCTTTGCTATCCAGAATACAGAGGAACTGATCTTTTTCAAGTTTTATCTGATTTACAAGGTCATTAAGCTTTTCTAATTTAACTGTTCCGCCTAAAGCTCCCTTTACATTTCCTTCTGAATCCTTTACTGCCTTTGCAAAAACAAGTTCGCTTTCTTCAGGGGCTTCTTCGTTCTTTAGAGTTTCAGAAATGATTTCTTCTTTATTTTCAAAAAAAAGGGGATTAAAAATATCAGTGTTTTCGAAGGTGTATTCGTTTCCGTCTGAGTCGTGATAGATAAAATCGCGGTTTATATAGAAGAAACTGTTAAAATCCTTATGAATCTGACCTCTTGTTTTAGAAAGATATGAATAAATGTCTTTATCCTTTGCCTTTTCAAAGAAATCTTTTTCGTAAACTGATGATATGGATGTGATATAAAGATCTGCCCTGTCGCTGATTATCTGTCCGTAGCCTTCGACAATAGTCTGCATATCGGAAATATATAATTTTTCAGTTTGTTTTTTGATTGAATTAATTAGAATTGTCGAAAGAAACATTACAATAATGATTACGACAATCAGTATTATAAAGGTGGAAACCAGCTTTGCTTTTTCAGGGTTGATAAGTCTTTTATTCTTCATCGGCAGCACACTTTTTTTATTGTTATAATTTTATGATAACACAGTTTTTTGGATTGTAAACTAAAAAAATGTTTCTATTGATGTGTATAGGGGATTTTCCGTATAGATTTGTACAATTATAAATTCGTTTTTTTCAATTGAAAATATGGATTTTCGTAATATAATGAATACACATTAAAACTATAATTGAGGTTCAGGATGAAATACGGTTATTTTGATGATGATAACGCTGAATATGTTATCACCCGTCCGGATACTCCAACAAGCTGGAGTAATTATTTAGGTTCAACAGTTTACGGAGCAGTAATCACAAACAATGCTGGCGGTTACGGCTTTTATAAATCCGGTGCTCAGGGAAGATTTATGCGTCTCCGCTTTAATTCTATTCCTATGGATCAGCCTGGACGTTATTTCTACCTCCGCGACATGGATGACGGAGATTTCTGGTCTGCATCATGGCAGCCGGTAGGAAAGCCATTGGATCAGTATAAGAGTGAATGCCGTCATGGTACAGCCTATACAACAATCACTTCGGAATATAAAGGAATTAAATCAGAAACAAAATATTATGTTCCTCTTGGTCAGAATTTTGAATACTGGCGTCTTAAGGTAACAAATACAAGCGATAAAAAACGCAAAATCCGCATATTCTCTTACTGTGAATTTACAAACCAATGGAATACAACTCAGGATCAGGTAAACCTTCAGTACTCTTTGTTCATCGTAAAGGGAGAAAAAGTAGGGGATAATCTTTTGCGCTATTCAATTCAGGACAATCTTTACATTCAGCATCCTGAATACGAGGTCGGCGGTGCTTATATGAGTCAGTGGGTTGCTTTAATCGGAACCCCGATGACCGGTTTTGATACAAGTCGCGAAGCATTCATCTGTACTTACGGAAGCTACGAGCATCCAAAGGTAGTTATGGAAGGAGCCTGTACAAACTCAGAAGCCTTCGGCGATAACTCT
>JAGCUI010000043.1 GCA_017962965.1 Treponema sp. | reverse complement strand
TTGCCTTTACTTCTTCCGGAGTCAAATGACGGCAGTTTCTGTCGTAGCCGGGTGCCATCTTGTTTTCTGTCTGAATTTTTCTGATTCTGTCCAGGCGTTCTGCATCACAAAAGCAGTAATAAGCTTCGCCGTTTTCGATCAGCTTCATGGCATATTCTTTATAAAGCTCAAATCTTTCTGACTGAACATAAGGACCATATTCACCACCTTTAGAACCGCCTTCATCCCAGTCTATTCCAAGCCATTCCATTGTATCGTAGAGATTCTGAACGTATTTTTCGTCATAACGGGTGCGGTCTGTATCTTCCAGACGGAGAATGAATTTTCCACCCTGAGAACGTGCATATAAATAATTAAAAAGTGCAGTGCGAACACCACCAATGTGCTGCATACCTGTTGGAGACGGTGCATATCTAACTCTAACTTCGCTCATATCTAACCTCCGCCACGCAATTATGACGCGCAGCTTAATTAATAAAATTAATGCATATTATAGAGAAAAAACACTCTTTATACAATAAAACTTTTTTTTTCTGCAAACCTGTTATAAAATATAAATATGGACGCAAAACTTATTAATGCATTTTTAAATGCCGGCATGGAAGCCTTTGAATCCATGTTTCAGATTACGACTCAAAACAAAGAGCCTTATATTCTTGATATCAACGCAGGTCATCCATGGGAAGTTTCGGGAATTATCGGTGCAACAGGCTTTCATAAAGGAATTGTAGCATTCCGCCTTCACAAGGTTCTGGCTTCTAAGATGCTGGAAGTTTCGGGAATTGAATGTAAACCGGACGAAAGGGAAGAAATGGCATGCGAACTTGTCAGCGAATTTACCAACATCATTTCGGGAAACGCTATTTCGAAAATTCCTGATTATGAGCTTGAAATTTCACCACCGCTTACAGTTTCCGGTCCGAACCATCAGATTATGTGGCCTAAAAACTTTCCTGTAATTGCAATTCCATTTTCCACAAAATATGGTTCATTCGAAGTAGATGTCTGTTTTAAATAGTATTTTCTCTTTTTCTATTTAAAACCAATGCAATTTTATGTTATAATTATACAGCATAAAATTTTATAAAGCATTCACTCTTGGAGGAGTATTATATGAACGCAAAGAAATCCATAATCCCATGGCCGTGCTATATTGCTATTTTGTTAGTTTTTGGCTCGCCACTCATCTTATTCAGACTTCTTTCAAACTTTTTTAACATGTACACAACTAAGGAATTCAATAGGTTTTCTTCACATCCTTCAATGCTTCTCTTATATTTTCTTGCTGCCGGTTCTGCCGCCGCTGTGTGTTACTTCCTCTACAAAACTATAAATGATTTCAGGCAGGATCCTACAAAACAGACTTTAACAAATAAAAGATTAAAGCTTATTTCTCTTTTAAACATCGGACTTCCAATTTTCTTCTCGCTCGCAGAAGGATTTATAATCTGTCTTCTTGTAAAAACTAAGGGATGGGCTCCGGTTTCTTTCCATAACGAATCACCTGTAATCTGTACAATGCTCTTTGCCGGTGCAATGGTTTGTGAATTTTCACTTTTATTCTACCTCATCTATATCCGTATTCTTGAACCACGCCTTTACTTTATTGACTTCCCTAAAGAAGAAATCACAATGTCGCTCATGCAGAGAAACCTCTTAACACTTATCTTTGCATTAACAGGAAGCCTTCTTTGTATCATCGTTGTTTCTGTAATTCCACAGAATCTTGCAGAAGGTCGTGATGCCCTTATATCCAGAATTATTCCTATTGCGGCATATACAGTCATTTACTTTCTTGTGATTGAATACATCCTTATTTCTGATGTTAAACAGTGTGTAGGCGATATTGATGAACTTGCATCTGCCCTTTCAGAAAAGGATTACTCTGTAGAAGATAAAAAGCCTACAAACCGCAGTGAACTTGGTGTAATCATACAGAATATGAACTCATTAAAAAGACATATGGGGACAATTCTTTCTGCAATCAATAATTCAACAAAAAATTCTGTACGCCAATCTGATGACCTTGTTGCAAACATGGATACAACAAGAGACAACATTTTGAACATTACAGAAGCCTTGAGCAGCGTTAAAAACGAAATGGAAAATCAGTCTGCAGGTGTACAGGAAACAAACTCTTCTATTGAACAGATTATGGGTAACATTCGTTCCCTCAATAATGCAATTGAATCACAGGCTGCCGGTGTAACTCAGTCTTCTGCTGCCGTAGAAGAAATGGTTGCAAACATCCAGAGCGTTTCTCAGATTCTCGAAAAGAACAGCGAGGTTGTAAAGCTTTTAAGCGAAGCTTCGGACCAGGGACAGGACAAGGTAAGAACAGCCGTTTCTACAGCAGAAAGCGTACTTCAGCAGTCTGCAGGTATTTTACAGGCTTCAAGCGTTATTCAGACAATCGCTACTCAGACCAACCTCCTTGCTATGAACGCCGCAATCGAATCTGCACACGCGGGCGAAGCAGGTAAGGGATTTGCCGTTGTAGCAGAAGAAATCCGTAAGCTTGCCGAACAGTCTGGCACACAGAGTAAAGCAATCGACGAAAATCTTAAATCACTTTCTGAATCAATCGGACAGATTACATCTGATATTAAACAGGTACAGTCTTCATTCTCTAGTATTTATGACCTTTCACAGCAGGTTAAAGAGCAGGAAAGCGTTATTTCAAATGCAATGGAAGAACAGAATGCCGGTAACCAGCAGGTTCTCGAGGCAATGCGCGCTATCAGTAACTCAACTACAGAAGTAAAGAACGGTTCTGCAGAAATGCTTGTTGGCGGTGAACAGATTCTCCGCGAAATGCACAACCTTGCCGAAGTTACAAGAAATATTTCTGATACAATGAGCCAGATTAACAGCTTCTCTCAGCAGATTTCCGATGCAGCTGCAATTACAAAGGCATCTACAAGCGGAACAAAAGAAAGCTTGAACAAACTTGCTACAGAACTTAACGAATTTAAACTTTAGTAATTTTCGGAAATAGCATATAATATCTATATCTCTCCCATTCAGGGAAATCGCTAGGGGTGGTAAATGGCGGACTATCACACATTTGAGCCGGCACCCGAAGGAACTCCTGTTTCAGGCTTTGTTCATCTTCATGTGCACTCAGATTATTCTCTCTTAGACAGTTGTGCAACTCTCGATAAGCTTGTAGCAAAGGCAAAAAAATTAAACATGCCCGCTCTTGCTCTTACCGACCACGGAAACATGTTCGGTGCCCTGAACTTTGAAAAGCTCTGCCATCATAACGGAATCAATCCTATTGTAGGCGAAGAATTCTATGTTGCATACGGAAGCCACTTTGAAAAAAACGACGTTCCTTACAGCCACAAAGGAGAAGAAGGCGACCGTCACGCTCATTATTTCCACCTTATTCTTTTATGCGAAAATCAAAAGGGCTATGAAAACATGTGCTGGCTCAGTAGTCATGCATTTTGTGATGAAAACGCCCTTTATTACGGAAAGCCACGTATAGACTGGGAGCTTCTGGAACAGTATCACGAAGGAATTATCTGCTGTTCTGCATGTATTCAGGGAGAGCTCCCTCAGCTTCTTCTTGCAAACATGGATAAAGAAGCCGAAGAATTAGCCTTAAAATATAAAAATCTTTTTGGCCCGGACCATTATTATATAGAAATTCAGGACCACGGAATCCCAGAGCAAAAGTTAGTAGCAAAAAAACTCATTGCTCTTGCAAGAAAGCTTGATATTCCTTTAGTAGCCACAAACGACGTTCACTATGTTGAGCGCGAAGATGCAATTGCTCAGGATGCCCTGCGTTGTATTGGTTTTAAAAATCAGCTTCATGAACCTCATTCAAAAATGGGCGGCGAAACAGACCTTGATTCCTGGTATTTAAAAACAGAACAGGAAATGCGCGCCTTATTCCCTGAATGCCCTGATGCCTTTGACAACACAATCAAAATTGCAAACATGTGTAATCTTACAATCAAGCAGTATGAAACTTCGGATTTAAAAGCATGTCTTCCGCGCTTTGATCTTCCAAAAGAGTTTTGCACTCACGGAGATGATTATCAGGCAAACCAGAATGATTATGTAAGACACATTGTAGAAGAAGGATTAAAAAAACGATATAAGGAAATCACACCCGAGATTCGTGAAAGAGCTGAATATGAATTAAACACAATCTTTACCATGGGATTTTCGGGCTACTTTTTAATCGTATGGGAATTCATCAACTGGGCAAAATCTACTTGGGATAATGTAAACAATAAACCAAAGCCTTATATTCCGATTGGGCCAGGACGAGGTTCTGGAGCCGGTTCTCTTGTTGCCTATGCAATGACAATTACCGATATCGACCCGTTCCGCTACGGTCTTATCTTTGAACGCTTTTTAAACCCTGAACGTGTATCCATGCCGGATTTTGACGTTGATATGGATTTCGACTATCGCCAGGATATTATCCAGCACACACGAGACCTTTACGGCGATGCCAACGTTGGTCACATTGTAACCTTTGGTACTTTAAAGCCAAAAAACTGTATTGCCGACGTAGGACGAATCCTTGGAATTCCTTTGGGAGAAGTAAACGCACTCAAAAAATGTATTCCTGAAAGTCCAAAGGCCACACTTAAAGACGCATTTAATCCGCCTACAGAAAAAATGCCCGATGGAGGACAGCTTATTCCATATAAGGATGATCCTCGCTACCAGGAATTATTTGATCTTGCATTCCGTCTGGAAGGCGTAAAAAGAAACACAGGTCTTCATGCTTCCGGAATGGTAATCGGTTTAACTCCTCTTCCAAACTGGGCTCCGGTTTTTAAAGATCCTAAATCCGGTGAAGTTGCCGTTCAGTACACAATGGATATTATTGAACCGTGCGGCCTTGTAAAATTTGACTATCTTGGATTAAAAACACTTTCTCTTATACGTTACGCAGAAAACATCATCAATAAACATAAAAAACCTGATGAGCCTCCATTCCTTACCTCAGAAGTAAGCGAAACTGATGAAAAAACCTTTGAGCTTTTTAAACGCGGTGATTCAGTTGCCGTTTTCCAGTTTGAAAGCCCTGGTATGCAGAAAATCCTCCGTGAATTTCAACCTGAAAAAATAGAAGACCTTGTTGCCTTAAACGCTCTTTACCGTCCGGGCCCAATGGATTGTATTCCTCAGTACATCGAAGGTAAATGGAAGCCTGAAACCATTCACTATCCGGACCCGGCTTTGGAAGACCTTCTTAAAGAAACCTACGGTGTAATGGTTTACCAGGAACAGATTATGAAGGTTGCCCAGATTATTGCAGGTTTCTCTCTTGGTGGAGCCGATATGCTTCGCCGTGCCATGGGTAAGAAAAAGCCTGAAGTTCTTATGGGAAAGAAAAAGGACTTTGTAGAAGGTGCCCTTAAAAACGGATATACAGAAAAGCATGCAGAAGAAATTTTTGATATCATGGTTCCTTTTGCAGGCTATGGCTTTAATAAATCACACGCAGCAGCATACTCGGTTTTGGCATACAGAACAGGCTGGCTCAAGGCTCATTATCCTGCAGAATTTATGGCTGCAAACCTTACAAACGAAATCACTTCTACAGACGGACTTCCTGAATATATAGAAGAAGCCAGAACAATGGGTGTTGCAGTAGATGCCCCGGACGTAAACCGTTCCGATGTAATTTTCGACGTTGTAGACGGAAGAATTGTATTTGGTCTTAAAGGAATTAAGGGAATTGGAGAAAATGCCGCACGTGCAATCGTTAATGAACGAGAAGAACACGGACCTTTTAAAACCTTCCTTGATTTTGTAAAACGAATGTTCTCCCGCATGGATAAAGACCCTGAAACAGGAGTTGAAAAAACTATCCTCAATAAAAAAGCCTTAGAAGTTTTAATAAAAACAGGTGCCTTTGACAATCTTAAGGAAGCAGATGGAACAACTTTAAACCGCCCTACTCTCCTTGCAAATCTTGAAGAAGCCGTTGAATATGCCACAGACATAATGGAAGATAAGATTAAAGGCCAGGGTGATTTATTCGGAGAATTACCGGAAGAAGAAAAAGCATTTACAGCCTTCCAGTTTAAAATGGTAGACGATGTTCCAAGAATGGAATTATTGAATCTTGAAAAAGAATGCATCGGTTGTTATGTAAGCGGGCACCCTCTTGATGATTATAAAAAAGCAATTGAGCATGCAGTTACCTTAAAATCATCAAATTTAAGCCGTGTTGCAGAAGAAGAAAAAGCCGCAAAAGCACAGCTCGAAGCAAGCGGAGTAAAATCATGGCAGATGAAAAACGCCGGAAAATCATACATCGCTCTTGGAATGGTAAGCAACATCCGTGTAATCACAACAAAAAAAGGCGACCAGATGGCATTTGTACGTCTTAATGATTATACAGGCCAGTTGGAATGTGTTATATTCCCTTCTACATGGAAAGAGCTTGGAAGACAGATTGAACTTTCCGGTGTATATGCTTTCAAAGGCAAGCTTAATGTTTCCCGCGAAGAGCCTTCATTCATAATCGACTCAATTGAAAATGCAAACGAGCTTGAAACAAGGGCCGCAACATCAGTTCATATTAAAATGGACCCGAATTTCAATAATGAAGCTGCAATTTCGCAATTAAAGGATTTTTTATTTGATAAAACGGGTAATTGTTCAGTATATTTACATATAGACACAGGAAAAAATCCTTACATCATCAAAGTAAACGAGCAGCTTAGAATCTCTCCGGACAAACAGACTTTGGATGATCTTAAGGAAATTCACTTTGTAAACGAAGTGTGGACTGAATAAAATTTGAGGTAATATTATGAGTGTTTTATTTACTATTTTAGGAACGCTTTGTTCCATATATCTTCTTGTTTGCCTTATTGCAATCATTATCACCTTTATTCCGGGAGCAAAATTTACATCCGTTGGAAAATTCCTTGGAGCCGTTACAGGTCCTTATTTAAATTTCTTTAAACGCTTTAGAAAGCTCATAATCGAAAATATAGACTTTTCGCCGGTTTTAGCGCTTGGTGTTTTATCTGTTTTAGATTCACTTTTTTCACGCCTTGCAGCCTACGGAACAATCAGCTTTGCAATCGTGCTCAATTGTGTTGTTTATGTTTTCTGGCATCTTATTTTTTATATCCTCTGTTTCTTTGGAGTTCTTTCTTTAATCCGCTGGATAGTTTTAGTTGTAAACCGCGGACAGAGAGGAGAAAATCCTGTATGGAACGGAATTGATACAATTTTAGGAAGAATCTCATATAAGCTTTCTGCAAAATTTACTAAAAAACCGATTTCCTATACAAGAACACTTTTAATCACATGGGTTTTCTGTGCGGTTGTTGCTACAATCACATATATTGCATTTATCTATCTTTCATATTTTATAATGCGCATTCCGTTCTAATCCAAAAGGACTCTTGTGAAATTAAATGAAATAAACGCTCCTGTTTCTTCCATAACGGGAGTTGGTCCAAAGATTACAACCCTTCTCGCAAAATTAAACATCTTTACAATCGGGGAGCTTCTTGCCTATTATCCGCGCGATTACGAAGACAGAACACAAAAGCATTTTTTAAAGGATTACAATACCTGCCATAAAATACACACGGTTGCCAAGGTTCTTTCTCATGAATGGTTTGGCTACGGCACAATGAAAACCTTAAAAATCATCGTAAGCGACGGAACCGCAAGTGCAAGCCTCATCTGTTTTAACCGAGCCTTTTTGGAAAAAATTTTAGTGCCTGGCACAATCATCTCTTTAACAGGTGAATTTTTTGTAAAATACAACAGTCTTCAGAGTACTTCTTTTGAAGCAAACGTGATGAATCTCCCCGAAAGCTCTACCAAAGACATAATAAATCTCATGCCGCTTAATTCAAAGGTGATTCCCGTTTATCCGCTTACAGAAGGCCTTACACAAAAAAATATATCAAAAGCAATTGAAACCGCCCTAAGCCAGTATGCACATGGAATTGAGGATGAAATACCCGAGCACTTAATTAAAAAACACGGCCTTCTTTCTAAGCAGGAAGCAATCGTAAATATTCATAAGCCCGAAAATCTTGAAAAAGCCCTTTTGGCCAGAAAAACCCTTGCCTACGAAGAACTTTATCATTTTATGTATGTAATTTCCCAGCGTAGTTATAAAAGACGGGGAAGCATCCAAAGTGTGGAAGTGGCAGAAAAAACATTTACAGATGAAGAATTTATTTCATCCCTTTCTCCAATGCAAAAACGCCTTTTAGATTCACTTCCTTATGAATTAACTCCGGACCAGAAAAAAGTAATCTGTCTTATGAACAGCGAAATAGACAAAGGCTATTCAGAAAGAAACAGAATCTTAGTTCAGTACGAACGAGGTATTCCGCTTCCTTCAAAACTTCCTTTTACAATGGCAAGACTTTTACAGGGTGATGTAGGCTCTGGTAAAACCTTGTGTGCCCTTTTTATGTGTTTAAGAATAATCAGCTGGAAGGGACAGTGTGCATTTATGGCCCCTACAGAAATCCTTGCCCGCCAGCACGCCGAAACCACAGACCGCCTTCTTGCCCCGCTTGGAATTAAAACCGCATTCCTCACCGGGAACGTAAAATCAAGCGGCCGCACACAGCTTTTAAAAGCGCTCAAAGCAGGCAATATAGACATCGTTATCGGTACACACGCGCTTTTTTCCTCACAGGTTCAGTACAACGATCTTGAGCTTGTAGTAATTGACGAACAGCATCGCTTTGGAGTTTTACAGCGCCAGGCTATTGTTGCAAAGGGACGTACAGAAGAAAAATGTGGAATTACCTTTGAGCCGCACCTTCTTATGATGAGCGCAACTCCAATCCCGCAGAGCCTTGCTTTAACGCTTTACGGCGATTTAGATGTGTGCTCTATAAAAACTATGCCGCAGGGCCGTAAAGCTATAACAACGTATCTTGTAAAAGAAGGCAACGAAGCAAACGCTTATGAGGCTGTAAGAAAAGAGCTCGAGAAAGGACACCAGGCGTACTTTGTATACCCTGCAATAGATTCGGAATTTACAATGGAAGAAGGTTCATCCCCTCTTAAATCCGCAGAGAAAAGCTTTGAGCTTCTTTCAAAAAGAGTGTACCCTGGTTTTGAATGCGCACTGTTACATTCCAAGGTGGACGAGGACGAGCAGGTGCGCATTCTGCACGAGTTTAAGGAAGGCAAAATAAAAGTGCTGGCCGCTACCACGGTAATTGAAGTTGGGGTGGATGTACCAAATGCCACCTGTATGGTTATAGAAATGGCAGACCGGTTCGGAATGGCGCAATTACATCAGCTCAGGGGAAGAGTTGGACGAGGAAGCGAGCAATCCTACTGCTTTTTAATCTACAGTAAAAACATAACTCAAACCGGAATTGAACGAATGAAGGCCCTTCGCGAAAGCACAGACGGTTTTTATATTTCCGAGCAGGATTTAAAAACAAGAGGCCCAGGAGAATTAACCGGCACGGCTCAATCCGGAGCAATAGAGTTCCAGATTGCCGATTTATCCAAAGATATGCCGCTTCTTTCCCAGGCCAAAATAGATGCCGTAGCAGAATTAACTAAGGCTTAAAATTTTATTGTTCCAACCTTATAAGTTCCCTTAACTGTATCAAGCTGTAAAGTAAGAACCTGTTTTGTTTCATTCGGCTTTCCAAAGTTTGTATAAACCTCTGCCTGAACAATTACAGGCTGTAAAATGCGCTGTGAGCTTGTTCCGTAATAATCAACTTCGATTTTATATTCACCTTTGATTGCCTTTTTAATACAGTATTCTTCTGGTCCATAGCCGCGGGTAAAGTCACGGGAAAGTCTTCCACCTTTGTTGGTAAATTTGTTTCTATAGCTGCACTTTTCGCCGGAAGGTTCTGTTACCCAAAGATCAATGTCACAGTCGTCTGTATTCCATGTAAGAACAATTCTTATGTCCACAGGAAGATTTTCAAAAAGCTCTTTATCATAACCAAGTTCAGAAAGCTTATAGCCTTTTTCATTAATAATAGACTTCATGTCGTTTAACACTGTAAGTTCAATTTCTGAATAACGGCTGTCCCATTCCTTTACAAGAATCTTATACAAAGTATCCAATGCTTCACGGCTCTTTCCGTTTTTATGCTGAGCCAATCCAAGGTCTCTTAAGAAAAGAGGTGCTTCCGGACGAAGTTTTACAAGCTTTGCAAAAACAAATTCAGCATTTTCATAATCTTCCCATTCAACAAGCTTATTACCCAAAGCCCTTAAAACATCTGAATTTTCAAGATTGATTTCTGCAAGGTTTGAAAGAATCCTTTGTGCCTTGTCATTCATCTTGCATTTTCTAAAGTAATCTGCAACTTCCATATAGAACGAAGGAGATTCTTCGTACTCATTCTTAAGCTCAAGATATTTTTTATACATATCCTTTTCGCGTGTTTTCTTTAATTCTGTAATATATTTTGCTTTTCCATCCCACGCTTGTAAATTAACGCTTGGTCCTTTTCCCGAATTAGATGCTGCTTGTTTTGCAGATGTAGAATTACTTCTTGTTAAGGCCGATGTTGTTATTTCTTCTTCTGACAAAACTTCTTCTGCTGCATAAGCCATGTTTTCATCAACCATAACTCCTTCAAAATAATCATTCTGTGCGTCTCCTGCAGCAGCTGGAGCTGTAGCCATATCATAATAAATACGGCCGCCCTTTGGTTCCTTTGGCTTTAATTCACCAGGCTTTGCATTCCACCATCTTTTATATTCTTTATAAGCTCTGTATACGCGTTCAGAAATTCCCTGTTCTCCGTCGTAAGGAGTTTTTATCATAGAGCTGTTGCTTACAAGTGCATTGTACTGATCCAAAAGCTCATCCGGCGGAACAATTCCATAGCGAACATAATCATGAACATTTTCCAGAACGATGAATGAAGTTTCCTTTGAAACAATCTTAAATTCCTTGGAAAGAGAAATGATTGTATCTCTGTTTGCTTCATAATCTCCGCTTAATTCATCAATTGCCCTTCCACCCCAGATACGAGGAATATTCATATCTGATTCAGGTGCATCAAAAACGCTGAGCTTTGCATAAAGATTGTGAATAATTTTATCTCCGTATCCAAGACAGATTTTAAGCTGTGCTTCTTTTGATTCAAGAATACCTGTTACTGTGAGTGTATCTCCGTCTACAATTGTTCCAGGAAGCGGATAAACATCCTTAATTTCTTCATCATTGTATTCGTATTTAATAACCTTGAGCTGTTCATTCTGAAGCTGTTTGAGAGCTTCCTTTACTGTGTATTTTGAAAGGTTGATGTAATTTCCAAGACTGTCGCGTGCAAGTTTTTTGAGGGCATTATAATCATTCGAAGTACCTGAAGTAATTACATTGATAATCCTTTTATCTTTATTTTCCTTTTTTTCACCGTAATTAAAAAGTCCGTCTGAGAATAAAAGAATTTCTGTTTTAGAAGGAAGTTTTGTCCAGTCTATTTTTGCAAAGCCTGTTGCTCCGTCCAAAGGAAGTTCTTTGATGTATTTTTCAATCTGCTTGAGCTCTGCTTCCCCTGTAACTTTGAGCTTTAATTC
>JAGCUI010000042.1 GCA_017962965.1 Treponema sp. | reverse complement strand
TGTTTTTCTGTCAGCTGGAATTTTTCGCAGTTGATAAGATAGTGAGTAATCTGTTCATGCATCTGATCTACATAATCCTCTGTCTTACTCATCTCTTCTTTATAATTATCTATAAAATCGTTGTTTCGCTTTGTAATTCCAATCTGAATCTTATCGAACATATCTGTTACAACATCGGTCATATCGGCAATTGCTTTTTCTACCTGGATGATGTGGGTTGTAATACTGTCCTTTCCCATAAGATTTGTAAATACAAGCTTATACTGTGCGGGTCTGTCATCAGGATCATCTTTAATAAACTTCTGTGTAAGCTTAACAAGAATACTCTGCATTGGAAGAAGGATGATTGTAGACAAAGTTTTAAATACTGTATGAAGCATAGAAATGCGGATTGCAATATTTGAGTTTTCCTGACCCGGAGTCAAAATTGTAACAAGATGCAGGAAAGGATTAAAGAAGATGAATGCAACCACGGTACCAAGCACGTTGAATAAAACATGAATTAAAGCAGAACGGCGGGCATCGGCACTCTTTCCTATTGCGGCTAAAATTGCATCGATTGTAGAACCAATGTTACTTCCAAGTGTCATTGCAGCGGCTAAAGGCCAGTTGATAAGTCCGTTATAAGCCATTGTGATTACGATTGCAGAAAAAGCTGAAGATGAATGGAGCAATGCTGTAATTACAATACCGATTATAAAGGAAATAACAATTGCTAAAAATCCGCTTCCGTCTATATCAAATAAAAAGCCAAGCTGATCCGGAGAAAAAACTTTGCTCAATCCCGAAAGTCCAAGGAAGAGCATGCCGAATCCCATTACCGCTTCGCCAAGGTTTCTGTAACCGGATCTTTTTTTAGATAAAATTGTAAGGAAATAACCAAAACCGAATACCGGGACTGCAAATGCAGAAATTGAAAAGCTGAATCCGAATAAAGAAACAATCCATGCTGTAATTGTAGTACCGATATTGGCACCAAAGATTACACCCACAGACTGAGTAAGGGTCATGAGCCCGGAATTGACGAATGTTACAACCATTACTGTCGTTGCACCAGACGACTGGATAATCATTGTTACTACAAGACCGGTCAAAAGGGCAATAAAACGGTTTCCTGTAATTACACTAAGCGCACGCTGAAGTCTTTCTCCGGCACTCTTCTGAACACCATCAGACATGAGCTTCATACCGTAAAGAAGAAGAGCAAGGCTTCCGATAAGTGATATTATAGGGGTTAAAACATTCATGCCTTATAATAACAGAATTTGTTAATCCTTTTCAATAAAAATCAAATACGGTAGAATTAAATTATGAAAAAAATTATCACACTTTGCATTTTATCAATTGTTTTGATGGCTGCCTGCAATAGAAATTCAGGTAACTCTTCCACTTCTTCTTCATCTGTTGAATTAAAGGTTGATACCATTAAGGCTAACAAACCAAGCGTTGAACAGCTTATTCAGCAGTGGAACGTAACAAACAAGAGAATTGTTGTTCTTTTTGGCTACGATTTTAACTCAGAAGAAACAGTTAAATCCCTTACACAAAAGCTCGAACAGCGCTACGGCCTTGATTCCGACGGTGGTTTGATTATTTCTTACATCTACCCGGATAGCTTTAAGCACAACGGAAAAACCTTCCCTTCTGAATTCCCGGCTCTTGTAGATGAAAACGAAAAAGAAATTGCCGGAATCGTACTTCTTGGTGCTCCAGCCGGAACAGAAACTGCACTTTCAAGAATTCAGTATTTCTGGAAGCTCGAAGTTCCTTACCCTATTATTGCACTCTTTTCTCAGGAAGAAGCAGCCGGTCTTGAAGCAAACTGTGATATTGTAATTGATAAAGCACAAAAAGCAGAAATTACAGGCGGCATTGCTCCGGAAGAAACAATCACCGAAATGAGCGAAGATGCACCGGAAATTCTTTTGGATACAATCGACTATATTCTTTCTCTTAACGGCGCCATTCCAAAGGACCTTAAAAAGAACGAAATTAAAGATCATGTAAAACTCATGCTTAAAAACAGGGAATTTACTCAGTATAAAGACCCTGAATCAGGCTTAACTTCAATTAATCACTTTGTTTTACATTAATCTGTAATCAAACTTAAACAGGAGAACGGGACTTTATAAACAATGATTGAACTTCTTCAGCTGGAAAACAATTTAATCGGCACACACGAAGCCGCCCGTTCTCTTGAAAAAAAAGAGCATGCAAGACTCTTAGTGCTTTCCGATTCCCACGGCAACTACAGAATTATGGCCAGTATCTTAAAAAATTACGGGCCCTCGTGCGACGCTTTTATTTTCTGTGGAGACGGAATTACAGACCTTGCAGAAATGCTCGAAACCGCAGACACAAATCCAGACTTTAAAAAATGCATTCCCCCGGTAATCGCCTTTGTCCGCGGAAACGGAGATCCCGACACATTCCCACTTTCTTTTGATATAGGAAAGCATAATCCGAATGCAAAGGGTCTTTTAAAAGGAACGCTGATTGTTCCAAACCGCCAGATTCTTTGCGTAAATAATACCAATTTTTATATCACCCACGGGCACAACGAGGGCGTTTATTACAGCAAGGATCTACTTGGAATGCAGATTAAATATTCAGAATGCTCGGTTGCTCTTTTTGGACACACCCACATTGCACAGGAAGAAATTGATGGAAGCTTTAAATTTATAAACCCCGGAAGCTGCACACGCCCAAGAGACGGCAAAAAACCGGGCTTTGCAATCATCACTGTGGAAAAAGATTTTACTGACACTGCTTTTATTAAAATAGAAAACGCTTTTTCAGATAACCCTGTTTTTACTATCCAAAAGTAAATCCAAACTCATCATGACCCGGGTACACCTTAGTATCTGCACTCACAACATCCTTTAATTTAGAAAGACTGTGAATGATTTCATTTTCACTTCCGCCGGCCATGTCTGTTCTTCCGTAACCGCCGTAAGCAAAAAGAGTGTCGCCCGAAATTAATATTTTTTCTGATTTATTATAAAGACAAATTGAACCGGGTGTGTGTCCCGGAGTATGAAGCACTTCCCATTCAGAATAAAAAGAAAGCTCTTTATTAAGCACAGAAAGGTTCTGCCCTTCCTTTAAAAAAATATCGGCACAAGGCTGTTTTGAAACCGCATCCAAAAGCTCAAGGGCTCCAAAAAACCTTATAACCGATTCTCCCATAGGACCTGGAGCATTCTGTAATTCGCCTGCTTCCGCCTGGTGGATTGCAACCTTTGCTTTGGGGAAGGCCTTTTTTATGATGTGCACCCCGGTTATATGATCAAAATGTGAATGAGTAAGAACAACTGCATCGCAAACAAGTTTTTTCTTATTTAGATAATCAACTATTACATTCTGATCTCCCGCAAGCTCACATGCTGCAGGGTCTACCACAAAGCAATGTTTTTCTGCAGAAACAATAATCGTATTTACCCGGAAAACTCCGGTGCAGATTACATGAATCTCCATAAAATATTTTAATTAAACTCCAAATGGTTCTTTATCTGCTGCGGCTTTTTCTGCTGCTGCAAGTGCTGCGGCATCTTCACGAGCCATTTCCTGTTCAGACATATCGTCGCCTGCAAAGCCTTCTGATTCTGTGCCTGCTGTATTTTCTTCATCAGATTTCTGGCGGCTGTAGCTTACTGCGAGCTTACGTCCTCTGTAGCTGTATTCGTTTAATTTATCAATTGCTGTCTGAGCATCTTCTGTATAAAGCTGAACAAAAGAATAATTAGCCAGAACCTTGATATCACCGATGCGGTCTCTTTCCAAACCTGCAACTGCAATCAAAAGTCCAACTAAATCGCGTGGATATACTCTTCTGTTTTTACCGATTCCGATAAAGATTGAAGTAGCCTTATCAGGATCAATCTGTACTCTTGGTGTGCGTACTTTTTCTTCTTCCAAAGAAGCGTCTGTTTCTGTGTATGATTTTTCAGCGCGATTGTTTGATTTGTAATCATTTTTGAAGCTGCGGTTATCGCGGGAACGGTCGTTGTTTCTTCCGTTTCTGTTATTAGATTTACTAAAGAAATGATAGTGTTTTAATGATTCCTTAAGCATATAAGCAATTACATACTTACGGCGTGAAAGAGGAACATTCTTTTTAAAAAGCTTAACAAGTTCTAAAAGAGTATCAATATCCTCTTCTGTTGTAATTTTTGAAACAGCGTTAGTTAAAAAATCTGCTGTTTTTTCTTCATTGATTTCAAAATCGCGGTTGTAGTAACCCATAAAAAAACTCCTTTACTGTAATTTTGCTGCATACCCGTAACCTGCCTGTTCAAAGCCCATTCGTGATAACAGAGGCTGCAAAGTTTCGGATATGATGATGTTTGGCAATAAAATCCAACTTACTCCGCTTTCCTTTAATTTAGAAAAACACATAGAAAGTAATTCAGTGCCTATTCCAAGTCCGCGGAAATTTTCAGGAACAAAAAGATTTGTTAAAACATAAACCTTTTCCTGATTTTCACTAATTTTAGATGCTGTGATGCATCCTGCAAAATCGTCTGAAAGACTTTGGCATATAAATCCTGTTTGTTCTGTAGAGTCAGCATTCAAAAACTGTTTTTTCCACATTTCATAAAGTGCCGCTTTTAGTTCTTCCGGAAGATCCTGCTCCTTCCCTAAAAAAAATTCGTGCATATGAAGCATTACATCCTCTTTATTTACTTCTGATTCATATTCACAGAATACAAAATCATCATGAATCAGGTTCTCATCAGATTCAGGAATGTAATCCAGTTTTTCAAGTCCCCATATTTCACGTAAATCGTTATACCACTGGTTGATGTAAAGGCCCATTGTATTGTTCTTAAAAATGAACCATCGTTTTTCAACTTCAGGATATTCTTTTAAAACAAGTCTATAATTCTTAAATACCCCCCTTCCGGAATGAAGCACTTCCTGCAATTTTTCTTTAACCAGAGGAATGCGTACGGTAGCAGTAAAATCTTCCCGTAATTTAAATCCGCTGGCAGAATTCCATTCCGGTAATTCATAAAATCTATCTTTATCACTACCGGCAGCAGAAGCCTCAACCAGAACACCTTCCTTAGCGTCTACAAAGTATTTTACTTCCTGGTTATCTAATGCGGCAATTATCTGGTCAAATAAACTGTCGGTAATAGAAAAAGTCATATTATTTTAAATCAGCTTTTGTTGTGATAATGGAACTGATTAATCCATACTTAACTGCTTCGTCGGCATCAAGCCAGTAATCGCGGTCTGTGTCCTTTGTTACCTGTTCAAGTGGTGTGCCTGTTCCTTCTGCAATAATCTTATTGATTTTAGCACGGATTTTTTCCATATCCTTTGCGTAAATTTCGATATCTGTTGCAACACCGCGCATTCCACCCAAAGGCTGATGAATAAGATAACGGCTGTTTGGAAGACCTACTCTCTTTTCTTTTGGAACCGAAAGTAAAATCAATGTGGCTGCCGAAGCAATTAAACCCATACCAATTAAATAAACCGGTGCTTTTACAAAACGGATGATATCATAAATTGCAAACCCTGCATCAACGTCTCCTCCAGGAGAATCGATGTACATGTAAATAGGTTTTTTATCATCCTCTGAATCCAGAATAAGTATCTGGCGTGCAATTTCATCTGCCAGGTCTTTGTTGATTTCACCAGTCAAAATAATCTGTCTTGTTTTTAAAAATCTTTCAGAAAAAGGATCTGGTGCTTTTGGTGTCTTTTTTTCTTCTTCTTCGTCATCAAAAAGAGGAGAATTGTACATAAATTTCATTGCTGCTCCCTAAAAAATCTATACTATAAATATAGTCAAAAAAAGGGTTATTTTCAATAAAATTTTTATGTCTTGAGATTTTTTGTTTTAAAAGTTAACATAAAAATAATTAAAATATGGTTACCTTAAAAGATATTGCAAAAGAGTGCGGAGTCTCATTTTCTACTGTAAGTAAAGCCCTTCAAGGAAGCGCAGAAATCAGCAGTGAAAAAATCAAACTCATTCAGACAAAAGCCCAGGAGATGGGATATCACCCCAACATTGCCGCAAGAACCCTCAGAACAAATAAAACCTACGACATTGGCGTAATCTTCGAAGATAAAACCGGAACAGGTTTACAGCACCAGTACTTTGCAAAAATTTTAAGCGGATTTCAGGAAATAGCCACAGCACATAATTACGACATCACTTTTACAGGCGCTTCTGCCAATACAGATTACGATTATTACAAGCACATTATGGGCCGAAGCTTAGACGGAGTTGCAATTCTTTCTGCAGACTTTAAACGCCCTGATTTACAAAAGCTTGTTGCATCGGGCCTTCCTTTAATCACTCTGGACTATAAATACGACGATAATCACCTTTCTGTTTTAAGTAACAACACAAAGGGAATGGACGACCTTACAAACTACGTAATTTCCAAAGGTCACACAAAAATTGCAATGATTTACGGTGAAGACACCCTTGTAACAAAGGAACGTAAAACAATCTTTAATAAAATCCTGAAGGAGCACAATATCACACTTCCTGATGAATACTATGTTCAGGGACAGTACTATAATTCAGAATTAAGCCGTAAAGCAACCGAACAGCTTCTTTCTCTTCCAAATCCTCCAACCTGTATTTTCTTCCCCGATGACTTTTCTGCTTTGGGCGGAATAAAGGCCATTCATTCAAGAGGATTAACTCCTGGAAAAGACATTAGCATTGTTGGATACGACGGCATTCTTCTTACTTCCATGCTTGTTCCGCCTCTCACAACCTACGAACAGGACGGTAACACCATCGGCCGCACAATGGCCACTCTGCTGATCGAACAGATAGAAAAAAAACAGATCTCACAGAACCGCACAATCTTAATCAACGGAAAATTAATCCCCGGCGGCACTGTTAAAAGCCTCATTTAACGCCGATAATTAATGCATGAGCATAAAAAAATTATTATCAGCGTTTTTTTTAATACTCACAGTACAAGCCTATTTTTTTGCAGCAACGGTTTATAAAAATAACGTAACCGCCTCTTATTACGCCGAAGCATTCCACAGAAAAAAGACTTCTAACGGCGAACGATTCAATATGTATGCATTAACCTGCGCACATAAAACACTTCCTTTTAATACAATCCTCAAGGTAACAAACCTTCGTAACGGAAAGTCCGTACAGGTAAGAGTAAACGACAGAGGTCCATTTGTAAGCGGAAGAGAGATTGACCTTTCAAAAGCAGCAGCAGTAAAGCTTGGAATGATTGGAACAGGTACTACAAAAGTAAGACTGGAAATTATAAAAAAAGGACCTGCAACAAAAGCAAGCGTTACAACTGCAAAAAAAGCCCAGGAAATGATGCACAAAATCGAAGCAAAAAACGGCGGCTCGGGCAGTAAAAAATCTACAAATACACACACAAAGCCAACAAATGTAAAAAGGGCTCTTGGCTCCAGATGGGACATTCAGCTTGGAGCATTTTCTTCAAAGGCAAACGCAAATAAGCTTGCACAAAAGCTTTTACAGGCAGGCTTTAACGGAGTTGTCTTTGTTACAAATACGTCAACCGGCGTTACAAAGGTTGTAATCAAAGATGTAGATGCTTCTGATTTATATAAGGTTGAAAGTAAACTCATAAAAGCAGGCTTTAAAGAATACACAATAAATTCACGTAAAAAATAGTTTTAAACAATACCTTGAATTATTGCGAATACAAAATCGCCATGTTATAATAGATTATTACAACACTAAAGGGTGGTATATATGAACGATGCAGAATTAGATCCTGAGATTGCTGCACTTTTATCAAACGCACAGACATCTGTAGAGGATGAACAGGTAAAAGAACCTGCAGGCGCTTTCTCTTTTAGAAAAGGTTTCTCAAAAAAGAATGTAAATATTACTGGAGAAGAACCACGCCAGAGAACTGCCTCTATTCACGAAGTTGATTTAAGTAAAACTTCATTTAATCCAATTACAAAGCTCACAAACGATACATCAAGTCAGATTTATGATGATCCAAAATATTACAAAGTATGTTTAACCGGAGAAAACGCTTCGGCACAGAGAGTTCACCAGATTCTTTCTAAATATCTTACCTGTACAGATCCAAAAGACCGTGCAGTTTACAGACAGCAGATTGTTACATGTTACTGGGAACTTTTAAGAGGCATGGCTTCTAAAATGGCTGATTCAAATCTTCCAATGCCAAAAAGAATGCTCATGCGTTACGGCGTTATTCTTCCTTCACTTTTTAAACCTGAACAGAAAGACTTCTTTTCTAAGATGATCTTTAAAAACGAATATGCTGAACCTGTTTTATATGTTGATGAATGGTTTAAAGAAATTTCCACAGGAAAGATGACCAACTCGGCAACTGATGAAAAAAAGCAGGTTAAACTTTCGAGCATGACAGCAGAGCAGCAGATGTCGGCAGAACAGTCACGTCTTATGCAGCTTCAGTCTAAAAACTCAGGTAAACTTCAGAGTTCAGAAAACCTTTTGAACATAAAGGAAAATGAACGAGCAATGATAGAAACTGAACTTAAAGGAAGAATAGATTCCTTGTGCGACCACATGCCTATTATGGGACTTGAACCTCATAAAAGCGCAATGACAGAAGTTCAGAGAAAGCTCTTTTCGGAAATTACAGACTTACTCCACCGCCTTTCTAAAAACGACAAGGAACTTTCCAAAGCATTAAACGAATTCCAGGAAGCAAAAGGAACCTTTGATTCAGTTAAGAATAAAATTGAAGCAAACGGCGGTTCAGAAGTTATCCAGGCCGATGCAGAAGCCATCCGTACAGAATTTGATACAATCCGCCAGATGGCAAAAATGACAATCGGACGCCGCGGTAACCAGTTCCCTATTTTTACACGCGAATTCTACCACTGTACAGAAAAAGGAACAGGAACACGCGAAAACGTAATTGAAGTTTTAAGATGGGTTGAATCAATTGACCCGGGTGTATTCCACCGTATTCATAAAAACATGCCTAACAGAATTGTACCTTATGTACTCTTAGTTCCAACCTACGGAGACAGAGGTTTCTGCTGGGAACCATTCGACAGATACAACCGTGTAACAAGCCGTGGACGTATTATTATTCCGATGTACCCAAGAGATTTAAAGATTGCAGTTTTAACAGCCGTTGCAGATTTAAGATGGCAGGTTGCTAAGGAAAAAGCATCTTACTACTGGATGGAAGAAGGTCTTACAGGACAGTACTACCAGCACGTAGAACAGCTCAAATTAAAGGGTGACTTAAAGGAATTCTTTATCGAAGACTATATCCTGTGGATGACAAAGGAAAGCGAAGGTGTTCAGCGCCTTGATAAGGATGTTCGTGGTATTTTCTGGCGTAACATGCCTTTCCCAAAAGAACGCAAAGAAGAACTTCGTAAGCGCTCACTGGTATACGACGAACTTTGTAAGAAGGATGCTAACCGCGAAATGAGTGATGGTTATTAATCCTTTCGGGCGCTGAGCCCCAGCCATAACAACCAATAAAAAAAACGGAGCGTGTGCTCCGTTTTTTTATACCCTTTTTTATAAACTGAACATATTCTGAATAATATCTGCGCCGCTTACAAAGGTTGCAATTGCACTTCCGATTGTAGAAAGAATCAAAAGAAGAAGAACTCTTAAAATCCTGTTTTTATAAACGCCTTTAAAGCTTACATCATCCTGCAGTGTTTCCATATCAGAAACCTTTGGCTTACAGATTATTGCCTGCACGATTGCTACAACAAAACCTGTTCCTACAAAAGGACACAAAGAACACAAAGGTGCGCTCACAAATGCTGTAAGAATTGTTAAAGGATGCCCTGCCCCGACAATCGTAAAGGCTGCAGCCATAATACCGTTCCACAAAATCCATGATTTTACGTTTTTATAACCAAGCTGAGTTCCGCCGTAAATAAAGCCTGCAACAATCAAAGCGATAATTGCAATCGGAATGAGCCAGCCAATGAACTTTCCAAAAAAGCCCTTTTTAGGAACTACACTAATCTGGTCAAGATTCTGATCCATCTTGTTTTCTGCAAGCTTTTTAAGGCATTCTTCAACACCATCAAGATGTCCGGCTCCGAGTACTGCTACAACAGAATTACCCTCTGCCTGCCAGATTTTAGTTGCAAGATATTCATTTCTCTCGTCAATGAGTACAGTTTTAATAACCGGCATAAATTGTGCAAGCTCTGCCATCATCGAATCCATCTCATTTTTTTCTTTAATCTCTTCAATTTGTTCAGCAGTCATCTCTTCTTTAGAGAACATGCTTGTAAGGAGTGCGGATAAGAGCTTGCACTTTCCCCATAAAGAGTTTTTAGCCCACGCTCTTTTTAAAGTAACCTGAATAGGACGGTCAGCCATAACAACAGGAATATTCATCTCTTCTGCAGTCTGAATTCCTGCAAGCATTTCGTCGCCAGGTTTTACTCCGATATTCTGTCCCATACGCCTCTGGAAAGAAGCAAGAACAAGGTTTGCCATGAGCAAAAATCCTTCGTTTCTTCGTAAAACCTTGATAATATCAAGCTGCTTGTATTTATCTGTATTTTTAATGGAATCTGCACGCTTTTCGTCAAGTTCAACGGCAACACAGTCCGGCTTTAAGCTTTTTATAGTTTCCTTTACTTCTGTAATACTTTCTGCACTAACATGGGCTGTTCCAATCAAGGTGATTGTTCTGCCGTTTAATTTAAGCACTCTTTGTGTCTGACTCATTTATAAATCCTTATTTTTTTGAAGTTTCTGCCAGTCCCCATTCTGCAAGTCTATATTCAAAAAACATCGGAGCCTGCATCGCGGTTACTTTTGCGTAGTATTCTTTTGCCATTTCATCAAAACCATTGATTTCGTAATACTGACCCATATAAAATAACATTTTTCCGCGAATAGTGCTATTGTCTACCTTTGCTAATTTCTGAGTAATCTGTCCTTCTGCATTTTTACTGTAAGAATCGTGATAGAATCTAGCAATCTGATATTCAAGCGAATCTCTTTCAAGACTCTTCATCAGTTTTTCAAGGACTTTTTTTGCATTAAGTGTATCCTTGAGCCTATAATAACTTGCCGCAATCATCATCATGTATGAATAATTTTTTGTGTAATTATATGCCTTTTCAAAATAATAAATTGCGTTCTTGTATTTTTTGTTGTGATATTCAAGAATAGCGATTTCCTCGTAAGCAAAGTAATATTCAGGATTTGTTTTGATCACCATGTAATAGTTTTCTAGCGCATTCTGAACATCATTCTGCTCGTCATAAACACCGGCAAGATAAGCATAAGCAAGAAAATATGAATCATCCATTGCAACAGCTTTTTTCCACTGCTCGATTGCCTTTGTTGTCATATTTCTTTTTTTATAATACATTCCAAGATCCAGATAATAATCATAGTTCGGACCGCCATATTCAAGTGCACATTCAACGCTTTCTACTGCATGTTTATAATCATTATTTTCTGCATAAAGCTTTGCACGAAGGGCATTTGCTTCAGGATTCTGCGGATGATCTTCGAGCATTTTATCCAGAACCTGTTTTGAAGTTTTTACATCATCAAGATAATAGGTACTCAAAGCATATCCGTACAAAGCATCTTCATTTGCACTGTCGCCTTTTAATGCTTTTGCGTAAGATTCCTTTGCCTTTGCGTATCTTTTATTTAAAAGATAATCTTCCCCCTGGATAACATTTGCAGTTACGTTGTAAGGGTCTTTTTTAAGAAGCTGATCATTCAACTGTTTTACCTGATTAGCATTTCCTGTTACCTTGGCAATATAAGAAAGAATTTCTATAGCTTCGATTGAATCAGGATATTCAGCAAGCACTGCACGAACAATCTGCTCTGCTGTTTTTGTATTACCCTTAGAAAGATAAAGAGAAGCCTGAAGTAATTTAAAATCCGGGTCATTTGCAAGCGATTTTGGGATTGAATCGAACAAAGCAAGGGCTCCGTCTATATCATTATCCAGAAGTTTTGCCTGTAATTTTTCTGCAAAAATGATATTTTCAGGCTTATTTTTTTCATTTTTTAGGTCTTCATAGTACTGGTCTTCTACTGAAATTTCTCTTTCCTGCGCACTTAAAAAACCTGGAATCAACATAACGGCCAGGCTAAAAAATAGTTTACTAATGTGTTTTTTCATCATTTATTTCCTTATTATATGGTCTTATATGGTTGAATTTACTTCAATTATTATCTAAACTAATACATTATGAGTATGCGTTCATTTAGAAGAGGTATTGCCATTACAGGAGCATACCTTGCTATTATCATCGGCATTTTTGTTCTCCAATTTAGAACAGATTCTACAATAATTGAAAAAATTGGAAGCCTTCAGGTTACACTTGAAAAACAGGATTCTGAGTCCTCTAATCCGGATCTTCAGAATAAACTTATTGCGTCGTACAATGGTTTGAACTTCTTTACAGACGACCAGAATTCGGCAAAAGTTGTTTTAAAGGGTAAAACAAAACCTGTAGACATTATTCTTAAAAACTACGAAAAACAGGCTGGAAAAAGCATTACCTTCTATTTTTCAAACAGCATAGTTGTTTCATTTGAATTAAGCAGCACAGATTCCAATGCAACCCTTTCCATTCTTGCAGAGGTTCCGGAAGAGGTTGAAACACTTTACTTCCCTTACAGCTTTGCAAGAAACATGAATATCCAGCGTGATGACGGAAACAGAGTTATCTTAAACGGTAAGAATTACAACTGGAGCTTTACAACAAACGAAGTTAAAGACGGATTTATCTGCTTTACTCCATTTGATTCAGCTGCACACTACGCCGTATTCGACGATACTAAGAAATTCAGCTTCGACAGCATTACAGAACTTGCTATTGCCAGCGACGAAGCATACCAGAAGACAGTTACAGCATTCAAAAACAGTGTAGTATCTAACTTCCGCGCAGTTCTTTCCGACAACAACTTTACAGAATCACTTGCGGTTGCTTATGTTGCTACAATGGGTGAAAGAGGAAGATATACACAGGCTCTCGAAGAAATTCCTTCTGCATTCAAGAAGAGCGAAAAACGTACCTATGTTTCTTCTCCATACTTCAATAACCTTGCAAAACTCAACTCAACACTTGATGCAAGCCTCCGCTCTAAAGAAAGCGACATTACTTCGGCAATTGCTTCTAACGACGTAAATATCTTAACTACACAGGACATTGCAGCATACCTTTGTATCTATCCGGATCTTGCAGGAGTTAAACAGCTTCTTGGTGCATGTGCCGACCTTGATATGACAACACTTTCGTTGAACCAGGTAACAGGTATCTTAAAGACTTATGTAGAGCTTCATGACTACAACAGAGAACTCGCAGATCTTCTCTACCCTGCAGTTTCTAACTGTATAGAAAAGATTACAAATGCTTGTACATACGAAAACGAAATGCTCACTATGAAAGAAAACGATCAGTTCCTTTCTGTAATCCAGGCTGTAGATATTGGTGTTACAGTTCTCCGCTACGGACAGATTACAGGTCAGTCTGTATATGTAAAGGCAGGACACGTAATCGTAAACTCTTATATCTCAGAAAACACTTCATTCGACGTAAAGACAATCAATATTCTTTACCCAATGTTTGCATACGACAACTGGTACTACCCACACTTCAAGATTATCAAGTCTGATCCTGCAGATTTAATCTGGGCATGGACTTGTGCTAAAGACATTACTTATACACAGGCTGCAGAAACAGGACTCACACTTTCTGTTGACTTCCCTGAAGGACAGATTCACCACGTAATCTTCAAGGGTATTCCAAAGTTCAACACAATTTACATTTACAACATGGCTTACCGTACAGACCCTCGCTTCGAAACATATAACTCTTCTGGTTATGTATACAAAGAAGAAGGCTACACATTACTGTTAAAGTCTAAGCAGAAGCAGGAAGTAGAAACTGTACAGATGACTTATACAAACGGTGTTGCACCTAGAAAAGAAATAAGAAAACCTGCAAGCGGCTCATCTCACTCAACAACTACTACAGCAACAGAAGACACAACAACAGCTGCAGCCCCAGCTCCACAGACAAAATACAAGGTTACTCTTGAAATCTGTGAATCAACAAAGAAACGTGAAATTGTAGCTGCAATCCGCGAAATCAGAAAAGAACTTTCTGGAACAGAAGCAAATAACCTCTTTACTTCGGCTCCAATCGTACTTAAAGATAATTTAACTTCTGCACAGGCTGATGAAATTATTAAAAAGATTTCTGATGCTGGCGGTAATGCAACTAAGAAAAAACAATAATACTTAAAAAAGGAAGATTTATGGCAAAAACATTTGACGACAAAAAAATTATTTACACTATGGACCGCGTTGGACGGGCTTATGGAACAAAGGTTGTTTTAAAAGACATAAGCATTTCGTATTA
The DNA here is from genome assembly GCA_017962965.1 of Treponema sp. Lineage (GTDB taxonomy): Bacteria > Spirochaetota > Spirochaetia > Treponematales > Treponemataceae > Treponema_D. The sequence goes on along the minus strand of JAGCUI010000042.1, from coordinate 36,912 downwards.
TTACGGTGCAAAAATTGGTGTAATTGGTGCAAATGGAGCCGGTAAATCTTCTCTCTTTAAAATCCTTGCAGGAATTGATAAGGATTTTACCGGTGAAACAAGCCTTGCTCCGGGATACACAATCGGCTATCTTGAACAGGAACCATATCTTGAGCCTGGCAAAACCGTAATGGAAGTTGTAAAAGAAGGTGTAAAACCAATTACAGACCTCCTTGCAGAATTTGATAAAATAAACGAAGCGTTCGGAGACCCGGATGCAGATTTTGATAAACTTTGTGCACAGCAGGCAGAAATTCAGGAAAAGCTTGATGCAGCAGACGCATGGAACCTCGATAATAACCTTGAGCTTGCAATGGACGCTCTTCGCTGCCCTCCACCAGATCAGGTTGTAGATGTTCTTTCGGGAGGTGAACGCCGTCGTGTTGCTTTGTGCCGTCTTTTACTCCAGAAGCCTGATATTCTTCTTTTGGACGAACCTACAAACCATCTTGATGCAGAAACTGTAGCATGGCTTGAAAAACACCTCCACGATTATCCTGGAACCGTTATTGCAATTACCCACGACCGCTACTTCCTTGATGATGTTGCAGGATGGATTTTGGAATTAGACCGCGGAGAAGGCTTCCCTTTCAAAGGAAACTACTCAAGCTGGCTTGAACAAAAGGAACAGCGCCTTGCCCTTGAAAATAAAAATGAATCACTCAGACAAAAAGAAATCCAGCGCGAATTGGAATGGATTCACATGGGTGCCAAGGGAAGACAGGCTAAGCATAAGGAACACATCACCCGCTATAACGAATTAATGGCTCAGGAAGGAAAGGCTCAGCTTAAGGATACACAGATTTCCATTCCTGCAGGTCCACGTTTAGGCGGCCAGGTAATTGATATTGAAGGCTTAACAAAATCCTTTGGAGATAAGCTTTTATTCGAAAACCTGAATATTCATATTCCAGCCGGTGCAATTATTGGTATTGTAGGACCAAACGGTGCTGGTAAAACAACTCTCTTTAAGATGATTGTTGATGCTGCAGGACTTCCTGGTGGTGAAAAACCTGATTCAGGCTCAATTAAAATAGGTTCTACTGTAAAATTAGTTTATGTAGACCAGATGAGAAGCGGCCTTGATGAAAATAAAACAGTATACGAAATATTGGGCGGTGGCGGTGACCTTGTTAAACTTGGTGCCGTAGACGAAAAAGGACGTGCTTTGGAAGGCGGTGTTCGCGAAGTAAACGCACATGCATACTGCGGATGGTTTAACTTTGCAGGCCCTGATCAGAATAAAAAGGTAAGCGTACTTTCCGGTGGAGAAAGAAACAGATTAAACCTTGGAATGATGCTTAAAGAAAGCGGAAACGTTCTTTTATTCGACGAACCAACCAACGACCTTGATGTGCAGACTGTACGTGCTCTCGAAGAAGCATTGGAAGACTTTGCAGGCTGTGCACTTGTAGTAAGCCACGACCGCTGGTTCTTAGACCGCATCTGTACACACATCCTTGCATTCGAAAACAATTCAGAAGTACGTTACTTTGAAGGAAATTGGTCTGAATACGCTGAATGGAAGAAAGAACAGTTTGGTGAAGATGCCGGCGTTCCAAAACGCACAGTATACAGAAAACTTTCAAGATAAAAATAATTAAATCAACAAACCGGTACCAGAAATTAAATCGGCACTAAGGCAAAAAGAATCGGTCCTTGAAGTTCTCAATGGGCCGATTTTTTTGTTTTTATAAATATTTCTTAATTTCTTCCGGAGTCGGAATCTTTTTAAGGGTGGATTTTGTTGTAAATTCCATTACGTTTGGAGCTTTGTTTGAATACGGTTTCCATTCAGGAAGCTTTTCTTCGCACAAATCCTTACCGTTCGGATTACCTGTTTTAATAAAATTACACAGATAATCGCACATCTGGCGAGCAATATCATAGTGTTCACCTTTAAATGGTCTCCAGCATTTAGCCAGAGTTTCAAAGAAGAACCACAAATCTACAGAATGGAAGCAGCCTGGTTTATCCCAGCCTGGAATTGGAACTGCAAACTTATAAAAGTAATTCTTTCCGGTTTTCTTGTTCTTTTCTTCCAGGTTGATTACCTTTCTAATACCAAGGTCTACAGTGTTTATAAGCTTCTTTTTCTGCTTGCCCTTTACATCCTCTCCGTCCAAAAATTCATCGATTGTGTAGCCGATGAATAATGGCGGAAGCTCTAATTTATCGCGTTCAAGGCAGGTAAAGATGTCTCCTTTAATAAACTTATCATCATAAACAGGACCCCAGGTCATAATTGATTTCTGGTAGCCGCCCCATTTAGACCACAGCTGTCTTAAAGTGTCTGTGCTTAATTTCTGAGCTTCCTTTAAGTTCTTGCAGCCGCAGAATTCAAAGAATTTCTGACCGGTCTGATGTGCATCTTCCAGCGTATGATGAGGAAAAAGGTTGTGGAATGGATTAAAGAAGATTCCGCTTTCTACAACAGCACGTATAATGTATTTACGGCTTTCCTTGTTACATAACTGGAATAAGACACTTCCACCACCGGCAGACTGGCCGCCGATGGTGATGTTCTTCTTATCCCCTCCAAAGGCCTCTATGTTGTTATAAACCCATTTAAGCCCTGCCTGCTGGTCTAAGAGTCCCATATTTGCAGGAGACTCAGGATATTTAGCTGTTATTTCAGGATGACTTGTAAAACCAAAGAGGTTTACACGGTAGCCGACAGTTACAACAATAATACCACGACGAGCAATGCGTTCTCCATCAAACTCCATTTCTGCAGTATTACCGTTCTGCCATCCACCACCAAATATCCAGAAATAAACAGGAAGCTTTTCATCTTTTCTTTTAGCCGGTGTCCATATATTCAAATAAAGACAGTCTTCTCCTGTTGGAATATCAGGATCTACGTGCCATTCACGTGAATAAATGTCCTGTGGTGCAGGATTTCTTTCTGGAGACGGCTGAACCGGAACAGGAGCAAATTTATAACATTCCTTTACTCCTCTCCATTTTTTAGGAGGCTGTGGTGGTGCAAAGCGAAGTTTACCCAAAGGTGGAGCCGCAAACGGAACTCCCTTAAAAACAGTAATACGAGGATCTGCTGCCGGAATTCCCTGCAACACCCCCTGTTCAACCTTTACAACACGTAACATATTAAAAAACCTCCATCTTAAAAAAAATGGGGAAATCCCTAAAGATTTCCCCTGTAAATTTTACTTAGTTTGAAAAAGACTACTCTTTTACACCACCAATTGTCATGCCTGCTCTAATCTGCTGCGCCATAAGCGCAGCTTCCTCTAAGCAGGGGGCAACGGGGACGGCGTCTGAGTCCCCGTTATATAGATGATTATTAAAAGATTACTCTTTTACTCCACCAATTGTCATGCCGACTACGAAGTATTTCTGAACGAACGGATATACTACGAGGATTGGAAGAGTTGCAATCATTGTGATTGAAGAACGGATACTGATTGGGGTTGTCTTACCCTGTGCTGTTGAACCACTACCCGAAGCTACGGCCAAAGCACCCGCATCAGATGCGGATACAGTCTGGTTTTGACTCTGCTGCAGGAACGACATCAATACGTACTGCAAAGAGTGGAGCTTTGGTTTGTTTGAAGTATAAAGGTATGTATCAAACCAGCTGTTCCATGCGTTTACGGCAGTGAACAAAGAAATCATAGCGATTGAAGGAACGATGAGCGGCATAATAATCTGCATAAAGATTCTGAACTCATTTGCACCGTCAATACGTGCTGATTCAACAAAGCTGTCTGGTAAACCATTAATATATGTTCTTACAAGAATAAAGTTGAATACATCAACCAAACATGGAACGATGTATACAGCATACTTACCAATAAGGTGAAGGTTCTTAATAAGCATATATCCTGGGATAAGACCAGCGTTTACATACATAGAAATTACAATAATAGAAGTAAGTGGCTTTCTGAGAACAAACTCTTTACGGCTCAAAGTATAAGCCAAAAGTGCTGTACAGAATACACACAATATTGTCTGAAGTACTGTTCTTGAAACAGAAATAATACCAGCCTGGAAAATACGTGGAGTCTGGAACAAGTCTGTATAGTTCTTCCATGTAAACATTCTAGGCCAAACGGTAATTCCACCTCTAAGGGAGTCATAACCGTCGTTTAAAGAAATTGCAATTGTGTTTAAGAATGGATAAACAGTTACAATTACAACAAATGCAAGGGTAATAAAGATGATTGTATCAAATATGATATTACCAACGTTTGTTCTTCTTTTAAGTGCTAATGCATCACTTTTTGCTTCGTTATTCATCATACTAATCGCTCCTCACCACTCTTCTTAGCAATCCAGTTAGCTATAAGAAGAAGCAGAATATTTACGGCGTTCTTAAAGATACCGGCAGCAGTTGCAAGACCATATCTCTGTAAGTTGAAACCGAATTTCAATACATAGATATCGATTGTTTCTGCAACATCCTGAATCAAACCATTCTGCAACAAGTATGGCATTTCGAAGTTAGCATCAAGAATATGTCCGGCAGACATAATCATCATGATGATAATTGTAGGTTTAATTCCTGGTAATGTGATGTGCCAGATTTTTCTAAGACGACCACAACCGTCAATCTGAGCGGCTTCGTATAAACAAGGGTCAATAGCAGTCATTGCACCAAGGTATACAATTGTATTCCAACCTACTTCCTTCCATACATAGGTCCAACCTACAATGTGCCAGAAGTACTTTGGCGTAGACAACCATAGAATCGGCTGTTTTATAATATTCAATTTTAATAATACATTATTGATAATACCGTCCTCAACAGAAACAGCGTTTGCTACAAGACCACAAACGATAACCCATGAAAGGAAGTGAGGAAGATATGATACTGTCTGTACAAATCTTTTAATTCCAATATGACGTACTTCATTTAAGAATACGGCGATAATGATAGCAGTAATATATCCCAGAGCTGTAGTAATAAGGCTCATACCAATAGTATTTCTTAAAGACCGCATAAACTCTGCATCTTTAAAAATATGTATAAACCATTTAAGTCCAACAAATTCTTGATCCCAAACGTGCTTACCTGGAGCAGGTTTGTAGTTCTGGAATGCCATTGTCCATCCCCAAAGAGGGACATATCTGAAAATAATTACGTAAATAACAAATGGAACAGACATAAGAATAAGCAGTTTCTGCTTTCCTAAAAGGTTCCACTTATTTTTTCTTACAGCAAGGACTGTTGGATCTAACTCCTTTGTCTTTGCCTTTGTTTCATTTTTACTTTTCATAAAAAATATCCACCAAAAAAGAATTGATTGCCGGGCTCTACTCGACAATTATATGCAATAATCGGAATACCTCCGACAACCTCATTTTTTTCCAACAAAAAAGTCCACAGAAAACAAAGCTCTCTGTGGACCATTTGTAAAGTATAAGGATGCATAAATGTATCCTTATACTTAGGCTAAGTATAACTTATAAAAGTTATTTCTTATTAGTTTCCACCGTATGCTTTAATACGCTGATCAAGCTGTCCCTGGAAGTATTTGTTCCAAGTTTCAAGAGCAGGTGCTAAAGCAGCTGTGTATTCAGCCCATGTCTTTTCGAAGTCAGCTTCGCTACCCATGATGAGTTTTGGAAGGTACTTTCTAGCACAGTTGTCTTCCATTACGATCTGAGCAAGTTTTGCTTCTTCTTCTTCACCGCCGTTTTCAGCGTTAGGGTTACACTGCCAGAGTGGGTACCATGGTTCGTTTCTAACTTCTTTCTGGTTTTTGCGCATGAATTCTTTGTAAGAACCTACACCATAAGCCTTCCAGAGTTCAACATCAACTGCCTTCTGGCTAGCTGCATATTCCCATGGGAGATCGTTCATATCACGTGTATATCCAGATGGTAAAGTTCCTTCCAATTTTGGAGCTTCATCAAGCCAGAACATAGCACGGTTCATCTGGTTCCAGTTTGGATCCATCCAGTTGTCTCTCATTTCCTGAGTTCTGTAAGCAGCACCCTTTGTTCCTGTTACAGAACCATCTTTATCGATGAGATAATCTGTTCCTTCAAATCCCCAGTAGAGAACTTTCTGGTTTTCTTCTTTGATCATTTCATCCATAAATTTAATGATGCGGATTGCTTTTTCTTCTGGACAGTTTACAGTAATACCGTAACCTCTCTGGAGGTTTGGAAGATCATCGTCAACATATTTTGGTTCAACACCTTCGAATGTTACAGGAAGTGGAGCATATGTTCTTTCATCTTTTCCAGCAGCATAGAGAGCCTGGTCATACTGACCCATGAATTCCCATCCCTGGATGAACATACCAAGTACACGACCCTGTGTGATCTTAGCATAGTACTGATCTTTGTTGTCTGTGAAAGAAGCTGGATCAATTAAACCACGTTTGTAGTATCCGTTAGCCAATTTGAACCATTTCTTTGCATCATCACTAGCAAAGTTGTCTTTGTAAACGTATTTTCCGTCAATCTTTTCTACGTGTCCGTTACCATCGTTTGGATTTCCGCCCAAGAAGTTAGGTGGGTTCCAGAGGTTGAATGCTTCCCAGTCATATGTAAGGATTGAGAATGGGATTGTAGGCATACCGTCGATAGTTGGATATTTCTTCATGTAGCTTTCGATAAGGTCGAAATACTGATCGATTGTTCTGATATCAGGATATCCGAATTCCTTAAGAACTGCTTTCTGAATCCACCAACCATTCTGGTTGTAGTATGTACCTGATGTGATTCCATCAACTACACCATAGTTTGGAAGAGAGTAGATGTGTTCTTCAACAACGTTACCATTAGCATCCTTTTTAGAATCCTGGTAAATCATTTTCTTCCAAGCACTAGCATAATGCTTCATAAGATTTGGAGCATATTTTTCCAAGAGAGGTTTAAGGTCTCTAAGAAGTCCAGCACCCTGGAATTTTTCAGAATCTACTTCTACGAGATCAGGAAGGTCGCCTGATGAGATATAAAGACCAATCTTCTGGTCCTTATCACCTACGAGAACGTCCCACTGGAATGTTACACCAAAGTTATCAGCGATCCATTTGTAAGCTGGGTTATCAGCTGAAGGCTGTTCTCTGTTCTGAATTGTAAATACAGAGATGTCTAATGGTTTTTTAGATCCATTACCACATCCTACCATGCTTAATGCCAACAGTGCAGTTAATACTATTGTCATTACTTTTTTCATAAAAGTCCTCCTTTTATTGACTTTTCGCGTTAGATATAAGTTTAACGTTTAACTAATTTTAATTTCCCTTTCGTAAATTCACCATAGGGGACTTCCCCTATATCAATGTATTTTAATCAAATCTGAAGCTCTTTAACTCCCCTGTTCCGGTACCTGTAAATACCAAATAAAAGGCATGAATTCCATCCGGAATGTTTACAGAGCCTGAGCGTTCTTCAAAGAAATTGGCAGAAGTAACTTCGATTTTTCCCAAAGTCGGGCCGTTCCAGTCTGTTCTTACTTCAAAATTACCGTAAATATAGCCGCGTACAGTTATGGTAACCTTTTTAACATTCTTAAAATCAAAATACTTAAAGCCCAGAACCGTATTCTGGCTGATGTTTGAAATATATCCTAATTCCTTGTCTCCGTCCCTTCCGTCCTGTACAACCTTGGAATTGGCTGCATCACCAACATACATAACAGGCTTTTGAGGATTAAACTGATTGCACACAATGTACGAAGGATATTCACCCTTTGCTTCCAGCGGGCCGCCGTTTAATCCGCATGAAGTAATCTCTACCTGAGGGATAGTTCCATCCGGAAGAATTTTGATTTTTTCTGCACAGCCCTGGCGCGAGTACCATGTATTGTTTGTATGTCTGTGATAGAAGATATAATAATCATCCTTAATCTTTACAAAACCACCGTGATTGTTTGCTCCGTGTGCCGAAGGTAAATCAGCTTTTTTATAAGAAGAGATTCCTATGTCGCAGTTACTTACGATTACGCCTTTATATTCAAAACCCTTTGTGGGATTTTTACTTACCGCATAACCAAGTTCATGCATAACGGCTGTAGAAAAAACAAAATAATATGTGTCTCCAACCTTACGGATTGATGGCGCTTCAAAAAATTCGTGGTCCTTGTAAGCGCCCCATTTTTCAACTGAATCAAGAGTGTACGGGCAGTCTGTTTTAATATCACCGGCTTTTTTATATTTACTGTAAACATCGCCTGGGGCTATTACAACAGGTTCTTCTTCTATCGTAAGCATGTCTTTTCCAAGAACAGTTGCCATTGCTCCGATACGGTCTTTCATCTGTCTTCCGCAAAAACCTGTGTATAAATAAGTCTTGTCACCTTCTGTAAGAACTCCAGGATCAAACTGAGGAATGTCTCCCTTTCTGTCTCCAAGGCGTGTTCCGTCTTTATAATGAACGTAGCCGTAGAATTTATATTTTCCTGCAGGCTTATTACAAACTGCTACAGAAACAAAACCAACCTTATCCAAAACATAATAAAGATAGTATCTTCCATCCGGGCCCTGTGTAACATCCGGTGCATATAAAACCATTCGGCCGTCGTTTGCAGGGTCATCCATCTTTTTGTAAATTACACCCTCGTACTTCCAGCTGCTCAAATCATCTACAGGAGCCGAATAGCACACATAATCTCCAAGACAAAAAACTGTGCCGTTATATAAATCGTGCGAACCGTAAACATAAACTCTGTTTCCAAAAACGTGCGGCTCTCCGTCTGGAATATATTCCCATGAAGGAAGGTATGGATTGAATGCCTGTTTTTTCATTTTAAACTCCTGTTTTTTTATAATTTTTGATGACTCAATTTTTATTTAAACGCTGCCTGCCAGAAATGATACAGGCCTGATTTAATTGCAATCTCATTGTGGTCTGCACCCTTTACTTCGAAGAAGAGATGCTCCACATTGTTTTTAATTAATTCGTCGTGATAGCTTTTTGGAAAATGAACAACAACCTTATCATCATCGCCTGTGCAAATCATAAAGAATTTTGCTTTGTCGTCCTTTTGATATTCAAAGGTTTGTGGCGTAAACATTCCGTAGTGTTCTGCAAATTTATCCTTGGAAGGAAGAAGCCCCGGAGCCGGAGAAATTGCTCCAATATAATCAAATAAATCCGGGCGTGTAAGACCGATGTAAATTGCTTCACGGCCTCCCATTGAAAAACCTACAAGCGCTGTATTTTCCTTTCCTGTAAGAACTGAATAATTTTTCTGAATGTAAGGCATGAGGTCGTCTGTAAGCTCGTTTATAAAATTGTCGTATGCTTTAAAAACCGGGATTGTAAAGCTCTGCTCGAGTGCAGGGTCTGTTCTTGCAAAGATGTCCGGGAAAACAACAATCATTTCTTTGGTAAGCTTTTGTTCTATAAGATTTGTAAAAATCTGTTCAAGGCTATTTTCTTTTTGAAGGAACATAAACTCGTTGCACATGATTCCGTGGAGAGCATAGCATACAGGATATTTTTTTGAAGAATCATAATCAGGAGGAAGAAGGATATTAAACCATCGATCCATTTTACATGTGTTGGAATAATATTTTACGTGCTCTGCTACCGGGTATTTTATATTTTCTTTTGACTTGCAAAGTGAATCAGGGCAGGTATTTTCTAAAGATTCAATAGTCTGGTATAAATTCATTTTTTAACTCCTGAGATGTTGTTAAACGTTTTACTATTTTGTATTTTTAAGATACATTTAATTTATGAAAAACACAAGTTTTTTATTAATATGGAGAATAATAAGACTTATGGCAGTAACAACAATTTTTGGTGCTTCTATCACACCACTTGAAAAACAGATGGCAGAAAAAGGAACAAAGCCTCTTGGCGAAAACAACCCTTTCATTATGCACAAGTTCAATGCAGATCCTTGTGTACTTGTTTATAACGATACAGTTTATGTGTATGCAACAAACGATACACAGCAGGCTGAATACACTCTTGGAAAAGAAAACAACGGCTACGATAAAATCAACACACTCAACGTATATTCTTCCAAAGACCTTGTAAACTGGACAGACTGCGGAGTAATTCCTGTTGCGGGCAAAAAAGGTCCTGCTTCATGGGCAAAAAATTCATGGGCTCCGGCAATCGCATGCAAAAAGATTAAAGGAAAGGATAAGTTCTTTTTATACTTTGCAGATTCAGGAAACGGCATTGGAGTTTTGAGTGCAGACTCTCCTTTAGGACCTTTTAAAGATCCTATAAAAAAGCCTTTGATTTCCAGAAGGGATCCTGTTTGCTCGGACGTTGTATGGCTTTTTGACCCTGCAGTAATTGTAGATGATGACGGAACAGGCTACATCTATTTTGGTGGCGGACACCACGAAGATAATCCAGTAAATCCAAAAACAGCAAGATGTGCAAAGCTTGGAGACGACATGATAAGCCTTGCAACTACCCCACAGATTATTGATGCTCCATGGCTTTTTGAAGATTCAGGCATCAATAAAATCGGAGGCAAATGGATTTATACTTACTGTTCAAACTTTGCAAAGCGCCCGAGTGATGATAAATCAATTCCACCAACAGGAACCATTTCTTACATGACTTCGGACTCTCCTTTGGGACCTTTTGAATATAAGGGCTACACACTTTTAAATCCTCAGGTTTATTATGGTCCGGGCGGAAACAATCATCACTGGATTTTTAATTTTAAGAACCAGTGGTACATTGCATATCATGCACAGACAGAAGAAAAGAAAATCGGCTTTGAAAAAACAGGCTACAGAAATCTTTTTATAAATGAATTTGAAATTAATGCAGACGGTTCTTTCCCAGTTCAGAAGGTAACAAAGAACGGTGTAAAGCAGACAATTGCATTTGATGTTTATGCAGAAATTCCTGCCGCTACAATGCACAGCTTTAAAGACGTTGCAGTTACAGGCGACCAGAAGGTTATTCCAGTTTCAAACGATGCATGGCTTTGCATTAAGGGTGCAGATTTTTCCGGCGGTGCAAAGGAAGCTTTGTTCGTTGCAGATTCAAAATCAGACGGAACTGTAAAGCTTGTTCTTGATAATCCAGAAAATGGTGAAGTTATCTGTACAGCTCAGATTAAGGGTAAAAAGACAAAAGCTCCTGTAACTTTGAGCGGCTCGGATTATAAAAACAAAAATCTTTACATCGTGTTCCAGGGCTCTGTAAAGCTCAGTTGCTGGCAGATAAACAAATAAAACTTTTGCAGGGAGATTTACTTGAGCTTTAAACTTGAGTGAATTAACCTTGCGATAGATTAAAAATCATATTAAAATTATTTAAAATTTATTTAATGAGGTTTTAAATGAACAATTTTATTTTTTTGGGAGCACCAGGCGCTGGTAAAGGTTCCCTTGCAGTAAAAGTTGCAGAAGAGTACAAAATTCCACACATCTCTACTGGAGATATTTTCCGTGCAAACATTAAGGCTCAGACTCCGCTTGGAGTAAAGGTAAAGGCCATTATAGATTCAGGTTCACTTGTAAGTGATGATTTAACATTTGAACTTGTAAAAGACAGACTCTCTCAGGATGACTGTAAAAACGGTTTTATTCTTGACGGATTCCCACGCACAATCCCACAGGCAGAAATGCTCGAAGGTCTTGGAATTGAACTCAAATGCGTAAACTTTGAAATTTCGGAAGACATTGTTATTAAACGTTTGAGCACACGTCGTGTATGTAAGGCATGTGGAGCAAACTACAACACATTGTCTCTTCCACCAAAAGTAGAAGGCGTTTGCGACAAGTGCGGCGGCGAAATCTACCAGAGAGATGATGACAAGCCAGAATCAATCAAACACAGAATGGAAGTATACAAGGAACAGACAGCTCCTTTAATCGACTTCTACAGCAAAAAAGGCAACATGACAAATCTCGATGCATCAATCGAAACCCCAATTCTCCTTGGCGAATTCGAAAAGATTTTTGCAAAATAATTTATACTCTTTAAAATGAAAACAGGGCTATTCATTCAAAACGGATAGCCCTGTTTTTTTATTACCAGGATTAATTAGCAACGATGGTGAGGTTTAATAATACCGAATTACTCCTTCTTCCTTCATTATCAATAAGATAAAACTTGCAAGCTACATCTTCTGTACCAGATGGTAGTGTCCAATATTCATTCTCCCAAAACATTCCACCCCATTCTTCATCATCATTAATAATGTAATCTTTGTACTTTCCATTATACTCCAGTCGCATCTTTGCAATATTAAGATCAGGCTGATGATATACACACATTAAATAATAAAACTGACCTGCTTGAAGAGTCGTATACTGAGGTAAAGATTCAAGAGGAGTTCCTCCATTTGGATTTGTGTCTGTATAAAACACAACAGCCAATTCACTGGTAGAAGGAGGCAGATCCTTTGTACATCCACTAAACGACAGCAACACGAATAATGCTGCTAAACCAATAAACAATTTTTTCATAGCTTTCTCCTTTTTTATAAATACTTTTAATGTCCAAGTATAGGACTATTAATCTTATTATCTTCTGCTCACAAGGCTTTTGTCAAACATATTTTAACTTGACAACTTGACAAGTTAATCATATATTTGAATTATGATTCAGATGACTGTTGGTGATTTTAAAGCTCAATTTTCCTCACTTTTAGACCAGGTGATTAGAGGCGAAGAAGTACAGATTTTATATGGACGTGCAAAAACTCCTGTGGCTCAATTATCACAAATAGTTGAAAAACCGAAAAAAAAGCGTCCCATTGGTTTATATAATAATCTTGGTCCTGTATGGGAAGATGAGAATTTTGAATTTGAACCTCAGAATCTTTTTGACGATATGGATGACTTATTATAGGAAGTGCTTATGAAATATCTTTTAGACACACATGTTCTTTTGTGGGCTATTATGGATTCTGAAAAAATTCCCAAAAAAACACTTCACTTACTTGAAGATTCAGAAAACTGTATTTTTGTAAGTCCTATAAGTTTTTGGGAAATTGCAATAAAACATCAGCTCAAAAAATTAAATCTTAGAGCCCTCAATATCCTTCATATCCCACATATTACAGAGCAACTTGATTTTACAATTCTTAATCCAGAGCCATATGACTATATAAGCATAAGCCAGATTCCGCAGAAAGAAAATCATCATGACCCGTTTGATCGTATGCTCATTCAACAGGCTATAAGAAATAATCTTATGCTTATCAGCAAAGATGAAAAATTTAAGCAATACGAAGAAAACGGGCTTCAGCTTTTGTGGGAATAACCCCTACTTGCAGAACTCTTCTTAAAATGAATTAATGCGATCTTACTGTTACACGAATAGTTTTCATTCGACTTTCATAATCATCATCACATTCAACTACAAAACCAAGATCTATTCTTTCTGAAGCTCCAGTAAATGTTTGACTCGGATATACAACTATACATTCAGAACCTGGCTCATATTCGATTGGATAAGCATCTACATCTTCTACACCATTCATATACAAGTGCAACCATTCTGCTTTATGAACAGGCTGTTTAATACGTACAACAAGATAATAATTCTGATTAATTATTAAAGTATTAAGACGTTCACAAGAGGCAAGTCCATACTCAGGGTTGTTTTTAGTATAGAATACTTCCGAAATATAAGTTGCATTCGGATTGTTATAATCTTGATAGTTTAAAATACAACCGCTAAACATAAAAACGGTAAATAAAAGAGCGATTCCAGCAAAAAGTTTTTTCATAATAAATACTCCTCAAAAATAATTGTATACGTTTAATTATAAAAACAAAATGAATTAATGCAAGATATTTTATTTTGAGACTCTGGATGATTTACTATAGGAATAACCCCTACTTGCAGAACTCTTCCAAGACTGACTTGTAGATTTTAAGACCTTCTTCGATTTCTTTGTCGGAAATTGTTAATGGAGGAAGGAACCTTACTACGTCGGTGCCGGCGGTTGTGGTGCAGAGGCCTTTTTCGAGGCATTTTACTTCGATGTCGAAAGGTTTGATTTTGGAATCGATTTGAGTTCCAATCATGAGACCTTTACCCCTTACATCCTTTACAATCGGGAGGTTCCAGCTTGAAATGGCACCCCTGATGTAGTCGCCTGCGTGATTTACCCTGTCTAAGAATTCCGGCTGGCTTACTGTTTCTACAACAACAAGACCTGCGGCACATGCCAGTGGATTTCCTGCAAATGTTGACTGATGATCTCCTGCTACAAATACATCTGCGGCTTTACCCCTGAAGAGACATGCTCCCATTGGCACACCACCTGCAATTCCTTTTGCCAAAGTTACAACCTCTGGTTTAAAGCCTAAAGCGTCGCTTGCAAGGAAGGTACCTGTTCTTCCAATACCTGTCTGAACTTCGTCTGCCATTACGATTGCGCCTGCATCTCTTGCGGCTTTTGCGGCAGCCTGTGCCCATTCAGGATTGATTAAGTTTACGCCGCCTTCTCCCTGAATACATTCAATAAAGAGGGCTGCTGTTGTATTATCAAAAGCATTTTTAAGTGCGTCAAAATCATTCGGGATAATCTTTTTAAAGCCTTCCGGATATGGAGCAAAGCATTCAGGATGGAACCTGTCCTGACCTGTTGCTGTTAATGTTGCAAGTGTTCTTCCGTGGAAAGACCAGTCTAAAGTTACGATTGTTTTTCTTTTTGCTCCGCCGTTGAGCTGTCCGTATTTTCTTGCGAGTTTGATTGCTGCTTCGTTTGCTTCTGCCCCGGAATTTCCAAAGTAGCCTTTTTCAAAGCCGGTTACTGCAAGAAGTTCGTCTGCAAATTTTAAACCTACATCGCTAAAGTAGTAATTGGAAATATGAATCTGCTTCCGAGCCTGTTTTGAAATTGCTTTTACAAGAGGTTTATAGTTGTGTCCTAAACAGTTAACGCCTATACCAGAAATAAAATCGATATACTTTTTACCGTCTGCAGCCCACATTGTTGAGCCTGAGCTTTTTACAAAAGTGATATCAAAAGACCCGTAGTTGTTTACAATTTTCTTTTCCATAGTTCTACCTCTTAAGCCACAGTATGGCACTTTTACAAAGGATATGCAATTAAAGTTATACTTTATTTTTGATAAGACTTTTATAAATTTTTATTCGCTGGCGAGCATCCACTGTTCGGTTGTTTCTTCTATCTCTTGAACAATCTGGTCTATTTCGCGCTGAACGGCCTTTGCCTTTTCTCCGTTTGAATAAACCTGCGGATCTGCCATTTTATTTTCAAGTTCTTTTTTCTTTTCTTCAAGTTCGGCAATTTTCTGCTCGAGCCTTAAAAGTTCTTTTTCTTTTTTGCGTTTTTCTGCATCAAGCTTTTTCTGTTCTTCCCAGGAAAGATTTTTGTTTTGACCACTTTCCTCAGGGGCGCTGTGCGTTCGTTGGCACTCACTCTCGAGTTTACTTTGTAAACATCGCAGGGGATGTGCCCCGCTGGAAGGGGTAGCGGAAAACGCGGCGGTTGCACCTTGTGTAACTGACGCGGTTGAAGCGAGGGGAATACTTTCCCCTTTTTGACTTTCCTGCTTTTCCATCTGCTCCATGTAATATTCATAATTTCCGGGGAAATATTTATAGGTGCCGTTTTCGAGGTGAAGGACATTTGTTGCAAGCTGCTCGATAAAACCGCGGTCGTGACTTACAAAAACAACGGTGCCGCCAAAGCTTTTTAAAGCCTCTAAAAGAACGTCTTTGGAATGGATGTCCAGATGGTTTGTAGGTTCATCGAGGACCAAAAGATTTACAGGGCTCAACAAAAGCTGCAAAAGTGCAATACGACTTTTTTCTCCGCCGGAAAGAACATCAAGCGATTTATAAACATCGTCGCCGCGGAACAAAAAAGAGCCGAGCATGTCGCGAAGTTTTGGAATGAGTTCTAAAGGTGCAATGCCTTCGAGGTACTCTAAAATTGTCTGGCTGCCCTTAATTTTTTCTGCATTATCCTGGCTGAAGTATCCGATTTTTACACCGGCTCCAGGAATCACTTCTCCGCTAAAATCTTTATCCTGCTCTGCAATTATTCTTAAAAGCGTTGTCTTACCTGCCCCGTTTCTTCCGGCTACAACAAGACGCTGGCCGTTTTCCAGAACGAGTTCAAGATTATTTAAAACCTTTTTTTCAGGTGTATATGATTTACAGATTCCGTTCATTCTTAAAACAAGGCGGCCTGCATGTGGAGCGCTCGGGAATTTAAAATGGATTTTTTTAAGGCTTTCGGGGATTTCGATGCGCACCATTTTATCAAGCTTTTTCTGATATTCCTGTGCCTGTGCTGCCTTTGTTGCCTTGTAGCCAAAGCGGTTTATAAAATCTTCGAGCTTATTTATCTCTTCCTGCTGCTGTTCGTAAGCGCTGATTAATGTCTGTAATTCAACCTCGCGCACCTTTTCGTAGTGGCTGAAGTTGCCCGGATATTTTTTTAAGTCTCCGTTAAAGAGCTCGTATACTTCGTTTATTGTTACATCCAGAAAATAGCGGTCGTGACTTACGAGTAAAAAGCCGCCTTCGAAATCTTTTAAAAACTGTTCGAGCCAGTTGCGTGCTTCGATGTCCAGGTAGTTTGTTGGTTCATCCAGAAGAAGGATATCCGGGTGCTGCATGAGTGCTTTTGCAAGAGCAATTCTCATCTGCCATCCGCCTGAAAATTCCTGGGTGTCGCGGTCAAAGTCGCTTCTTGTAAAACCAAGTCCTATTAAAACTGATTCTGCAACGGCTCTTCTTCTATGCCATCCGCTTTCTTCGAGTGCAGTTATGAGCTCCGACTGTTTTGTAACAAGGTAGTCTGTATTTTTAGGATTGTTCTGCAGCTGAGTGCCTATTTCGTCTATCTGGCGTTCAAGCTCGTAGCCGAATTCAAAAGCCTTGTCTGCTTCCTGAATTAATGTGCAGCCCTTGTGTGTGAGTCCGCTCTGAGGAAGATATGCAATTCGAGTATCCTTTTGAACGGCCCTGTTTCCCGAATCGGGTTTTATGAGCCCCGCAAGGATTTTTATGAGAGTTGATTTTCCGGCTCCGTTTGCACCGGTTAATGCAACCTTGGAACCTTTTTGTAAATTGATTGAAACATTTTTTAAGATGTCCCTGTCTCCAAAAGCAAGGGACACCTGAGAAAACTGTATGAAAGCCATCTGCTAGTTTGCCTTAAAGTACATGATTACAGATGCAGGACTTCTCCTTGTGATTTTTCCGTCTACATAAGTTGCGTTGCTTGCATCTTCAAGTCTTAAACCGTCGCTTTCGAGCTTGAAGAGGAAGTTTACTTCTTTGCCAGAAACGCCGTCGAACTTGAATGTAAGAACACCGTCATACTGTTCACGGAGATTTTTGTCTACAACATATTTATAAGAAACTGAACCGCCTTCGTTTGCACCGTCCGGAATGATTACTGGTTTTAATGATTCATAACCAATCCATGTGAATGTGTACTGTGAAGTAAAGTTTAAGTTTCCGTAGCTTGAGCTTGCATAGTTTGGCCCGAGGGAAACAATCTTTAAGTATGCAGAAGATCTTCTTTCTCTTTCGGCTTTAAGAAGGTCTTCGAGTTTTTCTGAGAATGTTACAAATACGTAGTCGCGAGGCTTGCCCGAAGGAGCATTGTATCTTACTGTGATTAAGTTTTCCTTACGAACTGTGATTGTAAGAGGAACGTTTGTGAGTACATACTGATTGCGTCCGTTCTTTTCGTAGCCCTTGTAATCCCATGAGTTTTTAAAGCCCTTGAGATTCAATTCTTTATTTTCCGGAACGTTGATAGAAACCTTTTCCTTTTCTGTGTCGATTGAGAAACCGTAGTCGAGTTTTACGATTGTTGTATCGATTACATCACTTCCGATTACAGAAGCGTATTTTTCAGGATACCAGGCTTTGTCGTAAATTCCTTCAAAGGTTTCGTCTCCCAAATCCTCTGTTGTTAATACTTCGCCGCCAATCTGATTTCCCTGTTCGTCCAAATCGTAAACGTTGAGGTTGTAAGAATAACACCAGCCCTGAGTTCCGTCCTTTGTAAGAATACGGAGCCATTCTCCAGGAAGTTCTTCCTTACCCTTCATAACAGGATCACCCTGACCTGTAGAAAGAACTTTAATTACTTCACCCTTTCTAAGACGATAAACCTGTTTTGCAAGGTTCTGTGGTCCGTTACGGCATGGAAGTCCGTCTAATTTTACTGAAGCATATTTGTGGTTGTATTCGCTGATTTTTTTATACTGCTTTCTTGCCTTGTGCTTTGAACCAGGATCTGTAATCTGCCACAAAGGAATTTCAATTTTTTCTCCATCAGGAGTTCCAATAATATATTTATGAATGATGTTTGATTTTGAATATACAGTTACAATATCACCGTCCTGCAAATGATGTTCAGGAATTCCCCAGAGCATTGCAGCGTATCCTTCTTTTCTATTGCATGAAAAAACAGTTAAAGACATAAAAACTGTGAATAAAATAAATAAAATTTTTCCTGTATTCTTTTTCATGGATAATACCTCTTTAATTTTATAATCATACCAAAATTTTAAAATAATTACCACACGGATTCAAAATAGCCTGTATTTTTAGCTGAATAAGAGTTTTTTCATAATGGATGTTCACTACTTCCTATTTTTTTTCTTACGTTGTATAATTTTAGATGGAATGAAAAAGGTTTTAATAATTGACACACACACATTATTTAAAGATTTTCTAAAGCAAAAGCTCTCTCTGGATCAGATTGAAGTAACTGTTTCGCAGCAGAAGAGAGACGGCTATACAAAACTCATTTCTACACTTCCAAATCTCGTAATCCTTGATATGAACGAAGACAAGGAAATTGAAATGGATTTTCTTGAGAAAAAGGCTGGAGACATCAATACTTTAAATATACCTGTCATTATTACAGGACCTGCCACAGACAAAAAAAACATCGCATCCCTGGCAAAATACGGGGTAATTAAATATTTTACAAAGCCAATTCAGTTTGATATTTTCTTTGAAGCAGTAAGTAATGTTTTAAAAATACCTTTAACTCTTGATACTACTCCAAGCGTGCTCGACGTTCATCATAACGGAAACATCATCTTTGTTGAGTTTGCATACGGCTTGAACCGAGAAAAGCTTGCGCTGCTTCAATATAAGCTTACAAACATGATTGAACATGAACACATTGAATCGCCAAAGATTATCATCATGTTCACAGGCTTAAAGCTCACCTTTGTAGACGGCTACAATCTTGAATTCTTATTGGACAATGTTTTAGCCTGCCCTAAGGTTCACACAAAGAACGTAAAGATTCTTTCCAACAATGATTTTATTGCTGAGCTCATAGAAGGCCATCCAAATTATTCGGGAATTGAAGTTTCTGATAACCTTGCAAAAATTACAAATGCACTTATAGATACATCTTATGCTTCGAGCGTTTCGGAAGTTATTACAGACAGAATTATTACTTCTTCTGCCGTGTCTGATGCGGAAACAAGTTCAATTGAAACAAGATTCCATGCCGACACAGGAGAAACAATTCCTCTTGGAACAGACAAAGACGGCACTGTTTTGAACGTTGCAATCATAGACAGCGACACTCAGAACCTCATGCTCACAAGAACTGTATTCGAAACAATCGGCGCAAACTGTACTCAGTTTACAACAGGAGAGGATTTTCTAAATACATACGTTCCTGGAATGTTCAACTTGATTATTCTTGATGTTCTTCTTTCGGACCAGAAGGGTTTTGCAATTCTGGAAAGACTTCATCTTGAAGAGGATGCTCCACCTGTTATTGTTTATTCTCAGACACTCCAGAAGGATATAGTTGTAAAGGTTTTGAGCCTTGGTGCAAAGAGTTATCTTGTAAAGCCGCAAAAGCCGAACCTTCTTCTTCACAAGTGCCTTTCTTACATCTCGGGCTCTTTCTAAAAAGGAAACAAAATGACCACTCAAAAAATGAATTTTCATACTCACACAACCTTCTGCGACGGAAACAATTCTGCAGAAGAAATGGTTTTAGCTGCAATCCAGAAGGGTTTTACAGTGCTGGGGTTTTCGGGACACAGCATTTATCCTTCGGCAAGAAGCTGGCACATCCCTGTTTCAAAATTAGATGAATACGTGAGCACAATAAATGCACTTAAAGAAAAATATTCTGGCCAGATTAAAATTTACTGCGGCTTTGAGGCAGACTATTTTCCTGATTCAAAAGACAAGGATTTATTCTTGGATCCTAAAAGTGTAGATACTCCGCTTCCAACAAATCCTTCTAAAAAGATATACAAAAAATTCAAGCCGGATTTTTTAATCGGTTCGGTTCACTATGTAAATACTCCAAAGGGCTTTTATTCTGTAGATTCTTTTACAGAAAATGTTCAGAAAAATCTTATTCGACTTTACCAAACTAACGGTGTTATAGACGGAAAAAAAGCAGTACAGGATTATTTTGAAGCCGAACGTCAGATGCTTAAAAAAGGTGATTTTGAAATTCTTGGCCATCCTGATTTGATTCGTAAAAGAAACGGTGTTCTTAATTTCTTTAAGGAAAATGAAGACTGGTACATTCAGGAATTAAAGGATACTGCAAAGCTTATTTCAAGAACTGGCTGCATTGCAGAAATTAATTCCGGAGCAATTGCACGCGGCGCCATGGATGATTTTTATCCTTCAAAGGTTTTTCTTGATATTCTTTATTCGTACAAGGTTCCGGTTTGCGTAAACTCTGATGCACACGATACAAATAATTTAGACTGTGCTTATGAGCGTGCATATGAACTGGCAAAAAAAACCGGATATACAGAGCTTGTATACCCGGATAATAACATAATCAAATTATAAAGATTTAGAATAAATTATCTGTTCTTGCGTTCCTGAGCACTTGCGCAGTTAATACACATAAGAGTCCATGGAAGAGCCTGGAGTCTTTCTTCCGGAATATCTTTTCCACAAACTACACAGTGTCCGTATTTATTCTGTCTGATTCTATCCAAAGCGCTGTCTATCTGCTGAAGGCGTTTTGCATCCTGAGCACCAAGAGCAGTAAGTAAAGTTCTGTCGATTGCATCCGAAGCTACATCTGCTTCATCTCCAGATTCTACTGTTTTTACTAATTCACGCATGTCATCACTCTGACCAGAAAGTGATTCAAGGATTGTATTACGCTGGTTAATCAGCTCATTCTTCATTTTTTCAATAAACTTCTGATTCATAAAAATTCCCCCTGAATTAAACACCCAAAAAAATAATGTATCTTTGTCCGTGTTGTCAAGTTCAAATGTTTTGTATATACTAATATAAATGTAAAAAGCCAAAAAGACAAACTTTTTTTCGCTTTTTTATGATAATTTTTTATTATTTTTTAAAGGGACCGTATGGCAAAAGAAGAAGCTATTGAAGTTGAAGGAGTTGTAAAAGAAGCACTCCCTAACACAACATTCCGTGTAGAATTACAGAACGGACACATTATTCTTGCACACCTTTCTGGAAAGATGCGCAAACACTACATCAGAATCGTACCGGGCGACAGTGTAAAGGTTGCTCTTTCTCCGTATGATTTGAACAAGGGTAGAATTATTTTCAGACAGAAATAGCAGGACATATTATGACTTTATTCGAAGATTTAAAATGGCGCGGTCTTATTAAGGACATTGCCGGCGAAGAATCAGACTTGCAGAAAGTTTTGGACGGAAAGCCATTTGCTTTTTACTGGGGAACAGACCCAACAGCAGACTCACTCCACATCGGACACTATTCTTCTCTTTGTATGGCAAAGCGCCTTGCAAACGCAGGACATCATCCTATTCTTTTGTGTGGTGGAGCTACTGGCCGCATTGGTGATCCACGTCCTACTGCAGAACGCGAAATTATTTCGGAAGAAGCCGTACAGAAAAATATTGAAGGAATAAGAGCACAGATTAAACGCCTTGTTCCAACAGCAGAACTCGTAGATAACTACGACTGGTGGCATGATAAAACCTTCTTAAATACTTTGCGCGACATTGGTAAATACATCAGCTTGAACTACATGCTCGATAAGGATATTATCCGCCGCCGTCTTGAAACAGGTATTACATTTGCAGAATTCTCTTACATGCTTTTGCAGGGTTACGACTTTGTAAATCTTTTCAAAGAGAAAAACTGTATTATGCAGGTTGCAGGTTCAGACCAGTGGGGTAACATTACAACCGGTGTAGACTTAATCCGTAAGATGCTCGATAAACCGGCTTATGCATTTACAATGCCTCTTATCCTTGATGCAACAGGCAAAAAGTTTGGAAAATCAGAAGGTAATGCACTTTGGATTGACAAGGAAAAAACAGCTCCATATGCAATCTACCAGTACCTTATCAACTCAGACGATTCAAAGGTTTTGGAATATCTTAAGGTATTTACATTCCTTACAAAAGAACAGATTGAAGACGTTTACGCACAGCACCAGGCCGCTCCTGAAAAACGTATTGCACAGAAAACACTTGCTTACGAAATTGTAAAAGACATTCACGGAAAGGACGAAGCAGACAATGCAGTACAGGTAAGTGAAAAGCTTTTTGCAGGAGATTTTAAAGGTCTTGCAGTAAAAGACATTCTTACAGGGATGAAGGGAGTTCCAACATTCAAATATACAGAAGAGCTTCCTTTGGTAGATGTTCTTGTAAATAACGGCATGGCTTCTTCAAAACGCGAAGCACGTGAGTTTATTAAGAACAATGCAGTTTCTGTAAACGGTGAAATCTTTAATGATGAAACAAAGGTAATTACAAAGGATCTTGCCTTGGAAGGTAAAGTTATTATTTTCCGCCGCGGTAAGAAAAAGTACTTCCTTGCAGAATTATAATAAGGCTTTATAAATAAATATCCCTGCCATCCTTGTTAAAAAGGTGTAACGGCAGGGATTTTTTTTGCTTATTTTTGGTTTTTATTTTTTAGTTTTTCTTTGGAGCAAAGAGTCCTTTAATTCCCTTTATAACTCTCTTAATGCCGTCCAAGCCGATAAAGAAAGCGATAATAGGACCAATCGGGAAAATGATGAATGAAAGCCTAAAGAAGAAGACTACAACAACGGTCTGTAAAGCACCCATAATAGCCATTGTAAAATATTCTGAACGTGTGAAATTTCTTCTTTGATAGTGGAACTGGTACGAATGCTGGTTATGATTGTAATTCTGTTCCTGCTGTCTTTTCTGAGCTTCCTGCTGTGCACCCGCAAACCAGCTCCAGAAGGTATCTTCGTCGCTGAATGGATTTGAATATCCGTAGGCTGTTGAGCTTGAGCGGTATGTGTTATATGAATACTGAGAAGAAGTATCTGCACTTCCGGTTAAATCGTAATTACGGCGTTTTGTTTCGTCTCCCAAAACATCATAGGCGGTACTGATTTCCTTGAATTTTTCTTCTGCAGCCTTGTCTCCGGGATTTCTATCCGGATGATATTTGAATGCGAGGGTTCTGTATGCTTTTTTTATTTCATCTGCGGTGGCTGTTTTTTGAACGCCCAGTACATCGTAGTAATTACTCATATTTATAAAATAATAATATTTTGAACGAGTTACAAGTTAAAAGAGCATAAAATTCAGTTATTTTTTAAGATAATCCATGTGGAGCCGCTTCCACCGTCCCTGTTTGCCTTAGGGTGTCCGGACATGCCGCAGCGTTTGTCGTTTTCTATAAACTTTCTAACAAGCTCGCCCAAAACAGGATCTGCTCCTGTAGTATGAATGCCTTTTCCATGAATAATCATCACTTTTTTAAAGCCGCGTCTTACACAATCTCCAATAAAATGCTCAAGCTTCTGGTATGCTTCATCCTGATGAAGTCCGTGTAAATCAAGGGTTGCATCCGGCTTCATATTCATTAAAAAACTTTTGTCCGTATAATTTTTGGTTGCAACGTTTTCCTGGTTAATTTTATCCTTATCTACAACGCCATAACGTCGAAGCCACTGTTCCAGAATATCATTCATGTCCATAAAGCCACCCCGCCCCTATTTAATGATTATAAAATTATCTTTTTTACACCAGCCGCCTGTTTCACCAAGGTTTACATAAAGCCAGTCGCCGTTTTTTTCCTTAATCTGAACATAGCTTCCAGGTAAAAGCTCACTCTTTGATTCAGCATTGATTTCCGGAATGGAATAAAGTGTACATCCCATACTAACGGCATGCTCACGGTTTACGTTCATAATGGTACCGATAAAGTCCGAAAGAGCAAGAATTAAAAGAGTTGAAGTTATGATGTTCAAAAATACCTTTTTCTTTTTCAAGAATAAGATGAAAAGTATAACACTCACAATCACAAAAAAGAGTGCAACGTAAACATAAAAGAATTTAAATTCATCCTTTGTAGAAGGTAAATCATAAGTCTGTTCAAGCTTAACTCTTTGTGCACGTGTCTTTCCAAAAACCGAATGGCGTTCCTTAATCCTTAATTCTGCAATCTGCTGGCAAATCTCTTTTGTAATTGGAGTAATTTCCACAGGAGGCACAACCTTTTTTACTTCCGTAAAAGCATCCTGGAAAAAGCCGTCGTCTGTAGCAATCACTTCATCTGAATTTTCAAGAATGTTCACAGTAAAATCAGGTAAATAAACCTCGCTTCTAAAGCCATTAAAAGCCGTAACAGACATCTTTATCAAAGGAAATTTCATCTTTCCCGCAACTAAAGGCATCCATTCAAAATCGCACACAGGAATTAAATCATCGGTTCCGTTTGTACCAGAAGAAGAATACTGGCTTTCTAAAATTGCATAGGTCTTTGTCTGAGTAAAGATTGAATCGCGTGGAATGTCCCAGTTAAAAGAAACAAGCTGAACTCCAAACTGAAGGAAAACCGTAAACCCAAGCTTTTTACCCGCTGTTATGCTAAAGTCTTCTACCTTTGTTTTAAACTCTGAATAAGATTCTGCATCCGAAGAAAGAACAACTCCATTATCAAATTTTACGATGATTACAGGAGCCTGTTCCTTTGGATTAAATTTAATATTTACGGGCTTAAACGGAATCTGTCTTGTAAACCCTTGTATTTTTAAAAGCAGAGACGGAAGCTGATATGTACCTTTTTTTGCAAAAGAAAACCAGAGTTCAACAACAGTTCCCTCGTTACTCAAATCACTCTGGATTCTTCTTGAAGAAGAAAATGTCACGTTTTCAGAATAGTCCGGAATCTGGATTTCTACTTCGGAAGGAGAAACATAAGGAATTTCTACAAAAAATTTAATCTCTGTATTTGTAACAAGGTCCTGCCCCGCGGCCGGAGAAAAAGACAAATCCCTTATATCCTGGTAGGTGATGAATTTGGCAAATAAAGAGAAATTACAAATTAACAGAACTGCAATAAAACTTAATAGTCGCCTGCAAGACTTTGCTCTGGAGTTGAATCGTTGCTCTTCCATTTCTTCTTATCGTTCTCCTTTATAGTTTCAAAAACCGCATTCTCAAGCTCTGGATTATCTGGTTTTTCGTCTGTGGCAGGAATAGCCTGCGCTTTACTTTCCTGAACTTCAACCTCGGTCTGCTGGATTGAAAGCTCCATATTTATTTTTGCTTCTATGCTTGAACTGTCTATCTCAAGTGCCTTACGGAAAAATCCAGTGGCTTCTTCAAAACGGCCGTTTTTATGTGCAATAATTCCCGCATTATAATAAGCTGCATACCGAACCGCGTCGGGTGCGTTGTCTCCAATCTGCGCATATTTTTCCATCGCAGCTTCATTTTCCTCGAGTTTAGAATATGCGGTGCCAAGATCAAACAAGGAATAATTATATACAGTCCAGTCGTCATTCTTGCGTGCATCCGCTGCAACATCAAGGTAGCAGGAAACCGCATGGCTGTACTGTTTCTGATTAAAAGCATAGGCCCCTTTGAGCATTTTAGTAGTATTAGAAGAACAGCCTGTAAAAAGTGAAAGACCGGCGAGCACAAGGACAATGGAAGTAACGTGCTGAACTTCGGGAAGGAATCTTGAAAGGTCAAACTCTGTAATCACAAAGCCCGCCGCAAAAAGAATTACTGCTAAAATCAAAAAGAACTTATAGCGTGGAACAGGTTTTTCTTCATACGAAATTGTCTGAACATCGTTCTTGGAAATCTGAGAAAGAAGTGTAACTGCAGAACCCTTTTCCAGAGAATCAATATAATTTACCTGAGTCTGATTTTTAAAGAAGCTTAAATTTTTTACAGCCCCTTCGATTGTGTCGCGGATTTTCTGTGCACGCAGGGCAGATTTTACATGAGTAACACCGTCCCCGGCAAGAATGTCTGTTTCTGTTTCGCTTCCAAAACCAATGATTGTAACAGGAATACCAGATTTAAGGCATTCAATTAAAGCATTTTTAAGATGATTGTCTGTTTCTTCTCCGTCTGTAAATACCCAGATATGACCTGCATTTGCATAATTTGCCGGGAAAGATTCCTTTGCTTTTAAAACACCCTTTCCAAGACTTGAACCAGGGGAAGTCATTAAAGAAGGCGACATAACGTCTAAAAGGGATTCAATCATCGGGTAATCTTCTGTAATCGGAATGGCTGTAACTCCGTCTCCCTTTGCAAGAACAACAGAAACAGGAATACCCTTCATCTTTCCAATCATCTTTTTGGCATAAATAGAAGCAGCCCTTAATCTTGTTACTCCTCTTGGTCCGTCTGTTGCAAGCATACTGTTTGAAATATCAAATACAAAGCTCACTGCAGAACCGTTTTTCTGAACAGGAACCAAGTCTGTACCCCACGAAATTTTTGAATAAGCAAGAATGAGCATGGCCCATGCAGTAATAAAAAGCGCTGATTTAATACGTGTCATTTTTCCGTATTTAAAGAGTCTTTTTTTTCTTGTGTTTTTACCCTGAATGGAAAAGTTTTTTTCTACGGCAACACTGTTTCTTCTGTTTTTAATAAAGGTAATGAGGATAATCGGAATAATTAAAAGAAGTGCAAACAGCACATATGGTCTTTCACAGCTCATCTATTCATCCTCTCTATACAATCTCATTTAAGAAAAGTCGTTTTATAATCCAGGCAGCAGAAATAAACATGATGGCCCAGAAAAGAAATTTATCATAAAGCTGTTCCTTTACAATTCTGTATGTAAAATTCTGAACAACGTTTTCCTTTTTTGTTACATTATCAATTACTTTTATAAGTTCATCAGAAGTTTTTACTTCAAAATAACGTCCGTCTGCAAGGCTTGCAATTTTTCTTAAAGAAGCTGAATTAAAGTTTGAATTGTAGTCTCCGTATTTAATTGTTCCGGCAACAGGGTCTTCGTATTCAAAATGGACGTTTCCTTTAGAGCCGATTCCAACAACATAAATTGTAACACCCTTTGATTTTGCAAGATTTGCCGCAGTTTCCGGGTGGATTGTTCCGCCGTTATTTTCTCCGTCTGTTAAAAGGATGATGCACTTATTTGGTGCCGAAGAAGTTGAAAGATGACAAACTGCAGTACTAAGTCCGTCTCCAATAGAAGAATTTTCTCCAAGGATTCCGATTTTGATTTCTGAAAGTCTTTTAATAACAGTCTGGTGATCTGTAGTTGGAGGAACGAATACCGAAGCATCGCTACCAAAAGCGACTATACCTACCCGTACGCCGTCGTTCTGTGTGATGATTTTAGTAATGGTATTTTTGGCGGCGTCGATTCGAGTATAACCGTTTATGTCGCTGGCAGACATGGAAGGACTCGAATCTAATACGAATACAACGTCTGTACCAAGCGATGTATAAACCTTTTCCTGGCGCGAAATAACCGGGTCTGAAAGAGCAAAGATTGCAAAAATAAATCCCGCAATTACACAGGCCTTGGAAATGCGCGAAAGAATGAGCTGGGCTTTTCCGTTCCATTCAAAGGTTTTTCCGCCCCAGTCCGACAAAACAGCCGGGAAAGAAATGCGTGAAAAAATCTTTAACTTTCGCAATATATATAGAAGAGGAATAATCAATAAAAGTAAAAAAGTAATAGGATTCTGAAAATCAGGCATTGGTTTCCTCCATTTCAGGAATTATTACTTCCTCAGTTTCGAGAACTTCTATAGCCTGCAAAAGGTTTGTAATCAAATCGTCCTTTTCTCCCCTTTCGAAAGAAGAATCCTTGCTGTAACGGATATAGTCGGTTCTTATAAAAACCTGAGTTATGTATTCGCATGCCGGAAGCTTTTTTTCCGAAATCATGCTGTTGGTTGCTTCATAAAATCCCATTAAAATTTCCGAAGAAACTTTTTTTGTAAAAGGATAATCAAAACGGAATTCAAGGTATGCGCGGAGTATATTCTGGATGCGCATAGAGACCTCACTGTCCAAAAGCTTTGAATTCTGTTTGAGCTTTGTGAGGGCTCTGATTGTCTGCTTTTTATTTTTGTTGTAGCGCCACATAAGGATGCGGTTTTTGAAAAAGAATGAAACCTTCTGGCGTTTCACAATCACTCTTATTAAAAGGATGATAAACAAAACCAAAGAGATGGCAGCTGCGTAGAGTTTATAGGTAGTTCCTGGTAACAAAAGCGGAGAATGCATGTCGCGTATAGTAGAGATGGATTCTTCCTGTGTAATGGAAACAATTTCCACCGGATTAAACTTAACAAGATAAGTCTCTCTATCCGCGTTAATCGCATACCCAATATCGTAATCAGGAAGCTGGATTTTCCCCGTATGCCATGCGTTAAAAGTTACGACCAAAGTGTATTTATTATAGCTGCCCGATTCTATCGTAACTTTCTTTATATCATACAGCGACAAATTCCTTTCGCCTGCAAAGCATTCTGTAGAAAGCTCAATCACACCCTTTTGTGCAATCTCGTTTCTTATTCCTGGAGAATCAGTTTCAAATGTACAGCGGATTTCGGCACGGTCTCCAATATAAACCTGACGGGGAAGTAAAACCTGTTCTGTCTTTAAGTAAACCATTTTTACCCCTGCTTTGCCGAATTAAAAATTGAACACAATAACTGTAAAGGCTCACTTGTAGTATCAAGAGTTGCCGCATATACCCCGTGTTTTATGCAGAAATCCTGAAATTCCTTTACATTTTTTTCATTCTGTTTTCTCCATTCCTTCTGGAACGTTTCCGAGCTTGAAGGAAGGATGATAGTTTCACCGGTTTCGCAGTCCGTAAAAGGTACCGAGCCCAAACGCGGAAGCTCTTCGTCCATTTTATCCTTTACACGGATTGCAATAACATCATTTTCGTGAGCTAAGGTAACCATTGGTTTTTGCCAGTCTACCGAGCGAAAGTCCGAAAGAATTATAACCATGGACCTTTTTGTAAGCATTTTTGCCGCACCCTTGATTGCGTTACTCAAAACAGAACCTGCAACCTTATTTTCCGGAACCTTATCCAGATGAGTTAAAACAAGCATGGTTCGTTCGCGGCCAAGCTGAGGAGTGCATGAAAAGTGTATTTCTCCGTCAAAAAAAACAGCACCTAAAGGACAGTTATTCATTTCTGCCGCAATTGTTAAAAGGGCTGCTGTTTCTGCAGTAATGTCGTATTTTGTTTTTCCGTAGCTTCCAACCTGCATGGAAAGAGAGCGGTCTACAATAAGAAAAATCTGAAGCTCCCTTTCTTCTTCGAATATTTTTACATAAGGGCGGCCCATTCTTGCAGTAACGTTCCAGTCAATTGAGCGGATATCGTCGCCGCGAATGTAGTCACGTACACCGCTGAATTCAATGCCCTGTCCGCGATATAAAGACCGGAAGTTACCGGATTTCATACCGTCTGCCAGATCTCTGGCAACAATTCTGAGATAGGTTGCTTTTTTTACAAGAGAATCCTCTGAATCGGACAAAACACTGTACATAGCTGTTTATTCAACCACCAATTTACAATTATGGAACCGGAATAAATGAAAGAATGCGAGAAATAATTTCGTCGGCAGTTACATTGTCTGCAGCTGCTTCGTAAGAAAGAACAATTCTGTGTCTCAAAACATTCATCGCAACGGATTTAATATCTTCCGGAAGAACAAATGCACGGCCTTCCAAAAGCGCATGTACCTTGGCACACTGAAGCATTGCAATTCCCGCACGAGGAGAAGCTCCAAAGTGAATGTAGTGTGTAATATCGCTTGTGTTCAAACTCTGTTTTCCGCTCTGAGCCTTCTGTGGATCCGGGCGAGTAACCTTAAGGATTGAAACAATAAATTCTACAAGCTTGTCGTCGCAGGTGATTTTATCTGCAAGCACGCGCATAACCTTTAATGTGTCCTGAGTAATAATCTTTTTTACAGGAACAGTTGGTGCCTTTCCGCAGGTTTTTACAATATTGATTTCATCTTCCTGTTCCGGATAATTAACGATGAGCTTCATAAGGAAACGGTCTAATTCTGCTTCCGGAAGATTGTATGTTCCTTCCTGTTCAATCGGGTTTTGTGTTGCAAGAACAAAGAATGGATCCGGTAGCTTATAGGTTGTTTCACCAATTGTAATCTGACGTTCTTCCATTGCTTCGAGCATGGCAGACTGAACTTTAGCTGGGGCACGGTTAATTTCATCAGCAAGAATAACGTTGGCAAAAATCGGACCCTTTCGTACAGAAAAAGTTCCCTTGTTCTGTTCATAAATCAAAGTTCCTGTAACATCGGCAGGAAGAAGATCCGGAGTAAACTGAATGCGCTTAAAATCAAGCCCCAGAATTTCTGAAAAAGTTTTAATTGTTAATGTCTTTGCAAGCCCCGGAACACCTTCAAGCAGAACATGTCCACCGGCAATAACGGCTGTTAAAATATCTTCAACAAGCTGATCCTGACCTACAAGTCTTTTTGCAGCTTCCTTTTTACAGGCTTCTGCAATTTTTTTGCAATATTCAATTTCGTTTTCCATAGAAGAAAGTATAACATATTTACAAATCTTATAATATAGTCATGCATACAAAATGCATAAATATACAATTTTTCTGCATAAACTTGACATTTATATGCAGATTTACAATAATTAATCATTATGATTAATCCATTAGCACAAGAATTAAATAAGACATTAAAAGGTAGTATTGTAGACGCTCTCCTTTCTGATATGGGAAAACGCCTTTATTTTCCAAACGGAATTATTTTCCAGGGTGGAGAAGCTGCTAAAGACGCTCATTTAGCAAACGGAACAATCGGTATGGCTGTTTCAAACGGAACTCCAATCGAGCTTGATTCGTATAAAAAGCAGTTTCCTTCTCTCAATCCTAAAGAAACCGTTGCTTATGCAAAAACTGCCGGAAATCCTGATTTCAGAAAAATCTGGAAAGAAAAGATTATCGAAAAAAATCCTCTCTTAAAGGATAAAACATTCTCTCTTCCAATTCTTGTACCTGGTCTTACAGCCGTTCTTTCTTATGTGTGCGACCTTTTTGTTGGACCAAAAAAGCCTCTTTTAGCTGCAGATCCTTGCTGGGATAACTACGAGCTCATTGCTTCTGCACGCTGCGGTGGAGAATTCCATCAGTTCAAATGCTTTACAGAAAATGGATTTAATCTTGAAGGTCTTGAAAAGGCCATGAAAGCTGATGCAAAAAAATACGGTTCTGTACGCGTTATCTTAAACTTCCCTCAGAATCCTAGTGGTTACAGCCCAACAGTTGATGAAGCAAAGGAAATAGTAAGAATCGTAAAAGACATTGCAGAAAGCGGAAAGAAAGTTTTAGTTTTAAGCGATGACGCATATTTTGGATTAAATTACGAAGCAAATATCGAAAAGCAGTCTTTGTTTGCATACCTTGCAGACTTACACGAAAATGTTCTTGCAATTAAAGCAGACGGTCCTACAAAAGAAGATTTTGCATGGGGATTCAGAACAGGCTTTATCACATTTGCTTCAAAGGGATTAACAGAAGCACAGTACGCCGCATTAACAACAAAGTTTATGGCTGCAATCCGTTCTTCTGTTTCATGCGCTTCTACTCCTTCTCAGAGCGTTGTAATGCATGCTTTATCAGATCCTGCCCACGACAAGCAGAAGGCAGAATTAAGAACAATGCTCCAGCGCCGCTACGATGCAGTTAGAAAATTTGTAAATACACATAAATCATCTGTTTTAACTCCACTTCCATTCAACTCAGGTTACTTTATGAGCTTTAATGTAAAGAACGGAAATGCAGAAGAAATCCGTCAGAAGCTTCTTAAAGAAAAGGGAATTGGTATTATTCAGATTGATGCACACACTTTGCGCGTTGCATTCTCAAGTATTGATGAAGATAAGATTGAAGGAGTTTACGAAAGCATTTATAATATAGCAGAGGCTATGTAATTTCGTGAACAAAAAGACATTTATTAAATCATTATTTCTTATACTTCTGGCTCTTCTCAGTTTAA
The DNA here is from genome assembly GCA_017962965.1 of Treponema sp. Lineage (GTDB taxonomy): Bacteria > Spirochaetota > Spirochaetia > Treponematales > Treponemataceae > Treponema_D. Next base: position 4,718 of record JAGCUI010000042.1, on the reverse strand, counting down.
ATCTTACTTCATGCGAAGAAGAAAATAATTCAAACAGAGTTGTAATCTGGACAAGCTGCCGTGAGTTTGCTCAATATCAGGAATTATTCAATAATACTCATGTTGACTGCAAGGTAATCCTTGTTTATAAGGAAAACCCGGCTCTTTCCCTTCCTCCTGCAAAGGATGAATTACCGCCGGACATCATTATAGGAAGCTGGCTCAACTCAGAAGATACAATTTCAAACTTCCGCTCGCTCGACTACCTCTTCGACCGCAAAAACATCTCTTCCGCTCGCTTCTACAAAAGCCTTTTAAACGCAGGAAAAAAACGCAACACACAGTACCTTCTTCCGGTAAGCTTTAACCTTCCATGCGTCATATTCTCGGAAGACAACCGAGGCCTCATTTCCGAAGATTACACCCTAACACTTTCGCAAATCAAAGAAATTTCCCAGGGCTTTAATGCTACAAAACAGTCCGGAGCATTTACAAAGATGGGCTTTACACCTGTCTGCAACGACGATTTTCTTTACCTTGTAGCAAAGCTCTTTCAGACAAACTTTAATGTAACAGACGGAAAAATTGTTTATAACAAGGCAAGACTCGGACAGGCAATCGACTTTATAAGGAACTGGACAACAACCGTAAATAAATCGGTTCAGTCGGAATTAGACTTTTCTTTTAAATATCTTCAAAGCCCGATTTACCGCCAGATTACTTCGGGAAAAACACTTTTTGCATACACAACAAGCAGTAAGCTTTTTATTATTTCACGCGAACAGGATTTGAACATAGATTACCGCTGGATTTCTCAGGACAATAAAATCCCTGTAGAAGACGACATGATAATGATGGGAATCTATAAAAAGACAGAAAATCTTGCAAATGCTTCGGAATTTATTACCTGGTTCTTCCACACAGAAACTCAGGAAAGCATATTAAAAAGAAAATCAACTATGAGTCTTGATACAGATTCATTCGGAATTGCCGGCGGATATTCATCTATCCCAGAAGTAAGCGAAAAAATTCTTCCAACTTACTACACACAGACAATGTCTAACCTCCCTCCTGCAAATCTCATCAGCTATGATTCAAGATACAATGCAAGATGGGCAAGTTATGAAACAAAAGTTATTCAGCCGTTCATTAAACAAAGCCTCTTAAGCGAAACAGGAAAGCCGGAACAGGATTTCTCTGAATACGAAAAGGAATGGCAGAAAAAAGTATTTGATTAATCAAACCACTTAAAAAGAACAGGAGACTTGTATGAAAGGAATTATTTTAGCGGGAGGATCCGGAACCCGTCTTTATCCTATTACAAAACCGGTTTCAAAACAGATTTTACCACTTTACGATAAGCCGATGGTTTATTACCCCCTTTCGGTTTTAATGCTCAGCGGTATTCGTGAAGTTTTAATTATTTCTACTCCAAGAGACATTGTTTTCTTTAAAGAGCTCTTTGGAGACGGAAAATGGCTTGGAATGGACTTCCAGTATGCTGTTCAGGATAAGCCACGCGGACTTGCAGATGCATTTATCGTTGGTAAGGATTTTATCGGCACCGATGATGTAGCCCTTGTTCTTGGAGACAACATCTTCTACGGCCAGAGCTTTACAAAAACACTCAAATCTGCCGCAGAAAAAGTAAACAGGGAAAAGGGAGCCGTAATCTTTGGCTACTATGTAAAAGACCCTACTGCTTACGGTGTAGTTGAATTTGATAAGGACGGAAATGCACTTGGAATTGAAGAAAAGCCTGCAAATCCAAAATCAAATTATGCAGTTCCAGGCCTTTATTTTTACGATAACAGCGTTGTAGATATTGCCGCAAACATTAAACCAAGTGCACGCGGAGAAATTGAAATTACAGCCGTAAACAACGAATACCTTGCCCGAAAACAGCTCAAGGTTGAACTTTTAGGTCGTGGCATGGCATGGCTTGATACAGGAACCTACGACGGCCTTTTGGAAGCAAGTAACTTTATTGCAACCATCCAGAAAAGACAGGGTCTTTATGTTAGCTGTATAGAAGAAATTGCATACAAAAACGGCTGGATTACAAAGGCCCAGATTTTAGACCTTGCCAAAGGCTACAAAACCGACTACGGAAGGTACTTGGAATTTATTGCGGATAATTAATGGATTGCTTCCAGGAGAAGAACAAATGTCATTTACTTTTAACACATGCGAAATCGAAGGACTTTACGAAATACAACCAAAAATCTTTGGGGACAACCGCGGCTATTTTCTGGAAAGCTACAGCGAAAAAGACTTTTTCCAGGCCGGGCTCACAATGAAGTTCGTGCAGGATAATCAGTCTAAATCAATCAAAAACGTACTCCGCGGGCTCCACTTTCAGAAGCAGCATCCACAGGGAAAGCTTGTTCGTGCGCTCGAAGGCAAGGTTTATGATGTTGCCGTTGATTTAAGAAAAGACAGCCCTACCTTTGGAAAGTACCACGGCATAATCCTTGATGCAGAAAAGCAGAATATGTTTTATGTTCCAAAGGGATTTGCACACGGCTTTTGCGTTCTAACCAATTCTGCGGTTTTTGCCTATAAATGCACAGATTTTTATCACCCGGAAGATGAAGGCGGCCTTATGTGGAACGATCCTTTAATCAACATCGACTGGGATTCAATTTTACCAGGCATTACAAAAGCAGCTGTTTTAAGCGAAAAAGATAGAATTCATCCGGCCTTTGATCCATCCGGCTCTTATTTTGATAAAGACGGCGTATGGATTGGAAAATAATATAAATCCTCATCTAAATGTGATATAATCAAATCTGGAGTTTTTATGCGTAAATTACAAAACATTTTGATTACAGGTGGAGCCGGCTTTATCGGTTCAAATTTCATTCACTATTTATTTGGACAGTCTACTGCCAAGAACAATCTTTTTAATGATTCTGGTTTTATCGGAACAGTTGTAAATGTAGACTGCCTCACTTATGCAGGAAACCTTGAAAGTCTTAAAGATATAGAAGAAAAGTATGGTGCTTCGAGTGCCTCAGGAAACCAAAAAACCGCCAGATACTTTTTTGAAAAGGTTGATATTTGCGACAGAGAACAGATTGAGCGCATATTCAAGCAGTACGACATTGATACTGTAATTCATTTTGCGGCAGAAAGCCACGTAGACCGCTCAATCTTAGGGCCGGAAGCATTCATCAAGACAAACGTGATGGGAACTTTTACCCTTCTTGATGTTGCACGCAATTACTGGAAAAAAGAAGACGGCACAATAAGAGACGATGTTCTTTTTCATCATATTTCTACAGACGAAGTTTACGGCTCACTTGGAGAAACAGGCTACTTCCGCGAAGACACTCCATACGACCCACGAAGCCCTTATTCGAGCAGCAAAGCAAGCAGCGACCACATTGTAATGGCATATTATCACACATACGGACTTCCAATTACATTGAGTAACTGTACAAATAACTACGGACCGTACCAGTTCCCGGAAAAGCTCCTTCCGTTAATGATTGCAAACATCCGCGACGGAAAGAACCTTCCTGTATACGGTAAGGGCGACAATATCCGCGACTGGATTTATGTAGAAGACCACAACCGCGCTGTATGGCTCATCGTGAACAAAGGTGTAACAGGCGAAAAATACAACATCGGCGGTGAAAACGAATGGCAGAACATCAAGCTTTTACACAAAGTAATCGAACTTACAGGAAAAGCGCTGAACAAACCTGTAGAAGAAATTGAAAAAACAATTACATACGTAAAAGACCGCCCGGGCCACGACAAACGCTACGCAATCGACTGCACAAAAATTAAGACAAAACTCGACTGGGAAAGAAAGATGACCTTTGAAGAAGGCCTCCAGGAAACCGTAGACTGGTACCTCGAAAACCCTGACTGGGTAAACCACATCCTAAGCGGCGACTACAAAAACTGGATCGACAAAAACTACAAAGAACAGGGAAGATAAGCACTCATACAAATGGTGCAAACATCGGCACCAGCGTTAAAACAAAAAAGGATTTTACAGAGCATCTGTAAAATCCTTTTTTATATTCAGTATACGTTGCTTTATATAAGCCCTTCGAAAACCTCAGGGCTCACACTCAAACAAGCGTATAAACTATGCCTTAAGTCTCTTTTCAAGATCATCAAGTGTTGCAGATAATTCCTTAGGAAGGTGCTTTCCGAATTTTGGATAGTGGTTTTCACGAACATCCTGAACTTCTTTGAGCCATCCTTCTGTATCAACCTTGAGGATTTCTGGAAGAGTCTTCTTGTAGTAGTCTGCAAGACCATCTGTGTTGAGGGCTCCTTCTTTTGGCATAAATCCGATTGGTGTATCAACGTAGTTGTCTTTTCCGTCACAGCGGTCGAAGATCCAAGCGAGTACACGGCTGTTGTCACCGTATCCAGGCCACATGAATCCACCAGGAAGATCTGCATTGTTTTCGTCCTTGCGGAACCAGTTAACGTAGAAGATCTTTGGTAATTTGTCCTGATCAGCTTTTGCACCAACATCAATCCAGTGCTGGAAGTAGTCACCCATGTTATATCCACAGAATGGGAGAATAGCAAATGGGTCACGGCGGATTTTACCAACTTCTGCAGCGTTGATTGTAGAAGCAGCAGTGATTTCTGAACCTACGATAGATCCAAGGAATACACCGTGGTTCCAGTTGCGTGCCTGATGTACGAGAGGTACAGTAGAAGGGCGGCGTCCACCAAAGAGGATAGCAGAAATAGGAACTCCTTCT
>JAGCUI010000041.1 GCA_017962965.1 Treponema sp. | reverse complement strand
CTTTTACAGGAGTTGCCATTTCCTTTGCCAGACTTGAGGCTAAGAAATTGCCTTGTCCATTCAGCGAAGCAACAAAGGCTTTTGCAATTGCAAGAAGTTCTTTTGGTGTGGTCCACAGTCCGGATGCAGCGAGGTCTGGAATAACAGGGAATCTTCCTTGGATTGGATTTCCTTCATCATCATAACCGGTTGCCATTTTGTTTTCAAAGCGCTCTGCATTTTTTGAAGAAACAAAGAATGTGCTTTTAAGTTGCAGCGAATCAAAAATCATTTCCTTTGCAAAATCTTCAAAAGGTTTCTGACTAATTTCCTGAACAAGCAGCTGCAGTACGCAGTAGCCGGCATCAGAATATTCAAAAGCAGTTCCCGGATTTTTTTCAGAGCAGGCTGGACGATTATTGTAAGAGGTTTTTCCATCAAGAATATCTATAAGTGTAATTTCCGGATCGCCGCGACGAAGACCATAAAAAGCATCTTCGCCATCAAGGATTCCTGCAGTGTGAAATAGAATTGCCCTGATAGTGGCACTGCTTTCGTTGCCGTCAGACATTCGCAGCTTCCATTGCTTCAAATACAGATTCGCAGGTTTATCAATATCAATCAGTTTCTGTTCATGCAGCTTCATAACGCAAAGCGCAGTAATAAATTTTGAAACAGAACACGCGGGAAAAATAGTGTTCTCATCTACTACGACTTTGTTTTCTATATCTGCAAATCCAAAATACTCTTCTGCATACTCGCCGGCAGCATTCACCCAGGCACAACCAATTCCAGGAAATCGTTCGATAATCTGATTTTTCATTTGCTCCTCCTGTTTACGAATTCATCAGATCGTTTAATGTGTCTTTTGTTTCAACCGGCTCCCAGTGACCTTCCACACAGGTTTCGGGATTAAGCGCTTTGATTTTATCTGCAAGCTTCTGACAGAGAACAGGATCTTTTTTATCATGTACGAAATCACTGTAGGTTGAGTCTCCAAGAAAAAGCACCTTGTCTTCTTCAACATAAACGAGTGTAGAATCCTCTGTGTGTGGTGCTTCACTTTCCACAACACGAACCTTGCAGCCACCAAGGTCGAGTATCATTTCTCCAGCGAACAAAATATCAGCCGGAACAACAATCACTTCCTTGTCGCCCGCATATTCTTTTCTGATGCTTTCGTGAAGTGCAAGAAACTCAGCCGGGCCGTTGGTTTCAATTTTCGACTTCCATTCAAACAGGTGTCCGTTTGTTTTTTCATTTGCAATAGTCAAACCATTCACCGCATGCATTCCAAAAGTGTGATCCCAGTGCCAGTGAGTAAGAACAGTGAGAGAAGGCAGTGGCAGTCCCTCAGCCTCCAGCAAGGCATAAAATTCCTTAACATGAATATCAGAATGTCCTGCATCAATCGCAAGGCTCCAGTTTTCACCCTTAACATATCCAAGGTTAGGGCGGTCTCTTTCTGATTCATAAGGCATGATCCAGATATGATCAGATATTTTATTTAATTCCATAGTTTTATCTCCATTGTCTTTTTATGCTAAGCATAACTTCTTCTTGTCTCATCCGTCATTGCGAGGGCGCAGCCCGTGGCAATCCACTTATCTGTATTTATGGATTGCTTCGCCTTCTGCTCGCAATGACGAAGATTATTTTTTCATATACCAGTAACTGTAAACTTTCCTAAATCCAAGTTTTTCATAAAGCCTGGCTGCAATTTCGTTAGTCTGAACTACCTGAAGGTATGCATATTCTGCTCCATGCTCTTTCGCTTTTGTAATCAAGGCCCTGCACAGTTTTTCTCCAAGGCCCAAGCCTCGAAACTTTTCATTCACAATAACATTCTGAATAAGTGCATACCCCTGTTCAATTGCGGCAGAAGCACAGGCAGCCACTTTACCTTCATGCAGAACAGAACAATAAATTGTATCGACCAGAACCTTTGAAAGCATTTTTCTGAAAGTATCCTGATTTTTTATTTCACTGATATTTTCAAAATCAAAATAATATGGCAGCCATTCATCAGGTTTATCCGAAAAACAAGTTTCTTTGAAAAGCTGGTCATTGCCATCCTGCAGATTATCCAGAAGCATTACATCTGTTGGCGTTACAATCTTATAGCCGCGCTTGGCCAGCAAATCTGATAAGTCCTCATCATTTTCTGTAAGCTTGAAAATTGCAGGCAGTTCTTGCTTTTCGTAGCATTTTTCACAGTAAGAAATTTTTTCTTCTAACGGAATAGTTGAAGGATAAATAAGGCTTATTGAATTCGCACGGCCTGTGTAGCCGTTTGAAAAGCGCATAATCCAGCCATCATACTGCATGATTTTTAATGCAACATGTCCATTTGAAGCAATTTCTTCTAAAAACCTGATTTTGTTTGTCATTTTATAAATCCCATCCTTGATAGCGGTTTTTTTGATACTCTCTTGTAAACTTTGCAATCTGCATCATTTTGGCTTTGCCCCATTCACTTTCCTGATGAAGCTGCTGGTAGGTTGCCCATCGCTCTTCACTCAAAGTTCCGTCTGCAAGTGCCGTAAGAACTGCGCAGCCTGGTTCATTTGTATGAGAGCAGTCGTTGAACTTGCACTGGTCAAAGAGCTCAACTATATCAGAAAAAGTTTCATCGATGCCTTCTTCCATGTCGAGTACGCCGATTTCTCGCAGGCCCGGAGTATCCATAATCCAAACTCCGTTTTGGAGCTGGAACAACTGGCGGTAAGTTGTGGTGTGTCGTCCCTTGCCGTCTGAATCGCGGATTTGATTTACCTTCATCAAGTCTCCGCCGTTCAAGGTGTTGAGCAAGGTGGACTTACCGACTCCCGACGAGCCAACAAGCGCAATTGTTTTATCCTTTTGCATGTAAGGTGCAAGCTTTTCAATGCCGTAGCCGGTCAAAGAACTTATTGCAATTACATCTGCCTTGTCGCAAACTGCCTGAGTGATTTCTACCTTAAGGTCAACGTCATCACACAAATCAGCCTTAGACAAAATTACAACAGGCTTGGCCCCGGTGTTCAAGGTAATAGAAACATAACGCGCAATTCTGTTTTCACTGTAATCCTGATTAAGCGAAGTTACGATGAATACATAATCAAAATTTGCAACGATAGTTTCTTCCAAAAGATTTTTTACAAAGGCTTCTGCATGGCCGCTGCGGTTAGGGCGTTTGAATACGGTAGTACGAGGCAACACTTCATCAATCAGAGCATCACCGTATTCATTTGTAATAACCTTAACATAGTCGCCAACAACAGGAGGTTCCAGTCCGAGATTGTAAAATTTTCCTTTAAGCTTTCCAAGCAATTCTTTGTTTGCCTCGGACACTACACAATTGCCTTCTTCACACGGCAAAAGTGTAAACTGATTTTTCTGTACGCATGATACACGCGCAGTAATAGTATTATTTGTTTTCAATTTGAATTTTTCCTAAAAGCAAGAATAAACACCCGGGAGGGCATTCCAGTACAACTCCGCTTTTAGTTTAAAGAAGCGGAGGTCGATGAACTAATAAAACGTGAATCAATCATAAATCTTTCTCAACCTCCTTTTGTATAAGATATTCACAGATTAGCAAAAAGTTTGCTATAAATCAAGACAGAAAAAACTGAATTCCCCCACGGAAACAATGTCTCCGCAGGGAATTGGTTTTATTCTGGCAGACGGTCGCTGAACATCAAAAGGTTGGCGGCGATTTTTTCGGCGGTGGTTAGTGGGCGGAAAACTTTACTTTCGTAAAGAATGTCCAAAACCATCATGGCAACTGTTGAGCCTATTGCAAAATGCATCACGTCTACAATCACTCGGTCCTGGATCTGTGGCGGATACTGTCTGGCCATAACCATTGCCTGTTCCAGAGCGTAGTTTGCAAATTCTTTTAAAAGGCTTTCATCGGGCTTTGGAATGAGGTTTGCAAATTCATTCCAGGATTTTTTTACAATCATGATGTTCACTTTTCCGTCTTTTGAAAGATAACCGCGGTCACGAAGGCGCTTAAACTTTTCGGCTGTGGCTTTTGATTCTGTGATTGCACCGGTGATAATTTCGTAAAGACTTTCGTAATCAGAGTTCAGGTTGTTTTCCCACGCACCCTTTCTTGAATCAAATCTTGTGTCACACGACCACGAATACAAACACGGGTACTTTTCCGAATCCCTTGTCATTTCTCCGCAGCACCAGAAATCCTGGCTTTTATATTTAGAGATTTCATCATTGCTTTTAAAATCCGGATCAAGAATTTTAGTCTCTGTTTCCACGCTTACAAAATAATCTGCACCATCTAGAGTTTTGATTCTGTGTTTTGATAAATCCTTTTCAACCGGCAAAGCACATTTTGAATCGATGGCATAAAAGATTGCGGCTGCTTCCAAAAGTTCACGGTTACCGCCGGGGATATAAACATCAGTATCCTTTAATTTTTCAACGGCGGCCCTTACTTTTGGAACATATTTTTCTGCAAGAATCTTTGCAACCTTATACTGCATCAAAACATTATTGTGCTCGGCTTCCAAAGACCATTGTTTTGGTGAAAATTTTACGTAAGTTGTATAGCGATTGCCCTTTGTTTCAACCAAAAATCCGTTTGCGGCAAGAAGATTGATTTTATCTTCGAGGTAAACAGGTGTCATTCCCAGGTCTTCGGCAATTTCTGCAACAGTTTTTGGCTCTTCGTACACGCTGTACACAATATTTAAGTTGATTTTGTCACTAAGGTAATATTCAGGCCCGCCGTTTTTTCCAGGTCTGCCGTTATGACTAAATCCCAATGCCTTAACAGGCGAAAGTCCTAAGCTTCCAATTTTTCTTTCCATAGTAAATCCTTCCTTTAAATCATTACGAGCTTTGTTCAAGTGCCACTTGACGGTACCAGCGAGAAGAGCTTTTTCCTTTGCAATTTGTGCAATGCTCTTTCCTTCGTAATAAAAGGAATACACTATTTCGCGCCGACTCGAAGATAAAAATCCGATTTCCTTACGGAGTTTTTTGATTTCCTCTTCTGCTTCTCCTAAATCATACTCATCATAAAAAGAAGGTTCGTAGCCATCCATGCCGTCAAGCGAAACACCGCCTTTCATCTTGATTTGATTCACATATTTTGCATAAACATGTTCACAAATTCGCCAGATATAGCCTTCAACATTCACAATGTCACCGGCACTCAGCATGGAAAGATAAACTTCCTTAAGCATTTCGCCCGAAAGTTCTTCGGCTTCGTCATAAGAAAAAGCCTTTTTCACGGCAAAACCATAAATCTTTGAAGAGTATTTTACGATAAACTTATCAGCCTTTTGTTTTTCCATCTTATTACATCATACTTAAAACTATAGTTTTTTGGTACCCGCATATATAGTGCAGCGATTTGGAAAAAGGTTGGTAAAAAGAGAAATTTTTCTTAATTAAACGTATGTCCGAGCATAGTAGTTTTTGAGTTAATTTTGTCTGGGGAAAAGTATTTTTCTACTTCGGAAACGGCGCCGGTTGGGAGCCAGGGATTAAAGTGATTGAAAATTACTTCCACCTTTTTTGTTTTGAGCACATCCTGATTTTTTATGATGAAATCACGCATCGGGGCGCAGATTTTGAAAACCCAGATTGGTGTAACCAGGATGATTTTTTCAAAGCTGTTTAAATCTGCTTCGAGGGGGAGGACAGGCATCTGCCATTTATGCATTCCAAAACGGCCGCACCACCAGAATCCAAGAACGCCTTGAGTCCGCTCGTTTGTTTTAAGTTCAACGATTCTGGCTTTTTCTTCATCGGCTTTTGTGTATGCAATTTTTTTTGTGTAATTCATTCGGGAAAAATACACAACAAGGGTTTTAGACTTTTCATCAAGATTTTTATAATCATCCGGGTTGAATTTAAAATTTTTCTGATTAAATAAAACTAAGGCCCTATAGCCGCAGACTAACTGAAGAACTCCGAATGTGAAATATAAATTGTCCAGAAGATTTGGCGGGAAGATGGCAAACTGAATTGAAATCCAGAGCATCAAGGTAAAACCAAAAATTGTTCCAAGCACAAATCCCGTTTTTTTGTTTTTTAAAATCAGAACAAAGGCAATCGTATTAGAAATAGCATTTACGATAATCAAAGAAATGCCCGGGAAAATATAATTTTGAAAAAGAAGACTCGAAAAAGGGAGAACCTCAAAGTATGGAAGCATGGCCTGCATGTGTAAAATACTTCCGTCCGGTTTTATGAGCATAGAAATCCCGCCCACATAAGCTCCAATCCCAATAAAAGCCGTCCAGAATAAAATCAATCCCTTAAAAATTTTCGAGCGCATCCTTTTTCTCCCTAAAGAATTATTTTTTTTAATCTTATAAAAAATCCCCCGAAATTACAACTTTTGAGCACTTGTTTTTGTGATTTCCAATTCCCCATGTTTTGTGCTATTCTTTAGGCATGAATAAAATTACTTCATTTATAAAGAATGAGCCGGTGCTGTTTGTGGCAGGGGTGCTGGGGATTTTTAGTGTTTGTGTGGTCAGGCCGGAGCCTTTGTTTTGTCTTAAGGCTATTGATTTTGGCACAATCTCCATTTTGTTTTCTTTGATGATTGTTATTAAGGCTTTTCAGAGTCAGAATTATCTTGATTTTATCGCTACAAGATTTTTGAGCTTTTGTAAGACTGAACGCTCTCTTTATTTTCTTCTAACTTATCTTGTATTTTTCAGCTCCATGTTTGTTACCAACGACGTGGCGCTTTTGACCTTTGTTCCCATTTCGCTTTTGATTTTTTCAAGGATTAATATGCTCAGTCTTAAGCTTATTGTTCTTGAAACTCTTGCGGCAAATCTTGGCTCGTGCATAACACCAATGGGAAATCCGCAGAATCTTTATCTTTTTTCTTATTATAATTTTTCGGCTCCGGCTTTTTTTAAGCTCACAGCAACAATAGCACTTCCATCCTTATTCATTCTTGCCCTTATGATTTTCTTTATTACAAAAAAGACAAATAAGCCGCTTGAATTAAATACATCTGAGCTTGGCCCGGAAAATTCCCTGGAATTAAAATTTGATTTTAGAACTGTTTTATACATCATCGATTTTATAATCTGTCTTTTGGCTGTTTTTCATGTAATTAATTATCTTTATATGCTCATTTTTACAGTGGTTGTTATGCTTTTGTGTAATTTCCGCCTGTTTAAAAAAGTTGATTACAGTCTGCTTTTGACGTTCGCCTTTCTTTTTATTTTTACAAAAACGCTTTCTACAGTTTCAGTTTTTTCTGATTTTATAAATTCCATGCTTTCAACTCCATTTAAAAGTTATATAACTGCAATTCTTTCGAGCCAGGTGATTAGTAATGTGCCGGCCGCCTTACTTTTGAGTGAATTTACAGAAAATGGTGATATGATTTTACTTGGTGTGAATGTTGGAGGATTAGGAACTTTGATTGCATCCATGGCGAGCGTAATTTCATTTAAATTGTATAATAATTCCAGCGAGGCAAAAACTGCGCAGGGAAAAAAATATTTTGGAATTTTCACTCTTTACAACGTGATTCTTCTTTTATTTCTGGGCGTGGCAGTTTATGCTTTGAATTATTATTTATAAAAAGCGAGGTTTAATATGAAAAAGAATTTTGGAAAACAGACTTTTATGTATCCTATGCCGGTTTTAATCATTGCAACTTATGATGAAAACGGAAATCCCGATGCAATGAACGCAGCGTGGGGTGGAATTCACGATACAAATCAGATTGGAATTTGTCTTGATAAAAGCCATAAAACTACAAAAAATATTGCAAAGCGAAAAGCATTCACTGTAAGTATGGCAGATTCGGCTCACGTAACCGAATGTGATTATTTTGGAATTGTAAGTGCAAATGATGAGCCTGATAAAATTAAAAAAGCCGGATTTACAGTGACAAAATCAGAATTTGTTGATGCACCTGTTTTAAATGAACTTCCCATGGTTTTGGAATGCGAGCTTCTTTCCATGTCTGATGAAAGTGATTACATCGTGGGTAACATTATCAACGTTTCTGCCGATGAGTCAGTCTTAACCGCCGGTAAAATTGATGCAGCAAAACTCAACCCCATCTGCTACGATCCTGTTGCACACAATTACAACGTCCTTGGAGAAGTTGTAGGCAAAGCCTTTAGCGATGGAAAAAAGATAAAATAATAACAATAAAAGTGAAAATATATGTTGACACTCGACATATATCGTGCTACGATACATATATCGAGAGGCGATATAGCGTAAGTCGACAATGCACGTCTCCTCTCCATACGGAGGTTTTATGAAATCAGAACCATTGTCAGAAAGCTATTACTACATTCTTTTGTGTCTTTCCAAGGGTCCGAATCACGGCTATGGAATTATGCAGATGACCTCGGCTTTGTCCCAAGGTGATGTAAAAATCGGTTCGGGTACAATGTACGGTGCAACCAGCAATATGATAAAAAAGGGCTGGATAAAAGAGATTGTATCAGAAGAACCGGGCATGGAAAGAAAAAGACTTTACTGTCTTACAGACGAAGGTAAAAAAGCTTTCGAAATGGAAGTTGCACGTTTAAGAAGAATGCTTGCAACTCTTTCCAACTAATTTTTTAAGGAGACAAAAATGAAAAATACAAAAACAGTTTTCGGAATGTATTCAGCCTGGGGATATAAAAGAGAAATTGAAGATTTGAACAAGATGAGCCAGAAGGGATGGCATCTTACAAAACCAGGACTTTGGTGCAATCGCTTTACAAAAAACGAAAGTATCCGCTATGTATATCAGCTTGATTACAATACAAAAATTGATGATAAAGCAAGATACATAGAGACCTTCCGCGAGCAGGGATGGGAATACATCAATTCAACTTATAACGGCTGGCACTATTTTAGAAAGCTTTATGATCCATCTTTGCCACAGGAAGAATACGAAATTTACTGCGATAATCAGTCGCTGAGCGAAATGCAGAACAGATGGAATAAGCTTGGCCTTAGAATGGCAGTTTTAATTGCACTTGCTTTGATTCTTGAGCTTTATGTTGTAATCAGAAAATTCACTCTTCCAACTGCAGTTTTGTGCCTTACATTGTTTTTGGAGCTTTTACTCATTCTTCACGGTGTTGTTTTCTTAAAAAAATCGCAGAAGAACGATGCAAAAGAAAAAAAGAGCTATAAGATTACAGGAATTCCTCTTGTGTTTTTAATCGGCTTCATTATTACAATTACAGGAATGTGTCTTCGCCCGGATAATGTAAGAACTAAGGCTGAATCCTACGGAAAAATTACTGCAGAAAATCCTGTAAACCTTAATCAGATGAAAATCTACTATCCTGATTATTATCACTTTGATTTAAACGGCGAGCTTGCTGGTCCATTAACAGTTTCTTTTGTAAATGCAGAATCTGGAAAAGTGATTTTTACAAAGGTTCTTGAGCCACAGAACGCACAGAAATTTGAAGTTGAAATAAACAGAAATTACCTTGAGCCTGGTGAATATAACTGGATTTTGTCTGACTTTGAAGGCGGAAAAATGGATTTGAATATCCTTGCCGACTAAGAAAAGTGTTTTTAAGCTTTAGAGACGTATACTTTTTAAGTGTACGTCTCTTTTTATTTGTAATACCTTTGTAAATATTCTATACTTTAAGCGGAGCTTTGAATGAGAATTATTATTATACGTCATGGAGATCCTGATTACGAAAAGGATTGTCTTACAGAACTTGGACATAAACAGGCAGCACTTGCGGCAAAAAGACTTATGGATGAAGGAATTGAAACAATTTATTCATCCTGCATGGGGCGCGCAAAGCAGACTGCACAGGCTTTTTCTGATTTGAGTGGAATTGGTCCTGTTAAAATTCTTGATTTTATGAAGGAAATCCGTTTTGGCCGCGAAGGCTTTATTTACGAAGAGCAGGGAAATCCATGGACTGGTGTAGACCGCCTGGCTGCAGAGGGTGTAAATATTTACGACACAGCATGGCCTGAATTACCTTTATTCAAAGACAACACTGCAACAATAGATGTTCAGAATATTCAGAAACAGACTGATATCTGGCTTAGTGAATTAGGCTATAAAAGGGAAGGTCTTTATTACCGCAATACAAGAAAGGACGAAGAAAATCATACAATCGCTCTTTTCTGCCACGGCGGTTCTTCTACTGCAATGCTTTCCCGTATTTTGAATATTCCGTTTCCGTACCTTTGTGCGGCTTTTCATTTTCAGCATACGGCAATTACAATTTTAAGATTTGATGTAACACCCGGTAAACTCTCTACTCCGATTCTTGAGCTTGTAAACGATAACCGTCACACAAAATAATTATTTTTGAATTTTTCTGCGGTATCCTCTTGTCTGTCCGTTCCAGCGGCTTGTAAGATTCTGGAAAAATTCAAAGCCGTATTTTTCGTAAAGACCTGTTTCGGCTGTAGAAATATAAACGTAATCAGAATCAGGATATCTTTTTGGCGCTTCACTCATGCAGAATTCAATAATCTGTCCCATAAGGTGGCGTCCTCTGTAATCAGGAGAAGTAAATACAAAACCAATCCACGGGCGCAAAGGAGAATCAACCTCGTCTACGTCGCAGAAGGTTGCAAAGGCAGCAATGGTTGGTTTTCCGTCTGTAAGCTTTTCTTCGTCCAAAAGAAGCATAAGTGTTCCGTTTCCAAGAGTTGAATGGAATTTATCTTCCTTTAAAAGAGAATAGAGAAGAGGAATTGCTTCCCACGCAGTTTGAAGTTTATCCAGCTGTGAAAGAATTGAATTCTGGTCGTTGTAAGAATAAAAATCAGTAAGTATCATAGGGTTTTCTCCTTAAGAAAAATCTTTGTATACTTACTATATCACAGTTTTCAGCATTTTTGTGCAATGTCGTAAATCAATTTCAAAGTTTTTTCCCAGCCAAGGCAAGGATCTGTAATTGATTTTCCGTACACGTTTTCATCAGGCTTCTGGCATCCGTCTTCTATATAACTTTCAATCATAAAGCCTTTTAAAAGTGATTTGATTCTGTCGTTGTGAGCCGCAGAGTTTAAAACATCCATAACAATTCTTTTCTGCTCAAACGGATTTTTTCCTGAGTTTGCGTGATTTGTATCAATAATAACAGAAGGATTTTTAAGCTCGCGTTTGTCGTATTCATCGCACAGGCGTACTAAATCTTCATAGTGATAATTCTGAATGTTGTTTCCGTGCTTGTTTGTGCTTCCTCTTAAAATTGCGTGAGTATGAATGTTTCCGCCTGAATGAACCTGCCAGCCTCTGTAAATAAAAGTGTGTGCGTGCTGGGCTGCAAGAATAGCGTTCATCATAACAGAGTAGTCGCCGCTTGTAGGATTTTTCATACCAACAGGAACTTCAATTCCGCTTGAAACAAGACGATGCTGCTGGTCTTCTACAGAACGCGCTCCAACTGCAACATAGCCCAATAAATCATCAAGATACTGATAGTTTTCCGGATAAAGCATTTCGTCGGCACAAATAAAACCAGTCTCTTCCACAGCCCTAAGGTGAATGTGTCTTGTTGCAATAATTCCTTTGGCTAAATCTGATTTTGCATGCGGGTCCGGCTGATGAAGCATTCCCTTATAGCCTTCTCCTGTTGTGCGAGGTTTATTTGTATAAACGCGTGGAACAATAAAGATTTTATCTTCTACTTCCTTCTGCACCGGAACAAGACGGTTTACATAATCAATAACGCTTTCTTCGTTGTCTGCCGAGCAGGGCCCGATTATCAAAATGAGTTTATTGCTTTTTCCTTCAAAAATAGAAACCAATTCTTCGCGCTTTTTATTTATCTTTTGTTTTAATACATCAGAAAGCGGAAGCATTTCTTTGATTTCTTCCGGGAGAATGAGTTTGTTTTCTAAGTTCATGTTCATAAGACTGCCTCTTTATTCATTCGAAAGTGATTTGTTTTTGTAAAAGTGTCCTGCAATTCTTGCCTGGGTGCAGACCTTATCCATTTTTTTTATAAGGTTTAAGCCCTTTCTGTTTTTCATATTGCCTTCTACTTCCGCATAAAAATAATATTCCCATGGAAGATTTTTTACGGGGCGGCTGTGAAGACTTATGAGGTTGAATCCTTTTTTACCAATCATGCGGATTGCCTTTGCAAGACTGCCGGGTTTATTTTTTACCGAAAAAACAAGCATGGAAATATAATCTTTTTCCTGTTCTGCTTCCGGTTTAATTTGAATTTGAGCTTCTTCATTTTTTGAAAAGACTGCAAAGCGTGTTGTGTTTCTTGAATCCTGATTTATATTTTTCTGAAGAATTTTAAGGTTGTAGATTCCGGCTGATTCTTCGCTTGCGATTGCGGCAAAGCTTTTGTTGTTATCCTTGGAAACCTTTTGTGCGGCAAAGGCTGTGTTTGGAACTGCAATGGCGTTCATCTTGTGGTCGTGAATAAACTGAATGCACTGGTCTATTGCCTGCTGATGGCTTATAACGGTTTTTATGTCGGAAAGCTCTGCATCCTGAGTGCCGAGTAAGGTCTGGGAAATATGAAAGTAATATATAGAAGAAACAGTAAGCGGTCCCTGAAACAAAAGGTCAAAAACCTGGGAAACATCCCCTGCAAAGCTGTTTTCTAAAGGAAGAACGGCATAGTCACATTTATCCTGAACAACTGCTTCATAAGCCTTGTCGAAGCTTGGAAATGCAGTAAGGATGTCGTTCGGGAAAATTCTTTTTGCTGCAAGATTTGCAAAGGCTCCCTCTATTCCGCAGTATGCAATTTGATGTGCCATCCGTTTCTCCATAAAAGTTAGTTGAAATAAAGTATCACTGTCCACCGGTGGACACTCAAGAGGTTTTAGGGTATTTTTTTTATATGGCAGAAGAACAAAAAGGATTTTCCACATTTCAGCTTGCAAAGGCTTGTGGAATAAGCCGGGCTACAATTTTAAGACTCGAACAGGACGGATTTATTTTCCCTTCCTACATTGATAATTCAAGCGGAAAGAGATTTTATTCCTTCTGTGATGCAGCCCGCGTAATTCAGATTTTAACTTTAAGAAGCTTTGGACTCCAAAAACCAATCATTCATAATTTTTTTGATGATCAGGAAAATTACCAGGTCTGTCTTGATGTTTTACAGGAGCAGGTTGAAAAGCTCACACGTATTATCCGCGTAGTAAAAAACTGGCAGAATGCTAGCGACGAAGCCCAGATTTCCCATAAAAAAATCGCCGCCATAAACTGCTACAGAAAAGAGCTTAAAACAAATGAGCCTCTGCTGGATTTTTTGATTAAAACCTTTGAAGAAGTGATTGCCCTGGGTTACGAAATTAATATTTCAAGAACGCCTTTTTTGCAGATTTATAACTTTCCCCATAAAAAAGTTTATGCGTGTATTCCTGTTTTACAAAAGAATATGAATAACATAGTGCAGATTCCGTCCTGCCGTGCCTTGTCCATTCAGCTTCGTAGCAACATCCAGAATACTCCGCGCCTTTTAAAAACAATAACAACTAAAATCCGAAAGCACGGCTATATAAGTCCGTCTCAACTGCGTATTCATTTACCCTACGACGAATTTACCCGTAAAAACTACTCCAACCCCCAGAAAGTGTTGAAGATTATTGTTGTGGATTAAAAATATACGTTGGTAATTTATCCGTTTGGTAAAACTTTATTTTTCTTCACTTAATTGCGAGAGTACATCCCTGATACTCAAGTCATTATCACGTGCGGCTGCTGCAAGGTCTTCGTACTCGTATTTTTGTTTGGTTATTCCAAAGCCCTCTGCTTTTTTTACACGCATGTCTCCGAACTTTGTAGAAAGTGTTTTAATCGTGCGGTCCATATAATACCTGTTGCTTACTGTTTCTCGCATTCCAAGTGTTGATGTGTGTTTAAAAATTGTCTGGATAATTTTCTGGCGGTCCTGTTCGCGGCATACGGCAAAGAGGAGGATTCCGGGGCGGGATTTTTTCATTCCGCAGTTAATTGTGTATGCGTCTACAGCGCCTGCTGCAAAAAGCTGTTCTACTGCAAACGCAATCTGTTCTCCGCTCATGTCGTCTACGTTGCAGGTGTATTCATAAATTGTTTCTGTATTATCTTCTGTCTGTCCAAGGATTGCTCGTACACAGTTTGCGGCCTTAAAATCCTTTTTTCCCATTCCGTATCCGTATTTTTCCGGGATGAGGCTCGGCATTTTTCCAAAGCTTTGAACAAAGTGTTTTAAAAGCGCTGCTCCCGTTGGTGTACAAAGCTCTCCCTTTATACCGCCTCCGTAAATCGGAATGCCTTTAAGAATAAATGCTGTAGCAGGAGCCGGAACCGGAAGAATACCGTGTGCACAGTGAACGTGTCCGCTTCCAACATGAACGGCAGAAGCATAAAGCTTTACGCTACCCATCATGTGCATTAAATAACAAAAAGCAGTTACATCGGCAACGGCATCCATTGTGCCAACCTCATGAAAGTGGATTTCTGTAACAGGTTTTCCGTGTGCATTGCTTTCTGCCTGGGCTATAAGGTTATAAACTTCAACTGCGTTTGCTTTTACCTCGTCCGGAAGCTTGAGAGAGTTAATTGTGGCTGTAATATCATTCATGGATGCATGGTGATGGTGTTCATGTGAGTGCTCGTGGTGATGACCTTCTTCGTGTTCGTGCGAGTGCTCGTGATGATGGTCGTGCTCTTCTGCCACTTCTTCCGAAAAGTCTACATCAATGGAGGTTTCTTCCTGGCCATGAACGCTTACACTCATATATGTCCCGGTTATTCCGCATTTTTGGACGCATTCTGCCTTAAAAAGAACACCAGGAATTCCTGCATTGTTCATAGTATCTATAAAAGTTTTTTTCTCGTTGTCGCATAAAAGCTCATAAACAGCCGCTGTGAGCATGTCTCCTGCAGCTCCCATTCCTAAGTCTAAATAAATTGTTTTCATAAATTTTTTCCTTTATGTAATTACGACGTGCGTGTCGGGTGGTTTATCATGCTGGCAAGGTAGCCGGCTCCAAAACCGTTATCTATATTTTCTACGCATACTCCGCTTGCACAGCTATTGAGCATGGAAAGAAGGGCGGAAAGTCCCTGGAAAGAGGAGCCGTAGCCAACGCTTGTAGGAACTGCGATTACGGGGCAGTCGGAAAGGCCTCCGATTACACTTGCGAGTGCTCCTTCCATTCCGGCAACTGCAATTATGGCTGTGGCACTCATTATTGGGTCTAAGTTGGAAAGAAGGCGGTGTAAACCTGCTACACCCACGTCGTAAAGTCGGACAACCTTGTTTCCAAGAACCTCTGCTGTAAAGGCTGCTTCTTCTGCTACCGGCATGTCGCTGGTTCCGCCTGTTGCAACAACAATTGTGCCGTTTCCATCAGGCTCAGGAATTTTTCCTGCGATTGCAAGGCGTGCGTTTTCTTTATAGTCAATTTGAATTGTTTTATTAATCTCTTCTGCTTTTTCTTTGGGAAGTCGTGTGATTAAAATTGTTTTTGTTCCCTGGTCCTGCATTGCCTGAACAATCTTTATAATCTGTTCTGAGGTTTTTCCTTCTCCGTAAATTACTTCGGAGGTTCCCTGTCTTATTTTCCGGTGGAAATCAACTTTGGCAAAGCCCAGGTCTTTAAAAGGTTCTTTTTTTAATTCCAAAAGCGCTTGATCCACAGAGACAGTTCCGTTTTTTACACCTTCTAAAAGTTCTTTAATTTCACTGTTCACTGTGGATCTCCAGAATAATTATTTTTTATGGACGCGCTTTGGTTCACTTAGTTCTTCTTAAAAAGTGCTGATTTTACAACACCCTTTGGATCTTTAATAATAAGAATTGCAATCCAGATGATAAGTCCGAGTGCAACTACAGAAAGTCCAAGATAAAAATCGTTGAGCATATCAAGTGGGGCAGGATTAAAGTATTCATCTCTAACTTCTGCATATTCAAATACAGCGTCTATGAGCCACATTAAAGAAGCACCCCAGTACATAAGGCTTAAAGTTCCAAGCTTCATACTTGTATCAGGTAATTTTTTATACCAGATGATTGTGCAGATGATTGCTGCAAAAACTGTTGTTAAAAGTGTCATGCCAAACCTCCTGCAAGTTTAGCGCTGCCAGTTGTTTTTCCGCGTTTTTCAAAAATAGAAACAACTCCAACCATAATGCCCCAAACGGCTGTTACTAAAAGTGCCATGGAAACTCCGGCTGTAGCCATCTCATGAAGCATTTCCGAAACTTCTCCATTTTCTACGGCTGTAAGGAATGGGAAGAAAGGAACAACTTCTCCGTGCCAAACGTGTTCGAATGCTAAAAGTACCGAACCACCCCAGAGCATCTTATTTAGCCAGCTGAGTTTTGTTGAAAAAGGAATTTTTACTGAATCAGCTTCCTGTGATTTTTTTACTGTCTGATTCTTTTCTTTTGATTTAATTATCTTTTCTGCAACAGTAGTGATTATTGCTTCTGCAGCAGGAACGGTAAAACATGCCATTTTTTCCTCCAATCTGTTTTATATTTTGATTGTAATATGAAATTTGAAAAAAAGGATATAAAAAATTTTTATATTTATTGTATGTTTATCTTTTTTAAGACTTTTCAAAAAAATCAACTTTTTTCTATATAAATGGTATTTATTAGT
The DNA here is from genome assembly GCA_017962965.1 of Treponema sp. Taxonomy (GTDB): domain Bacteria; phylum Spirochaetota; class Spirochaetia; order Treponematales; family Treponemataceae; genus Treponema_D. The sequence goes on along the minus strand of JAGCUI010000041.1, from coordinate 14,544 downwards.
TTGACATCTGAATAAAAAAGATTAAAATTATTTAACAAAAAAAAGGAGAAAGTACATGAAAAAAACAGACTCTAACAAATCAAATTCAAAATCAACTAAAGAAAACACAAAAAAAACAGACAAAGCTCTTAGGAAGGAACAAAAAGCCAGGGAAAAAGAGCAGCTAAAAGAAAAGAAAAAAGCCTCAAAGCAGCCTGGTAAATTTAAGGCAGGATTAAAGGCTTTTGTAAAAGGGCTTGGTACGGCATTTGGAACATATAATCCTCCAAAATGGCCAAAGGAACTCTGCAATAAAATCAAAACTGAACCAAAGGCAAAAAAATCATTTAAAATCACAATGATTTGTCTTGGAAGTCTTGCCGCCTTAGTTGTATTTTTCTTTGTTGGTAGATTTGTTGTTCGCTTTATAAAATCAAAACAGCCTGTAGATTTAAAAATTTCATGTACTATTCAGGCACCGGAAATCACAGTGGATCTTAAAGGGCCTCTTCTTATCACTTTTAAAGGAAGTGCCGCTCCTCTTGATATGGTAAATAAACCGATTGTTGACGGAATTACAATCACTCCGGAAATTCACGGTAACTGGGTTTGGGACGAAGGTGATACAATCATCTTTACTCCAATAGAAGACTGGCAGATCGGGCAGGAATATAAAATCAAGCTTGATAAAAAAGTTCTTGCAGACCATGTTCAGATTTCGGAACGTACGGATTTATCTTTTAAAACAACAGAATTTAATGTAAAAATTGCTAATTCAGAATATGTAATTGATGATGTAAATCCAAAGCTCAAATATATCTCTTTTGAACTTATTTCAAACTTTGACCTTGCACCGGATCAGGATTTTGCATCTTTACTCAGCGTAGAACCTAATATCAGGGCCAGAAACGGTACTGTAGAAAACAGGGCTTATTCAGTAGAAGCATTTATGAATCCTGAAGAAACTAAGAAAAGGGTTTATATAAAATCTGAACCGTTTGGTGTTCCTCAGGATAAAATCGAAGTAAAGCTTATTTTAAAAGAAGGTATTAAGTGTCTTTACGGCGATACTGTTACAAAAAAAGGTGATAAGGCAACCTTAAGTGTAAACGGCTCTGATTCCTTTGGAAAAATTAAGAGCGTTTATTCAAGCTTCCTTCTGGATGATAATCAGGAATACAATCAGGTAATTACAATCGAAACTACAGCAAAGGTTTCTACAGACCAGCTTAATTCAAAATTAAAAATTTATGCTCTTCCAAAAGACAGACCTCAGGAGCCTGGAGTTAAGGCAGAAGAAGATTTTTCATGGTTTACTGAAGCTGTTTCAGACACAGTCATTGGTAAGTCTAAAAAGCTTGAATTAAAACCTTACGAAACAGAAACTAAATACGAAAAAATTCATTCTTATGCAATTGATGTTCCAGAAAATTCTTATATTTATGTAAGAATCCAGGATGGTCTTGAATTCTACGGAGATTTCTATCTGGCACAAACCTATGCAACTGTAATTCAGGAGCGTCCTTATCCAAAGGAAATCAGTTTTGCTTCGGACGGAAATATTGTTTCGCTCAATGGAAGCAGACGTATTCCGATTATGGCACGCGGTGTTAAAGATGTAAGACTCAGAATCTGGAGATTCAAGCCGGATGATTTGAACCACATTGTTTCTCAGTCTAATGGCGACCTTAAAAATTTCTACTTCTGGGATTCGTCGTTTAACGAGCAGAATACCAGTGAATACATCCTGGAAACAAAATTAAAGACAAACAATAGAACTTCAAAATCCATTTCTTATGTTGATTTTGATTTTTCAAATTATCTTGGAAATATTCCTTCTAAGGATTTGCGCTACGGTTTGTTCTTGGTTCGTCTTGATAATGACGAATGCGAAACTGTAACTAAGCTTGTTCTTGTAACAGACCAGACAATGATTATTAAAAAGGCAAGCGGCGGAGACATGGATGTGTTTGTTCAGTCGGTTTCTACAGGACAGCCGATTGCTTCCAGCCGAGTTGATTTAGTTGCCGTAAACGGTGATGTAATTGCAAGCGGATATACAGATTCAAACGGACATACTTATCTTCCATACTCGGGAAGAAGCTACAACAGGGCAGTGGCAATCACAAGTACAAACGGCGAGGATTTTACATTCCTTCCATATTATATGAACGGCCGCTATGTTGATTACTCAAGCTTTGATGTTGGCGGAGTTTGGGGTTCAGAAAATCCTGATACACTCAACACATATATCTTCTCCGACAGAAGCCTTTACAGACCGGGAGAAGAAATCACCTTTGGTGCAATCATTAAAGCCGGAAACTGGAATAAAAAGATAAACGGAACTCCTCTTCTTTATGTAATTACAGATCCAAACGGAACAGAAATTGCAGAAAAAGAATTCCTTTTAAATTCAAGCGGCTTTGAAGAAATCAAATATTCAACAAAAGAATATTCTCCAACCGGAAGCTACGAAATTCACATTTATCTTAGAAAGATGTGGGAAAATCAGAAGGGCTACGAAAGAATCTATCTTGGAAGCCAGAGCGTAAAGGTAGAAGAATTCATGCCGGATACATTACAGATTTCTACAGCCTTTGATCCGTTGTCTTCCGATGCATGGATTCATCCTAAAAACTTAACTGCAGTTGTAAAGCTCAAGAATCTTTTTGGAAACCTTGCAGTTGGAAATAAAATCAAGGCCCAGATTGAATTAACTCCGGGCTATATTTCTTTGAATAAATACAAGGATTACAGATTTACAGATCCGTTTATTGCAAAGCAGAATTATTCTCAGGTGTTCGAGGAAACAAAAACAAACAGCGAAGGTATTGCAAAATTCACCCTTGATATGGAACGTTTTGCTCCTGCAAGCTACAGACTTTTGTTCAGTGCAGCAGGTTATGAAAAGGAAAGCGGAAGAAGTGTAAGCTCAAATTCTGTTCTTTATGTTTCTCCACTTGATTACCTTGTTGGTGTTAAGAGCGACGGAGATTTAAATTATATTTCTAAAGACAGCGCACGTAACTTAAAGTTTATTGCAGTTGGTCCAAATCTTGATACAGTTAAGGTTGATAACTTAAAGCTTTCTATTGTTGAAAACCGCTTTGTTTCTGTTTTGGTTAAACAGCCTAACGGAATCTTTAAATATCAGTCTGTAAAGAAGGAATATACTTTAAACGAAAAAACAATAAGCATTCCAAAGGGCGGAATGGACTATGCACTTCCTGTTGATACACCGGGAGATTACGTAGTTACAATTACAGACAAAGACGGAAATGAATACTCAAGAACAAGCTTCTCTGTTATCGGAGCAAAGAATGTTCAGAGAAGTCTTTCCAGAACTGCAGAGCTCAATGTTGTAATGAACAAGAGCGACTTTAAAAACGGCGAAACTGCAGAGCTTTTGATTAAGGCTCCATATGCAGGAACCGGTCTTATCTGTATTGAACGCGACAGAGTTTATACATACAAGTGGTTTACTTCTTCGGAAACTTCTTCTGTTCAGACAATTCAGATTCCAGGCGGTCTTGAAGGAAACGGATATGTTACAGTTATGTATACCCGCGATTACAACAGCTCGGAAATCTTTATGAGTCCGTTCTGTTATGCGGCAGTTCCGTTCTCTATCAGCTTGGAAAACAAAACAAACAAAATTAATATTGATGTTCCTGATGTTGTAAAACCGGACACAGATTACGAAATTAAATACTCTTCCAGTAAGCGCGGAAAGATTGTAATTATGGCAGTTGATGAAGGAATCCTTCAGCTTGCAAAACATCGTACTCCGGATCCACTTTCTTTCTTCTTTAAAAAGCGTGCTCTGGAAGTTTCTACAGGTCAGACAAACGACTTGATTCTTCCTGAATACAACATCTTAAAAACTTTAGCTGCAGCCGGAGGAGACGCCGGCTACGGTGAATTCTTAAGCGCTAATTTGAATCCGTTCAGAAAACGCCAGAATGCTTCGGTAGCGTACTGGTCTGGTATTATCGATACAGATTCTTCTGTGCGCACGGTTAAATATCATATTCCGTCTTACTTTAACGGAAAGCTCAGGGTAATGGCAGTTGCAGTTTCTGATGATTCTTTGGGTGCAGCACAAGCCTATACCGACGTAAGGGACACATACATCATTCAGCCAAATTGTCCGAACTTTGCAGCTCCAGGTGATGAATTTGATGTAGCCGTAACTGTTACAAATAACGATGCAGGTAGCGGTGCAAATGCCAAGGTTAAACTTACAGCTGTTACAGACAAGGGCTTAACTTTAAACGGGAATGCTACTGTAGAGCTTGCAATCGGCGAAGGAAAGGATGCAACTCATATATTCACATTCAAGGCAAACGAAGTGCTTGGTAATTCAGACATTAAGTTTACGGTTCAGGGAACAGGCGGTTCTTCAAGATATGTAAGCTCGTTAAGTGTTCGCCCTTCTGTTCCTTATCAGGTTTGGATTAATTCAGGCTCTGTAAGAAAGGATAAGACAAGCATTGATGTAAATAAACCTATGTACAATGAATTTGCAACAAGAGAAGTAGATCTTTCTTATTTACCTCTTGGTCTTGCAAACGGTCTCATTCTCTATCTTGATAACTATCCGTACGGATGTACAGAGCAGGTTACAAGTGCCGCATTCCCATATCTCTTCCCTGATTTATTAAAGGAAAGCGGAAAGGCTCAAAAGGATGCAAAGGCTGCAGTTCAGAATGCAGTTGATGTAATGCAGGCAAGACAAAAGCCGGACGGAAGAATCGGATACTGGACAAATAATTCCAACACCTATCCAATCTTAGACTGTTACTGTGCATTGTTCCTTACAGAAGCAAAGGAAAAGGGCTATTATGTTCCTTCATCAATGTTCAACAGACTCCTTGGTGCATTAAAGGAATATGCTCAGGCTGGAGACGGACACGATTCTGCATTCGCAATCTATGTTCTTACAAGAAACGAAATAATCACAACTTCTTATCTTGAAAACATGGAAAAGAAGCTTAAGACTCGTTCAACACTTCCACTCGAAGAAATCTACATGGCAGCAAGCTACAAGCTTTTGAGAATGGATAAGGAAGCTAAAAAATATGCACAGAAAATCAAGAAGGATGTAACTCGTGTTTACGAAACAGGACCTTTCCACAACAAGCTCTATGATGATGCGGTTTATCTCTATCTTGTTTCTGCTCACTTTGGTGAATACTTAAGTGTAATCGGCGATGAGTTTTTAAGTTCAATCGAACAGAGCATGGTAGAAAGAGATTACAATTCATTCTCAAGCTCATTAACCTTGTGTGCAATTCAAAGCTACATCAAGGCTGCTCCTTCTTCTGCAAAGGGCAAGTTCACTGTAACTTTGGACTTTGGAAAGGATAAGGCTGCAAAAGAAATGGCTGTAAATGGTTCAAAGCTTCTTTCCGGAAACTTCGAAGGCTCTGCACAGAAGATCCAGATTGAAAACAAAGATAATTTGAATCTCTACTACCAGGTAACACAGGCCGGCTTCTTACAGAATCTTCCTAAAGAAGAAATTAATGAAAATGGTCTTGAAGTTACACGTGCATACTCAACTTCTAAGAACGGAAAGGCTCAGACTTCATTCACTGTGGGAGACGAAATTTATGTAACATTGAGAATGAGATCTCTAAAGGGTTCTTCTATTGATAATGTTGCAATTGTAGAAATGCTTCCAAGCTGTTTCGAAGTTGATTATGATTCAATCCGCAAGAATAACGATTCTAACTGGAAGCCAGATTATGTTGATATCCGTGATGACAGAGTTGTTCTTTACGGAAAGGTTGAAGCAAGTGCCCAGAGTTATACATTCAAGGTTAAGGTTATTACAAACGGAAGCTTTGTTGTTCCTCCGGTATTTGCACAGGCAATGTATGAAAACAATGTAAAAGCGCTCAAGCCTTATGAAAAGATTAAAGTTCAGAAGGCCAAGTAAAAAAGCGCTCATAATCGTATTTTCGATTCTGGCAGTTTTAATATTAACCGTTTCTGTTGATGTAGGCATAAACCGAAAATCGGGTATTTTGAATAATATCCGTTTTTCCGGGGCTTACACCGACACTAACGGAAGACTGCTTGGAGTGTACCTTACTCCCGACGATACCTTTCGTGTTTATAAAAGCATTACAGAATATCCTCCTGAATTTATAGAAGCAATTTTACTTCAGGAAGACAAAAGGTTTTATCTTCATAACGGGATAAATCTTGCTTCCATTATGCGCTCCTTTGTTTCAACCTATATTAAAAAAGACAGGCGAATAGGCGGAAGTACAATCACAATGCAGGTGGCAAAACTTAAGTACGGCCTTTATACAAAAAACATGTGGGGAAAGCTTAAGCAGATTTTTCTTGCCCTCCGTCTGGATTTTATCTATTCCAAGCAGGATATCCTTGATGCCTATGTAAACCTTGCTCCGTGCGGTAAGAATATAGAAGGTTTTGAAACAGCAAGCCAGTATTTTTTTAATAAGAGTGTTGAAAAGCTTGAACTTTCAGAAATCCTTATGCTTTGCGTACTCCCGCAAAATCCTAATAAAAGATGTCCTTCTTTAAACTCGGTTCCCCAGGATTTGCTCGATGCCCGCATGCGCTTGTTTGAATCTTGGGTAGAAGATCACCCTGCCGACGAAAGATTTAAATCCTTTATGGAGCATGAGCCGGCTTTGGTTTGTGCTTTTCCTCAGTATTCACCTCATTTTACAAGGGCGATTGAACTTAGCAGGGACAACAAAAGTTTTTATGGAAGTAATCCTGTTATCCGTACAACCCTTGATTTTACGCTGAATGAATTTGTTCGGGATCAGCTTGAATTATATGTAAAAAAGAACAAGGAAAGCGGAATTAATAATGCCAGCGCGGTTTTAGTTGATACAGCTTCTATGAGTGTAAAGGCGTATGTTGGTTCTGCAGGCTTTTATAATGATGAAATTCTTGGGCAGGTGGACGGATTAATTTCAAAAAGGTCTCCGGGTTCTACGCTCAAGCCTTTTATATATGCACTTTCTATGGAGCAGGGGCTCATCCATTACGACACAATGTTAAAAGATGCACCTTCGAGCTTTAGTGAATATGCTCCGGACAATTACGGTAACTCTTTTATGGGGCCTATTAAAGCGTGGCACGCCCTTGTTCAAAGCCGTAACATCCCTGCCGTTACCTTGGCACGTCAGATTAAAAATCCTGATTTATATGAGTTTTTGAAAAATGCAGGAATTACTGAATTAAAAGACCGCGATACTTACGGACTTTCCATTGTTCTTGGTAGTGCCGATGTAACTGCCATGGAATTGTGCTCGCTTTATTCAGTTTTTATAAATAACGGAATGCAGTACGGCATTAATACAAGATTTCCTTTAAAATCCAAGGACCCGGGATTCGGGAAAAAGCTTTTAACGTCACAAAGCGCGTGGATTGTAAAACAGATTTTATTTAAAAATCCCCGCCCGGATGAATCAGAAACTGAATATGATGAAGGCTTTGAAATAGGCTATAAAACAGGAACCTCTGTGGGCTTTAAAGACTGCTGGGCCGTTGGCTTTTTTGGAAGATATATTTTGTGTGTGTGGATCGGAAACTTTGACGGGCTTGGAAACAATTCTTTTTTGGGAAGAACTGCCGCCGCTCCTTTGTTTTTTACAATTGCAGACAGCCTCATTTCCCGAGGTTATGTTGAATATACACCGAACATAATGCCGGAGGGAGTAGAGAAGGTAAAGGTTTGCTCTGTTTCCGGAGATATTTGTAACGACGACTGCCCGTACCAAGAAGAAACTTATTTTATTCCCGGTGTTTCTCCAATTACAAAGTGTAAGATTCACAGAAAGATTAATATAGATACAAGAACCGGTTACCGCACAGACGAAACAGACAGGCCTTATGTAAAAACTGTTGTGAGGGAATACTGGCCTAGTGATTTAATGCAGTTATTCAAGCAGGCAGGATTGCCAAGAATTGTTCCTCCTGATTATCCTCCTGATGATTTAAGAACAATGGCTTTAGGATTTCCGCCTGACATTACTTCTCCGCTTCAGAATGTTGAATATGTTTTTGATATGAAAAACCCTTCCAGAAACGTAATCATTTTGAGTGCCAATGCAGATGCAAGTTCCAAAGAGCTTTTCTGGTTCAACGGCGGAAGCTTTATCTGCAGAACCAAGCCCGGAGAAAAATATGAATGGAGTCCAAAGCCCGGCACCTATGATTTGATTGTTTTGGACGACAAGGGCCGCAGCTCAAGCCGAATTGTAGACATTCGCCAGGTATACTAAAGCCTGTGTCATTGACAAACGGGCCTAAATCGGGGTATAACATTCGGGGTAGCAGACAAAGGCGTCTTTGAGTTTTGCGCTCGAAATGTCTTTGTCTTTTTTTTTGAACTACCAATTATAAAATAAAAGACGAGGATGTTTAAATGAAATGCGGTGCTATTGTCGGTATTAACTGGGGTGATGAAGGAAAAGGTCGTATGGTTGACCTTTTGACAGAAAGTTACGATATCGTTTGTCGTTTCCAGGGTGGTGGAAATGCAGGCCATACTGTAATTAACGAAAAGGGTAAGTTTGCGCTTCACCTTTTACCATCTGGAATCTTTAGAGATGGCGTAGTTAATATCCTTGGTAATGGAGTTGCTTTGGATCCTGAAAATCTCTGGACTGAGATGCAGGAAGTAATTCAGAAGGGAGTTCCTATTACTCCGGAAAATCTTAAAATCAGCGACCGCGCTTCACTTTTGCTTCCTTGGCACCGCGACTTAGACTGTCTTGAAGAGCAGCGTCTTGCAGATAAAAAATACGGTTCTACAAAACAGGGAATCGCACCTTTCTATTCAGATAAATACCAGAAAAAAACAGTTTTAGCCGGTGAATTATTTTATCCGGAAGAATTAAAACAGCACTTGCTCGACATCATGGAATGGAAAAACCTTACATTAACAAAGGTTTATGGTGCCGAACCTTATACAGAAGCAAAACTCGATGCATGGCTCAAGGATGCATGCGAAAAGATTAAGCCTTATGTTTGTGATACAACCTTGTTCTTAAAGGACGCACAGGCTAAAGGAAAGAGCATTCTTTTTGAAGCACAGCTTGGTTCTCTCCGCGACCTTGATTACGGTATTGTTCCATATACTACTTCTTCAAATACATGTGCGGCTTATGCACCAATCGGTTCGGGTCTTCCATCTGCAAAAATTACAGACATCATAGGTGTTGTAAAAGCATATGCAACTTGTGTTGGTGAAGGTCCTTTTGTTTGCGAAATGTTTGGAGACGAAGGGGAAGAATTAAGAAAGGCTGGAAATGAATACGGTGCAAAAACTGGTCGTCCACGCCGCGTTGGTTCAATTGACCTTGTAGCAACCCGCTATGGTGTAGAAGTTCAGGCAGCTACTGCAATTGCACTTACAAAGCTCGATGTTTTAAGCTATATGAAAAAGATTCCGGTTACAACTCATTACGAATTGAATGGAAAAACAATAGACCGCTTCCCGTTCCCAGTAGCATTAAATTCATGCAAACCTGTTATTGAATATGTTGAAGGATGGAACTGCGATATTTCAAAAGTTCGCCGCTGGGAAGATTTACCAAAGGCAGCTCAGGATTATGTTCTTTTCATCGAAAAAGAAATCGGCTGTCCTATTAAATACGTTTCAGTTGGTCCTGAACGCGAAGCAATCATCATAAGATAAAAAATTAAAACAAGGAATTAGAAATGACAGAAACTTACGAATCACCATTATCTACACGCTATGCTTCTGAGTATATGCTCAAACTTTTTTCATCTGATACAAGATATCAGACCTGGCGTAAACTTTGGGTAGCATTGGCTAAAGCAGAAAATGCATTGGGATTGCCGGTTTCTAAAGAGCAGGTAAAAGAGCTTTCTGAACACATTACAGACATTGATTACGATGTTGTTGCCGCACGCGAAAAGGAAGTACGTCACGATGTAATGGCACACGTTTATGCTTACGGAAAGGTTGCTCCTTCTGCTGCCGGAATTATCCATCTTGGTGCTACAAGCTGTTATGTAACAGATAATGCTGATCTGGTAATTTACAGAGACGGTTTACGCTATCTCCGTGGTGAACTTTTAAAAGTAATTTCTAACCTCTGCGACTTTGCAGATAAATATAAGGCTCTTCCAACACTTGGTTATACTCACTATCAGCCTGCTCAACTTGTAACTGTTGGAAAAAGAGCGTGCCTCTGGATGCAGGATTTCCTTTCTGACTTGGAAGAAATCGACTTTGCAATCAAAAACGTTAAATTCCTTGGCTGCCGTGGTACAACAGGAACCGAAGCAAGCTTTATGGACCTTTTTGAAGGCGACGGAAAAAAATGTGAAAAATTAAACGAAATGATTGCAAAGGATTTTGGATTTACAGAGATCTTTGATGTTCAGGGACAGACTTATCCAAGAAAGGTAGACAGCCGTATTTTGAATGCACTTTCTTCTGTTGCACAGAGCTGTTACCGCATGGCAAATGATATCCGTCTTTTACAGCACGACCGCCAGGTAGAAGAACCATTCGAAAAAAATCAGATTGGATCTTCGGCTATGGCATATAAACGAAACCCAATGCGTTCAGAAAGAATCTGTTCTCTTGCACGCTATCTTATGGCAGATGCATTAAACGCACCAATGACAGCATGTACTCAGTGGCTCGAAAGAACACTCGACGATTCTGCAAACCGCCGTATCTCTCTTCCGGAAGGCTTCCTCTGCTGCGATGCAATCTTACGCCTTGCACAGAATGTTACAGACGGTCTTCATGTAAACGAAAAAATCGTTGAAAAAACATGTAACGACTATCTTCCATTCATCGCTACAGAAAACCTCATGATGGAAGCTGTAAAACGCGGCGGCGACAGACAGGAACTTCACGAAATCATCAGACGCTGCTCAATGGAAGCAACTGCAAAAATGAAGAACGGCGAAGAATGTGATTTGCTTTCCCGCCTTGCTGCAGAAAAATCCTTTGGTCTTACAGAAGACGAAATGAAAAAGCTTTTAACTCCATCATTGTACATCGGAAGATGTCCAGATCAGGTAACAGCAATGATTAAAAAAGTTAAACCGCTTTTAAAGGACGTTGCAAAAGAATCTGCAGAAATTAATTTGTAGTTATGTAATTTATCTGTTATAACTATACTATGGAGTTAACAAAGAGAAAAGCAATAAAAATTGCATGGTTATACGGATTAATTATAGGTCTTGCAAATCTCATCGGTTCAGTAATTCCTTCCTCATCCTCTCCCGATTTAATGTATACGGATATGAGCGAATGGGAAAACTTTCTTAAGGACGAAAGCGTTGTAGTTGCCATTATTAGTTCTTTTTGTTATATAATTCCTTTCCTTGCCTGTATTATTTATTCAAGTACCATAAATCCACGAAATCTTAAAAAGCGATTTATCAACATGCCTATTGCCTTTGCATCTTTGAGTATCAGCGGCTGGCTTTATTATTTTATTGCAGAATTTATTACAATTACTATTATAAAAAATTATTTTAAAATTCCGGTAAAAACAATTCTTCTTACTTCCTTTATGTATATCTTTCTGGAATGCCTCTTTAGCTTTACCCTTGGCTTTTTTATTATGGAAACACTCCATAGAAAAGTTTTTTTACCCCGCTTTTTTCCGGAAGGAAAGATTGCTTCTACTACGGGTCTCATAAAGCCTTCAAATAAATTTTTATTCATTGTTTTTTATATTTCCGTAAATCTCTTTCCGGTAGCATTTTTGCTTTTTGCCTATATTACGATGTTTAAAAAATATAATGACAATCCCGATCCAAAGGTCTTGGGCTTTTTAGCCATTATTTCAATTTTGGATATTGTTATCTTTATAATCTTTGGTCACTATTATTCTTCTCCTTTGGAAAAGCTTAAGGAAGGAACAGAGAGTGTTAAAAAAGGGGATTATTCGGGCCATGTAAATATTGTAAGTAACGATTCTTTTGGCGAGCTTGCAGACACTTTTAACGATATGATTTCTTCCATCGACATGAATAATAAAAAGCTCATTGCCGTGCAGAATTCAATCTTAACCGGAATGGCAACCATGGTAGAAAGCCGCGATAACTCTACCGGCGGGCACATTAAAAGAACCAGCGACTGTGTAAGGATTTTTGTTGAATATCTTTCTTCGCAGAATGAATATTCAAACCTTACTAAAAAATTCTGTAATGATGTAATTAAGGCTGCTCCTATGCACGATCTTGGAAAAATAGCCGTTCCGGATGCGATTTTACAAAAGCCCGGAAAATTTACGGACGAAGAATACGAAAAGATGAAGCAGCATTCGGCAGAGGGAGCAAGAATTGTAGGCGAAGTTTTAAAAGAAGTTGATGATGAAGAATTTAAAAAGATTGCCGTAAACGTTGCCCACTATCATCACGAAAAGTGGAACGGCACAGGATACCCCGAAAAACTTTCTGGTGAAGAGATTCCTTTTGAAGCACGCATAATGGCTTTAGCAGATGTTTTTGACGCTCTTGTAAGTAAAAGATGTTATAAAGAAAGCTTTAGTTTTGATAAGGCATTTGAAATTATAAGTGAATCTGCAGGAAGTCATTTTGATCCGGAGCTTACAAAACACTTTATTCAGTGCCGCGACAGGCTCGAAGATTTATATTTAAGATTTTAGGAGCAGAGGGGAAACTTACAGGAAAGACGACGTTTATATTCGTGAAAGCAAAGGGGAACATCCTCTGAATAATCAGTTCATCAGAGATTTTTAAAGATATACTTTACTATTCAAAAAAAGAAAAATTCATATAATTCTTAGTATGGAAAAAATTAAAAAAACAAAAGCTTTAAAAAACAATGTTTACGCATTAAAGTTGCTTGGAAAAATTTGTCCTTCTGCAGTCTTTAATAATGGATTTTCCCAGCTTTTAAATTATTTTGGATGGCTTTTTTACAGTGCGTTTTTTATGCGTTATGTAATCAACGCTCTTCAGAATGGAAGCGGTTTCTGGGAAATAATGAAGTTTCTTGGGATAACGGTAATCGTTTTTGCATCTGTTGGATTTTATCAGGTTTACCTCGAAAGCTCTTTTTATCCTAAGGCTCATGCAAAGATCAACAAGGGTTTATACACAATTCTTTTTAAGAAAGCCCGCAACGTTGAGCTTGAATGTTTTGAAAACAGCGATTTTTACGATAAATATACCCTCGCAATGGAAAAGGCAGACGACAGACTGAACAACACGGTTTCGGATCTGCTGGGAACTTTTTTTGGTGGAATAGCGAGTGTACTTGCCTTTGTTTTTATGTATCAGGTAGACAGGCTTTCTGTTTTATTCATACTTTTTCCAATCATCGGTAACTTTGTTTTCAACCGTTTTATAAGCAAGATTGATTACAAACGTAACAAGGACATGACTCCTTATAATCGTAAGATTTCCTATATAAACCGTGTTATGTATCTTGCTGAATACGCAAAAGAGATGAGGATTACAAACGTCTTTAATCTTATGCGAAAGCAGTATCAGGAATCAATTAAAGGGGTGAGCGACGTAACACAGAAATATGCAAAAAAGGCTGCGGCTCTCCACTGGTTTTATGTAGAATTTACATTCACCTTTATTTTCGAAGGACTTTTAATTTACGGGGCTTACAGGACTTTGGTCGGCCATTCGATGAGCCTTGCCCAGCTTTCGGTTATTACAAGTATGATGGTTTCTACAACCTGGATTTTAATCGGTTTTACAGATTCTTTGAACAAGTGTTTTAAGAACGGACTTTTTATAGATTATTTAAAATCCTTTTTGGAATATAAGGAAAAAATCCCAGAAGATTACAAGGGTCTTGAATGTCCTAAAGAAATCGAAAGCATAGAATTCCGTAACGTTTCTTTTGCCTATAAGGACGAGATGGTTTTAAAAAATCTGAATATGGAATTCCGAAAAGATAAAACTTATGCTCTTGTAGGACATAACGGGGCCGGAAAAACAACAATCACAAAGCTTCTCTTAAGGTTTTATGATCCTACAGAAGGTCAGATTCTTTTGAACGGACGGAATATTAAAGATTACAACCTTCAGCAGTACAGAAAACTTTTTGCAACGGCTTTCCAGGATAACAAGCTTCTTTCCATGTCGGTAAAAGACAATGTTTTGATGGGAGAAGAGGTTTCAGAAAGCAAAAAGAATGAACTTGTAAGTAAGGCGTTAAAGCTTTCGGGAGTTTACGATAAGATTATGACTCTTCCGCAGGGGCTTGAAACAACTTTAACACGCGAATTTGATGATAAGGGTGTTGTACTTTCCGGTGGTGAGTTTCAGAAGGTTGTAGTTGCCAGGGCGTTTATACGTGAAAGCCCGGTTAAGATTTTTGATGAGCCTTCGAGCGCGCTTGACCCTGTTGCAGAATATGAGCTTTTTGATAACATTCTTACTTCCTGCAGGAACCATACGCTTTTATTTATTTCGCACAGGCTTTCTTCGGTACAGAATGCCGACTGGGTATATCTTCTGGAAAACGGAACTGTAAAGGAAGAAGGTAATCACAAAAAGCTGATGGCTATGAACGGTACTTATGCAGATATG
>JAGCUI010000040.1 GCA_017962965.1 Treponema sp. | reverse complement strand
GATAAAAGCGAAATTACAATTGTAAAGATTGCATCCTTAAACATCTGTCCCATCATTCCAAGCTCTTTAATAAAGAACAAAACAGGAGCGAATACACAGATTGTTGTAAGGTTTCCCGAAATTACCGACATGAGCATTTCCTGGCTTCCCAAAATAGCAGAAACCCTAGGCTTTGCACCTCGCTGCCGGTACGCATATATATTGTCTATCATTACAATAGACGCGTCTACAATCATACCAACCCCAAGAATAAGCCCCGTAAGTGTCATCATGTTTAAAGTAAGTCCGAACACGCTCATTGCAAACAAAGTGATGATAATTGAAAGAGGGATGGAAATTGAAATAATGATTGTAGATTTAAAATTCTGAAGGAATACGAACAGAATGATAATAGCTAAAATCAAGCCCTGCCATGCTGAATCAATCAATGTGTTAATTGTTTCGCGGATGATATCTGTTGAGTCCTGGATGATTTCCAAAGAAATATCAGAAGGAAGATAACCCTGGGCCTGGTCAATTTTTTTATAGACATTATTTGCTACGGTTACTGTGTTTGCATCAGACTGCTTTGTAACAGAAATAAAAACACCCTTTTCGCCGTTAATAAATGATTCAGAGGTTACGTCTCCAAAACCGATGGAAGCTTCGCCAATGTCGCTCAGTCTTACGGCATAACCGTTTATAATGGAAATTACAGTATTATTGATTTCTTCAAGGCTTGTATATTCACCGGTTGTTCTTACAATATAGTTTCTGTGTCCTTCCTGAACCTTACCGCCGCCAAGCTCAAGATTCTGTCTTGAAAGGGCGCTTGTAACAGTAGGAACAGTGTAGCCGTAAGCAGCCATTCTGTTCTGATCAAGGCGAACATTTACCTGGGCATTTCGTCCTCCGTAAACAGTTGCCTCTCCTACCCCGTCTGCCTGTTCAATAATGCTTACAACGTTGCTTTCTGCAATAGCCTTTAAATCATCAATGGAACGGTTACCGCGGATTAAGATACGCATAATCTGGGAACTGTTCATGTTGAATCGTCTTATGGATGGAGTACCCGCGTTATCAGGCAAAGACCTTTTTATTCGGTCAAGCTTTTCGCGGATATCATTTGTTGCTTCTGTTAAATCTGTGCCGTATTCAAATTCCAGGTTTACGTTAGAAGAGCCTTCGTTGGAAGTAGAGGTAATTTCTTTAAGACCGTTTACACTCATTACAGCACTTTCAATAAGCTTTGTAACAGATTTTTCTACGGCCTCAGGACCTGCGTTTGAATAACTTGTATTAATTGAAAGATAAGGGTTTTCGGTTTCAGGCATTAAGGCAATGGCAAGATTACTCAAGGTAAAAATACCAAGCATACCAAAAATGGCAAATACGATTAAAACTAAAACCGGATGTTCAAGATTCTTTTTGGCTAAACTCATTTTTTGCCCCCAGCAGGAGGAAAGTCACCTTTTTTACCTTCCCCTGGTATTTTTCCTTCTTCAGGTTTATCTTCTACAGGAGCAACGTTACCGCTGATGTCGTTTACCTTTGCACCGTCATATAATGTGAGCATACCTTCTGTTACAACAACATCGCCGGCACTTATTCCTTCAATAACCTGATACATACCGTCTACACTCTTTCCTCTTTTTACAGAGCGTTTTTCAACTGTGCTGGAAGCCGGATTAATTACATAAAGAAAATAATCTTCATCAACAGAAACAAATGAATCCTGATTGATTGCAGGATAGCCAGAATAATCAACTGTAAAAAGTTTAACTGTGGCAAACATACCTGCGTTTATGTGTTCATAGTATTTATCAAAAGTTAAGATAATTTCTTTAGTTCTCGAAAGTGAATCTACAACAGGAGAAACCTTTGCAACTGTTGCATTAAAAACTTCATCAGGATAAGCCTGAACCTTTACTTCGGCCTTTTCGCCAATCTTTAATTCACTTACATAGCGTTCAGGAATTTTTGCAGTAATCTGAAGATTATTAATATCACCGATTTTTGTTACAACCGAAGAAAGACTAACCTTCTGACCAACCATTACAGGGCTTGTAAGGATGCTTCCGCTGATTGGAGCAACAATAGGGCTTTTTGCATAATAGCTTCCAGGTTCAGAAGGATCTACGTATCCAAGAATATCTCCCTTTCTTACATAAGAGCCAAGAGAAACATTTATCTGAACAACCTTTCCGCCCATAGAAGGATAAACATCAATTGAATTCTGAGTCTGAACTTCGCCGTTTGTATTTACAAAGGATTTAAGAGTCATATTTTCTGCAACAACAGATTTTACGGCAGTAGCAGTTTTTCCGCCCCCAAAGCCCATTCCAAAAGGCATCTTGTTTCCACCGTTTGCCTTGGATGCAGAAACGCGTCTTACAACAACAATGGCGAGCAGTGCAACAATAACTACGGCAACTATAATCCAGATAATTTTATTTTTATTTTCACCATTTTTTCTGTTTGAATATCCGTTGTACTCGTATTCGTATTCGTCTCTGTTCATGTTCATTTTTATAACTCCAGTAATTTATTTTGTAAGGTCTCCAAAAGGAAGTCCGAGTGTGTTTTCCAGATCAAGGATTGCAGAAATTAAATTGTATCTTTGCTGTTCAAGACTGAGCTGTGCGTTCAACAAAGAAACAGATGCATTCTGCAAGGTAAGATAATCTCTTGAACCGTGATTATAAGCAGTTAATGTTACGTTGTAAGTTTTTTGTGCAAGGCTTACGTTCGATTCTAAAAGCTCAAGCTGAGCCTGTGCCTGTTTGATTTTTTTAAGGCTTGTTTCGATATTTAATTTTGTATTTGCTTTTTCGTTTTCAAGCTGAAGCTCAAGGTCCTGTACATTTACCTTTGCCGCATCCACATTGATGGAGCTGTTAGACCAAGGAAAAAGTCCGTCTAAAGGAAGTCTTACACCTAAACTCAACGAATTTGAACCTTGTGCTCCCCCCATACCTCTGTCTGCATAAGTATATGTATATCCTGCAGAAAAAGAAGGACCGTATGCCGAAAAGCGTGCTGCCAAAAGATTTGTCTTTGCTAATTCAATCTGACGCTCCAGGGTTTGAATTGAAGGAACTTGTTCTACATCATAATCAAAGGTGATTTCTTTTTTAGAAACATAGTCTTTTAAATTTCCGTTTAGTTCAATTTCCTGAGTGTCCGGAAGTCCTAAAAGGATTTTAAATGAAAGAAGGCTGTTATCATAATTAATCTGAGTTGATTCTACAGAAGGTTTTAAGCTTTCATAATTGTACTGAGAGTTTAATAAATCAAGCTCAGAAAGCTGTCCGCGATTATATTTTTCTCTGTTTGAATTATAGCGCTGTCTTGCAGTTTCAAGGTTTGCCTTTTGAAGAGCAAGGCTCTGTTTTGCAAGAAGAAGATTTAAAAACAATTTTCGTACATTAAGCTCAACAGTCTTTTTTGTCTGCTCATAAGAAATCTGTCCGTTCTGATAATTCAAGCTCGCAGTTTTAATCGAAGTATATAAAGCCGGTGTTAAAGAAACATTTACCTGTCCTGTAACCGACCAGCTTGCCTTTTGATTATCTTCCAAAGGAACACCGTAGCTTCCGCTTAAAGATACAGAAGGACTTGCGCTGTTCCACGAATACATTGAGCGTTCACGTAAAAGCTCTAAAGAAGCTGTCTGTCTTTTTATGGTAACGTTTTCCTGCATTGCAAGCTCAACTGCGTCGTCAACTGTTAATATTTTCTTTTGTGTAGATGCATCCTGTGCAAAAACTCCGGCTGCCAAAACAAAAACAACCAGAACTCTGGTAACTATACTTTTCATTTTATTTCCTTACTATATATTATATATAAATAACGAAGTTTTTTTCAAAAAATTACTGTTATATTTATATTTTTTTGTTATTTATTTATTGATTTTATAGTAAAATAGTATAAATAAAAACAGTACAAGGGGGAAATTCATGAGCACAAATTCAGTTTTTAAATCTGATGTAAATGATACTTCAAAGCTTATTAATGAATTCCTCTCTAGTAACAATTACTTTACCCCGGAAGAAAGTGAAAAGATACAAAAGGCCTGGAAGCTTCTTGTAGATAAAGCGCTTGATAAGACCCGCCTTTCGGGGGAACCATATTACCTGCACCCGCTTAGAGTAGCACAAATACTTGCCTCGAATCGACTGGACGCAGACACTATAATTGCGGCGATTTTACATACGATGCATGAGCTGAATGTGTCTGCAGAGCAGATTAACGAAAGCTTTGGCCAGAACGTTTATTCCATCATCCTCACAACAAATAAAATTTTAAACCTGCCTATTAATACAAAAAGACTTCATCAGTCGGACGCAATAAGAAAGATGTTTTTTGCAATGTGCGACGATGTTCGTATTATTTTGATAACCCTTGCAGACCGCCTGGACCGAATAAGGAACTTAAAAAACTTTGACCACGAATACCAGAAAATTATTGCAGAAAGCGTAATTGATATCTGGGCTCCTCTTGCAGACCGTATGGGTATGCAGAACGAAAAAAATGAATTCGAAGATTTAAGCTTAAAATATTTAAACCCTGCAGTTTTCAAACAGATTAAAGATATTGTTGCTCAAAAGCAGGACGAACGTGCCCAGTACTTAACAGACGCCTCGGACGAAATTAAAAAGCGTGCACTAAAAGCAGGATTAAACATAGAAATCCAGAGCCGCGCAAAACACTTCTACTCTATTTATCAGAAGATGCGTAAAAGAAACAAGGAAGCAGGCGAGCTTTACGACCTTCTTGCATTAAGGATTCTCTGCGAAACTCCAACTGAATGCTACACCATCATTGGAATTGTACATGGAATCTGGAAGCCGTTGGACGGAAGATTTAAGGATTACATTGCAATGCCAAAGGCAAACGGCTATCAGTCTTTGCATACAACCGTAATGTGCCGCGACAAGCCTCTTGAAATACAGATTCGTACACACCAGATGCACGACATGGCAGAGCACGGAATTGCAAGCCACTGGTTATATAAAAAAGGAAGCTCCAAGGATTTTATAGAAAAGGACCAGATAAGCATTATAAGTAAGCTGCAGTCTTTAAAGGATTCTGACCTTACCGACTCTCATTCCTTTGCAACAATTAAAAACGAGCTTTTGGGAGACCAGATTTATGTGTTCACACCAAAGGGCGATGTTATTCAGCTTCCTCAGGGCTCAACTGCAATCGACTTTGCATACGCCATTCATTCTGCCATTGGTGAAAAAATTGTAGCGGCAAAGGCAGACGGAAAAATCATCCCGTTGAATAAGCCGCTTCAGAACACACAGATTATAGACATTATTACAAACCCGAATTCTCACCCGACCGAACAGCAGCTTAAAATTGTAAAAACTGCAAAGGCTCACCAGAAGATTCACTCATGGCTCATTCTGCACGATTCAGCTTTTAAAGATGAGCTTGTTCAGATTAAACAGGCAGAAGCCGAAGCAGAGATAAACGCAAGACAGAAAAAGCGAAGACCAAAGGCCGGGGAACTTGAAAATGCTCCTGTAAGAAAAAACTGCGGAGTTTTAATCCAGGGAGAAAGAAACGTTCTTTATAATATTGCCCAGTGCTGTAAGCCTCAGTACCCTGATTTAATTGCAGGCTACATTACTCAGTCAAAGGGAATTACAATCCACAGGGCAGACTGTCTCATCTACCACCGCATTCCTCAAAAAGACAAGCGAACTATAGAAGTTTCATGGGACGACCAGGAATAAAATTATTTTCCAAAATACTGAACGTTCACAGATGAAGTTGCAGGGTCTACGGTAACGATTGTCCACTTTTGTCTGAATCTCAAAGAAGGAACTGAATATTCTGTAAAGCTTCCCAAATCAATTTCTTCGTTTCTGTGGATGTGTCCGTTGAAAAATGCCTTTACATTATTCTGATTAAAAAGATTAATCATTAAGTTTCTCTCGGTTGTATCATCCATAGTTACATAAAAGAAATTTGTATACAAAGGATAATGAGTTAAAACAACCTTTGGATTTGAATCGTGAGCAAATTCTTCTTTTAAAAGAGAAACCTGTTTTTTTCCGAAGGTTCCCGAACCTGTATCAAGGGCATAAAAAGAAAAACCGTTTACTTCGAATTTATAAAAGGATGTATGAGGAAAACAATTAGTGCTCCACATTTCCCATCCCATCTGATACATATCGTGGTTTCCAAGTATATTAAAAATCTTTAAATGATATTCATTTTCAATCTTATTGCAGAAGGCTTCATACTCTGCCATAAAGCCGTCGTCGCACCAGTCGATGTTGTCGCCAAGAATAAAAACAAAATCAAGAAGAGAAGAAGATGAATCCATCCAAGCCCAGAATTCATTTAAAGGAAGTGGATTACCGTCTGCTCTTATAGAACCAAAGTGAATATCAGACAAAACCATAAAGCTGAATGGCTGCCCTGCTGGAACACTAACCCCGCTCATTTCTGCCGGAGTTAATTTTTTTAAAGAGTTTACGCGATTATCAACAGAGTTATATTCATAAAAAATATTTCCCGAACCATACTTACAGGAGAATGTAAGAGTTACACAGAGAGTGAGTAAAACAAAAATCCAAGTTCTTTTTAATTTCATAATCTATAACCTGCCATAAAACTTAAAGTAACTGTATGAATGTTAGCAACTGCCGAAATCCAGTCTACCCAATCCATAGAAAGCTTTGCACCGAGCATGAACTTATCTGTAAAATAATTTTCTACTCCGAACAAAAGGGTTGGTTCATACGAAAGAGGATAATCAAAATATGTATTTGCAAAAACGCCTGTATAAACCTTGAGGGCCGGATTAATATCCCAATTGAACATCAAATCAATATTGAGTGTCTGATTCAAAAGCTTTGGAAGATCAAAATAAAAAACCGTAAGCTTTGCAAAATAATTAAAATCAAAAAGGAAGGTAAAATCCTTTGCAAATCTTATTTTATAATAAAAACCGAGTTTAAAATCATTTTCCGTAAACTGCTCAGGGTAAACATAAAGATGATATGTTCCACCCACACCAAAGTTTGCAACATTTTCTGTTTTACTGCTTGTAATTGTAGGCCAGTAAATTGCGCGGAAGGTCATATCAATTTTATCACCAGTTCCTCTGATTGCTGCATCTGCAAGAAATTCCTTCATATCAAGGCTTGCACAGGTAGCAAAGGCAATTCCGTCATTTTTAGAATTTCCAAAAAGATTATACTGAATCTCTTCTACAAAAGTTATCTCTTTTGCATCATTAGACCAGAAATTTACAGAAGCAAAAACATTAGAACCACAAAATAAAAAACATAAGAGTACAAAAAATTTTTTCATAGGAAAGTCCTTATCTTCCAGTATCCCTGATTTGCCCTTCTACAAAATCCGGATCAAGGATTCTCAATAAGGTTGAAGAAGGTAAATCATATTTTGTATATATTACACACGGATGATTATCGCAAACCCAGTTTAATTTATTTCCTGTTTCCGAACTGATTAATTCCCATTCACCAGGCTTTGCAGTAAGACTTACAAAGTCCGGAGAAACAAATTCAATTTCGGAATCTGCCTGGATTTTATTCAACGCAACACATTCATAAAGCTTCCACCCTTCTTTCTTTTCAAAAGCCACAACATTTCTGTCTGTGTGGATTTCTAAATCCTTAAGGCGTGCTTTTTTTGCATCAGGATGCATTGAATCAAGTTCATCCTTAAACTTTTTATAATTATCCTGACCCGTCTGGTAAAGACAATCAAAATCTTTTCCGCTGATTTCTTTTCCCATCTGAGCAGCAAGGTAGTATTTACTGTCCGAAGCACCGCTTGTAGTTTTGTCTGCCTCGGCCTTATTAAAATAAAAGCCTGTTGTACTTTCGCGGTGACTCACATTTTCAAGCTCTGCAATATATGGCTCAGCTTCCTTCTGGCTGATTTTTCCTTCGATTGCATCAAGGGCTTTTCTGTAAGCGCGGGTAACCATTGCAACATAATAAACGCTTTTCATGCGCCCTTCAATTTTTAATGAATCAACTCCTGCATCCTTCATCTCTTTAAGATAATCAATCATGCATAAATCTTTAGACGAAAGAACTGCAGTAAAATCATCTCCTTCAAAAACAGGGTAATATTCGCCCTTTCTCTCTTCTTCTTCCAAAACAAGCTTTCCAGACTGAACTAATTCCTTGGCACCCTGAAGTTTAAAATTCCATCTGCATGTGTGGCTGCAAAAACCACTTTGGGCACTGCGTCCGGTTAAATAAGCACTCATAAGACAACGGCCAGCATACGCAATACACATAGCACCGTGGCAGAATGCTTCAAGCTCCATATCAGGAACAGAGTCTTTTATTCTTTTAATTTGGTCTAAGGAAATTTCACGGCCTAAAACAATTCTTGAAAATCCAAGACTTTTATAAAGCTTAACAGACTCGCTGTTTACACAAGAAGCCTGGGTACTCAAATGAAGCTGAACGTTGGGAAACTCTTTTTGCAAAAGCGGAACAATTCCAATATCCTGAACAATAAATGCATCAATCGGATACTGTTTAAAATAATCAAGATTTGCCTTTAATAAATCAATTTCGTCGTCGTGAAAAATAATGTTTAATGCGCAGTGAAGTCTTTTTCCAGGATATTTATTTTTAAGCTCGATTACCTTTTTATATTCATCCTCGTAAAAATTATCAGCCTTTACACGCAAAGAAAATTTTTTTAAACCGATGTAAGCGGCGTCTGCCCCGTAAGCATAAGCATAAGATAATTTTTCTACATTTCCAGCCGGAGATAAAAGTTCCATTAAAAAATCCTTAAAACTCCCAAAACCTACGATTCAGATTTTAAACTGAATTCCAAAACCGGTTTATTTTCGATTTGTACGGATTCTTCGCCGGCAGTATATTCAGTAACAATTTTTCCGATTCTATCAAGAGCAAGATGAGAAGAAGCAAGAAATTTATCGGCCATCTGAAACATATACATCATGTTAGGCCAAACATCCAGGGTACATTTGTTTCCGTTTTGAATAAGGCGTTCACGGAATTTTTTAGCATCTTCCAAAAGAATTTCTTTTTCTCCCATCTGAATAAATACAGGAGGGAAATTCTGCAAAAGCTCATCCTCTGCTAAAAGCGGAGAAAGGGATGGTGTTGATGTATTTGCTTCGTAAGTATACTCCGAGCAGCTTCTTCTGATAATATCTGCACTCATAACTTCATCCACTGCTTTTTTCTGAGTAAAAAGATAAGATGAAGGAGAAACGTCGAGCCATGGAGAAAATAAAACAATGTGCTTGATGCAGTTACGGTAGCGGTCCCTCAAATTAAAAACAAGGGAGCATGCAAGACTTGCCGCACTTCCGTCTGCCATAATAATAATTTCCGGAAGAACGATTTTACCAGGCTCTGAATTTAATGAACATGCAATCTGCTCTTCTGTAAAAAGTGCTTTAAATACAGTCTGAATATCATCTATTGCAGCAGGACACTGGTACGCAGGAGCAAGCCTGTACTCCGGAACAACAACCCTACTGAATGATTTACTGGCAATTGAAGAACAAAAACTTCTGTAAGCAGTACGTGAGCCGCCTACAAAACATCCGCCGTGAATATAAAGAACAATTCTGTTTGAAGCATAAATCTCAGGTGAAAGAATATCGCAGTTGATATTTCCGTATTTATATTCTGAGAGTTCAACTTTATTTGGAAGGAACATTGTTTCAAACTCTCTGTCCATCTTAGAGCGGAAAGTGTCTACATTTGTTTTCAATGAATAGGTGAGCAGCCTTAATCTTTTTACAGCTCCCCTTCTGTTATTCTGCATTGCCATACTTATATTATAGCAAATTAAATTGATTTTTGCTATAATGCACTCATGCCTATAAAAATTCATTCAAGTTTACCGGCATGCTCTGTTCTGGAAAAAGAAAATATCTTCGTTATGACAGAAAAAAGAGCTGCTACACAGGATATTCGACCTCTTAGGATTGCAATTATCAATCTTATGCCTACAAAGGAAGTAACCGAAACTCAGCTTTTGCGCCTTTTGGGAAACACTCCTTTGCAGATTGAAATTTCTTTAGTAAGAATGGAACATCACCAGAGCAAGAATACCGATAAATCTTATCTTGATAAATTTTATATTCCTTCAAAAAAGATTTTCGAAAAAAAATACGACGGCATGATTATTACCGGTGCTCCTGTAGAACAGATGAATTTTGAAGACGTTGATTACTGGAAAGAGCTCTGCTCGATTATGGATTATGCAAAAGAAAATGTATTCTCTACCCTCTTTTTATGCTGGGGTTGTTTTGCAGGTCTTTATCACTATTACGGAATCAATAAATATCTTTTGGAAAAAAAGATGTCCGGCATTTTTATGAACGAAAGAACCACAGAAGGAGAACCTCTTTTGCGTGGTTTTGATGATACATTCCCAATTCCTCAGTCGAGACACACAACACTTAAAAAAGAAGAAATTCTTGCATGTAAGGATTTGTCTATCTTAGCTGAATCTGCAGAAGCGGGAGTTACAATTATCAAATCAAAGGATAACCGTCAGATTTTTATGACAGGGCACCTTGAATACGACACCCTCACTCTCTCGGAAGAATATTACAGGGATATTGGCAAAGGAATGAAGGTTCCTCTGCCAAAGAATTATTTCCCTACGAATAACGTGAACAGAATGCCAACCAGCTACTGGCGTGCAACTGCCCACTTATTCTATTCAAACTGGCTCAACTATTACGTTTACCAGGAAACACCTTTCAATTTTACAAACTAAAATTTATAGGTTCCGGTTGTTATAGTACCAGCGCTGTTATACAAATCAAAATTAACAGATCTGTTTGCCTGTGCAAGCTCATTATAGAACTCAGCAATATTAGAAACCTTCTTACCGTTTACAGCAGTAATAATGTCTCCATTCTGAATACGAAGTGAAGCACCCGGTGAATTAGGATCTACGTTTGTAACAACTACACCAGAAACCTTTTCCGTAATCTTAAGCTGATCTTTAATATCATCTGTTAATGGAGCTGCAATAAAGCCAGGCCATAATTTCTTATTCTGAGAGTCTACATCCTTTGACCTTTCTTCAATCTTTACAGAAATAGGATCCAGGGTTTTTCCGCCTCTTATTACAGTAAATTTAGAAGTTGTTCCGGCTTCAAGATATCCAACATCGCGTACAAGCTGATTTACAGTCTTAACAGGTTTGTTGTCTAATTTGATGATGTAATCGCCAGGTTTAATTCCAGCCTTATCTGCAGGAGAGCCCATGAATACTTCTGCAACAAAAGCTCCGTCTGTTTTTTCAAGCTTGAATTCCTTTTTGTATTTTGCATCTACATCATAAAGACTTACACCAAGCCATCCGTAAATAACCTTTCCGCTCTTGATAAATGAATCAATTGATTTTTTTACGTTGTTGATTGGAATTGCAAATCCAAGTCCCTGTGAACCGCCCGAAGAAGAAGCAATCCATGTATTAATACCGATTACTTCGCCATAGATGTTTACTAAAGGACCACCAGAGTTACCCTGATTGATTGCTGCATCAGTCTGAATAAAGTCGTTCATGCTGGACATACCAGGTTCACTTCTTCCTGTAGCACTTACAATACCCTGAGTTACAGACTGACTGTAGCCCAAAGGCGCACCAAATGCCATACAGATATCTCCGGCTTTAACATCATCCGAATCACCCAAGGCAGCGATTGGAATAGAATCGTCGTTTGATTCAAAAGAAACAAGGGCAATATCCATTCTTTCGTCATTACCAACAAGCTTTCCATCGAACTGACGTCCGTCGTTTAATTTGATGGAAATTTTTGTAGCGCTTCCTGCAACGTGGTTATTTGTAAGAACATAATAAATCTTACCTGCACGTCTTACGATAACACCTGAACCAAGGCCCTGTGCTTCGTATTCACGCTTTCCATTGTCCGACTGCTTGTCGTTATCCTGACCAAAATTAAACGGCCATTCAAAAGTAAATGGAGACTTATAGGTTTTAGTTTCGGTAACGTCTACTTCTACTACAGAAGGAAGGAGTTTATCGGAAATATAACGGAATGAAGTCTGCATGGCTTCCAGAATTGAAAGAGCTTCGGCAGGGCTTTTGTTACCTCTTGCAGGGCTCTCGGCATAAGCAGTGTCCATGGAGCCGTCAGAAAATGTTGTTTCAGCAGATCCTGATACCTTCATTTTGCTGCACGAAAATGAAATCAATGCAAATGCGGCACAAGCTGCAATCACGATTCCAATAACAAGTTTAGACCACTTTTTCATTTGTTTTTTACTCCTTAATAAATAAGCTTCTTATTAAAAGATAATAAAAAATTTTGAAAAAGGTAACAAAAAGTGAAAAGAAAATGATGTTATTTTTTATAATTTAAATCTGTAAGAACTTCGGTGTGATCTTCGTAAACTGCAACAGTGTGTTCTTCGTGGCAGCTTACTTCTCCGTCGCAGGTAACAACAGTCCAGCCGTCATCCAAAAGATCTACATCAGGAACTCCAAGGTTAATCATAGGTTCAATTGCCAAAACCATGCCCGGTTTAATTCTTGGATTAGCACCGCGGAAAGGACAGTTTGGAACACTTGGATCTTCGTGAACATCAAGCCCTACTCCATGACCGCAATAATCATAAACTACACCGTATCTGTGAGCATCTGCGATTGAATAAACAGCATTTGCAATATCACTGATTCTGTTTCCAACCTTGCATGCTTCGATTCCGGCTTTAAGACATTCTTCGGTAACCTTTTTAAGCTGAACAACCTCAGGAGAAGCCTTACCGATTATGAGCGAGTGAGTTGTATCACTTATATATCCGTTAAGATTGATTCCTACATCAAGACTTACTAAATCCCCGTTCTGAACAATACGTTTTTTAGACGGAACACCGTGAATAACTTCTTCGTTAATACTGATACAAACAGAGCCCGGAAAATCCTCCAGCCACCATGCAGGAGTTCCGCCGTGTGAAGTGATATATTTTTCGAATAATTTATCGATTTCGTAAGTGCTCATTCCCGCATGGATTTTTGGAATAAGCTCATTAAACATATCTGCTGTAACATGACAGCTTTTTCTAATACCAGCAATTTCTTCTTCAGTCTTAATACGTATCATAGTAAAAGCGATTATACCTCAAATAATAAATCTTGTTAATCTCTCCAAACAAAATTATTTTTTATTTTAAGCTCTCTTTAAAACAGATGTTCGCAGTTTCCTTGTCTCCAAGTCTTTCGTATTCTTCACCCATTTTTTTAAGAAAGAACCTGTCGTTCACTCGCCCAAGATTTAAATCAAGAGCACGTTCATAAACATCAAGGGCCAGCTCATCTGGAATTACACGGTCAATATTTTTTTTAAGGATGGTAAGTGTAAAATCAATTACTTCCGGGAAGAAGATATAAAAATACGAGTAGCTGTATTCCATTTTGATAATCTGTTCCAGAAGTAAAAATGCATCGTAATATTCACCGCGGATAACAAGCTCTTCTGCAAGGATGTAGCCGTAATCCATAAAGTCTTCGCGAGTGAACCATTTTTTTAAAGAAAAGTCTGAATGATTCATCTGCATTTTTTTGAATTCACTTACTGCTTCATCTTCCCTCTGGTGCATGAGTGTAAAGAAAATCAGCTTGGCACGGCTTTCTTCATCTTCGCGGGCACTAAGCCATTTGTAATAATCAAAGCTTTCGTAATTCTTATTCTGTTTTTTGATTCTGATAAAAAATGATTCGTCGAAAATTGATCTTTGCCTTGCATCCGATAAAACCCTGTAAGCCTTTACAACCTCATCAAATTTATCTTTTTGAGAAACATCGCCTGTAAGGTCTGGATGAAGGTCTTTTACCTTTTTACGATAAGCTTTTTTGATTTCTGCAAGTGAGGCATTTTCACGAACGCCAAGCACTTCATAAAAGTCTTTCATTTTAAAACACCAAAATCAGCCGACCAAAGCATAAGCCCTAACCAGCTGATTTTTCTTAAGATTATTACGCGTTTCTAAACTGTATTATTCAGCAGAAGGTAAAGTTTCTGGAAGTGTAAGTCCAGACAAATCAATTGCAGGAAGATCAAGATTTGAACCTACATCTGAAGCTGCATTGTCTGTTGCATTTTCTGCTGGAGCTTCTGTTGAAGAAGTATCATTCCACCAGTTTGGAGAAACATTATTTGCATCTTCTGTTGATTCAACAGCATTTGTATTTTCAATTTCCTGAATAATAGATTCTGTAGTACCTTTTTTATTCACATAAGCAAGAGACAAAGCTAAAGCAAAGAACAAAAATGCAAAAACACCGGTTGCCTTTGTAAGAACACTAGCTGAATGTGAACCGAATGCAGCAGTTCCACGACCACCCATAAGGCCGCCCATACCATTTTCACCGTCGTCCTGAATAATAACCAAAAGGACGAGCAATACGCTTATAATAATGAAAAAAACTAAAAGAACAATACTAAGAGTACTCATTTTTTAATATCTCCAAAAAAATAATTCGAATAAGTTCATATATATTAATAAAAATAGCAACTTTCGTCAATGGAAGAAAAAAAATGCACCTCCGTAAAAAACGAAGATGCATTCATAAATCTGATTTAATTAAAGACTAGAGTACACAGATAGGAACAAAAGTTTCTGCCTTTAATGAAGCTCCACCAATCAAACCACCGTCGATATCAGGCTGAGCAAGAAGTTCAGGAGCATTAGAAGCCTTCATAGATCCACCGTACTGGATGATAACTTCGTCTGCAACCTTCTGATTGTAAAGCTTTGCGATATAACCGCGGATGAACTTGTGGATAGCCAGAGCATATTCCGGAGTAGCAGTTTTACCAGTTCCGATTGCCCATACAGGTTCATAAGCGATTGTGATTTTTTTCATCTGTTCTTCTGTAACACCTGCAAGACCTGCAGAAAGCTGGAATGCACAAACCTGTTCAGCTTCTCCTGCTTCTCTTTCAGAAAGAAGTTCACCGATACAAAGATCTACTTCGAGACCAGAAGCGAGTGCCTTGCGAACCTTTTTGTTGATAAGCTCATCAGATTCACCGATTTCGTGGCGGCGTTCTGAGTGACCAAGGATTACACATCCACAGCCTACGTCCTTGAGCATTTCGCATGAAACTTCACCAGTGTGAGCTCCGTTATCTGTTGCCGCACAATCCTGAGCAGCAAGAATAATGTTTGAACCCTTTACAACCTGAGCAACTGCATCGAGGTATACAAAAGGAACACCAATCATATATTTGTTTGTTTTGCCCTTCAACTGTTCAACAAGGTCCTTAGCCAAAGCCACAGCCTCAGCCTTGTTTGTATTCATCTTCCAGTTTCCGGCGATATAATGTGTACGTGCCATATATACGTAACTCCTTAAAACTTAATAAGACTAGTTTATCTAAAAAACATTATTTAGTGAATACTAAATTAAAACAAAAAAAAGTGCCCCCTTCCTCCAAATAACCATCTCTTCTTCCCCCCCCCACTCCCGTTTAAACTTTAATTAAAACAAAAAAAAACGTGAACCCATCTACGCGGAGCGGGGGTTCACGAATTGCGTAGCATTGAAGGCGAGCGAGCCTTCTCCGCGGAGCAATTCGTGGTTCCCCGCGTAAGCGTAATTTTAGTGCCGACTTTTTTATTAAATTTTTATAATTTTTTTATTTTTTTCTTGCATTAATTAAAAACCGTGGTATTATGTAATTGTAGCCAGGAACGAGATGAGGACGTAAACCGGTTACTTGACGGGAGGCAATATGCAATTTCCGACAAAAATATTTGGCGTGGACGACGCTATAATACGTTAGACAACACAGCATCCAGTGGCTTATAACTGGGACATTTATAGTGCCAATCATTCGCTGATTGAGAGCACATTACAGGGCGCCGAAAAGGCGCCTTTTTTTTGTCTTTTTAGGATTTTTAGAATTCTACGTCTTCGTCGAAAAGCGGAGTACT
>JAGCUI010000039.1 GCA_017962965.1 Treponema sp. | reverse complement strand
TGCCTGGTCAGAAATAGAACGAGTAATTGCCTGACGAATCCACCAGGTAGCGTATGTAGATAACTTTAATCCCTTGCGGTATTCTAACTTTTCTACTGCTTTAATAAGACCAATGTTTCCTTCCTGAACAAGGTCAAAGAAATGAAGACCTCTATTTGTATATTTCTTTGCAATAGAAACAACAAGACGAAGGTTTGCATTAATAAGCTTATTCTTTGCTTTTTCCATCATTATGCGGCCGCTTTCAATTTCCTGTGCCATTTTAATGATGTCTTCTACATTATTTTCATAATCGTATTCGAGCTTGTGAAGCTTTCTGTCGATTTTCTGAATCTGAGTGTAAATCTCGCGGATTTCATCGGCACTCATATTCAATTCTTCTTCGAGCTTTACAGCCTGTGAACGGATTGAAATCTTTTTACCAAGACGGCGGAGTTCAGAAGGATTAGAAATACGCAATTCCTTCATCTTCTTTTCCTGTTTCTGGTGATATTCTTCAATCTTTATTGTTGCTTCACGATATTTTTGAGTAAACTTGTCGAGTTCTTCTGTCTGAATGTCAATTTTCTGAAGTTCAGGAATAATCTTTTTGCGCAGGGCCACAAGCTGATCATTATCAAAAATAGCGCTGGACTGTTCTGCTTCGAAAAGCTGCTTTTTAAGGGCAATATACTGCTTCATTTCCTGAAGGACAGGTTTAATGTGTTCACCGTAAGCACTCTTAAGACGGCGTTTGTCTGCCATTTCTTCATTGAGTTCCTTGCGGGTTTTTCCGGGTTCGTGAATATCAATTCGAGTAAAGGCTTTAAGTGCAATGTTGTAGAATTCCGGAATCATAATTCCAGAGCCCTTTATTACATCTTTAATGATGTTGTTTCCGTCTTCCATCTGCTTTGAAAGCTCAACTTCCTGATCTGCAGTAAGAAGGTTTTCTTTACCAATTTCTCTTAAATAAAGACGGATTGGGTCATCAACGCTTGAATCTTTATCGCTGTTTACGAGACGAGATTTCTGGCTGTCGAGTTTTTCAAGATTTTCAATTTCCTTGATTTCGTCATTTGTGCCTTCTTCGTCATCATCTTCCTGTTCAAGAATAATGTCATCATCATCTTCGGTAACATCAATATCATCCTGAGCAGACATATCAGGCTCATCGTCGGAAATTAAATCAGGTTCTACAAGTTGAATATTTTTTTCGTTAAGGTACTTTAGAACAGTTTCCATTTGCGGAGAGTTTACAAAATCCTGTCCCAGGATATCTGTAGCCTCGTCCCAAGTTACAAAAGGTTTATCTTTTGCAAAATCCAGAAGTTTTTGTACAGCAGGGTTAATGCTTGTTTCTTCCATTTGATTTTTCACCTACTTTGATAATAATTGAGCCTGTTTATCAAGCTCCATTTTTTGAGTAAGAAGATTGTTCATTTGAATTCTGTCATCATCTGTAACAATAACAAAGTCTCGGATTCTTTTTACCAAAGCTTCGCGCTGTTCATCAATTTTATTTCTTTTTACAAACTTTATTGTGTCCTGAATATAGGCACCACAGTTTTCTTTTTGATAAACACTTTGTGACAAAGCATTTGTGATATATTGGGTTAAACCCGTTCCGTTACAACTTTCGATAATGTCAGGTATAGACAACGCTCCCTTTTGAAGACAATCTTCATAAATTCTGAATAACTTTCTGGCATCGGGATTCTTAAAATCTTCTTCATTAAGACTGGAACGTAAGGTTTTGAATTGATCTAAATCGGCTGTTATGGCAATTAACCCACGCAATTCTGCATCAAGGTTTATCTGCTGCTTATTTTCCTGATTATTATTCTGCCGGATTGTTATACGTTCTCGGGCTTGATTTCGATTTAAAAAGTCCCTTTTTACAGCCTCCGGTTTCAGATTAAAGACTTGAGCTAATTGCTCAAGGCATGACTCCTTTTGTATATCTGACTGTAAGCAGTCTATATAGAGAAAAAACTCAAGTGCAGCCTTAGTTTTTCCTTCAGGCGTGTCAACAGGGTATTTTTTCCCTACTTTATTCAAAAGATAGTCACTATCTAATATAGCGTTATTTACTTGTACCGTCAAGTTCTCGGCACCATATTTAAGCATAATTTCGGCTGGATCTTTTCCGCCTTTTAACTGAATTACTTTTACAGTAAGATCATGTTCGCGACAAAGTTTTATGGCTTTCCAGGTTGCTTCCTGTCCCGCTCCGTCTGAGTCAAAAGAAAGAAAAACAGTACCACCGGCAACAAAACCAGAGATCATTTTTATATGTTCTTCTGTTAAGGCTGTTCCAAGTGTTGCAACTGCATAATCAAGACCACACTGATGATATGCAATTACATCCATGTTTCCTTCGCAAAAGATAATTGATTTTTTCTGACGGATAGAGTTTTTTGCAAAATTAAATCCAAACAAGGTTTCGCGCTTTTTGAATTGAGGTAAGTCACCGGAGTTCAGGTATTTTCTTTGAGATTCATCAGCGGGAGGAATTACACGGCCACCAAAAGCAACAACCTGACCTTTTCGGTTGAAAATCGGGAACATAAGACGGTCAGAGAAAAATGAAAAATCAGGATAATTCTGGCTGAAAAGACCTGATTTATTCAAAAAATCAGCACTGAAGTTTTTACCGAGCAGGAACTTTTTAAGCCATTTACGGTCTGCAGGTGCATATCC
>JAGCUI010000038.1 GCA_017962965.1 Treponema sp. | reverse complement strand
GATGCGGCAAAAGCTCTTCATTCTCCTTCACAAGGATCTGTGTCCTTACAAAAAATGGCGAACTGATGCCTGGGTTCCGCTGAATTACTTCAGCGTATCACATTACCGCTTGTTCGTTTACCTTTTTATCATGCCTCCTTACCCGCCCCTCGTCATTACAAGGAGCGTTTACACAACACGGCAATCTACTAATCTTTAAACTTATCTATCATCTGGTCGCACCAGCGGTCGAACTCAGGGTCCTCGGTCTGGCACTCTTTATGGCTCATGATATATTCAACTGTCTCTCTAATTCCCTGGTCTGCGCGCTTTGTAGCAACAAAATCCGGAACGAGGGATTTTAATTTTGAACAGTCGAACACAACTGAATTTGCCTTGTCCCCAAGTAAACCGCCTGCCAGATCGTAGTAACAGTGGTCACTTAAATATTTTGAAGAAATATAAACAGGCTTTAATTCAACTCCAAGTGCCTTTGCAACACATTCATAAATCTGATTCCATGTTACAGATTCATCACTTGTAATCTGAACTGCCTGGCCGATTGCATGAATATTTGCCATAAGCCCTGTAAAGCCCTTTGCAAAATCAGAATTGTGAGTGATTGTCCAGAGGCTTGTTCCGTCCCCGTGGATGATTACAGGCTTTCCTTCCTTAATTCTTTTTACAACCTGGAAGCTTCCCTTTTCTCCGTGCACCCCAAGAGGAACAGAGCGTTCGTCATAAGTGTGACTCGGGCGGATGATTGTAACAGGAAACTGTTCTTCGCGGTAAAGCTTCATAAGATATTCTTCGCATTCAATCTTATCTCTTGAATACTGCCAGTAAGGATTTGCAAGAGGTGTTGTTTCGTCTATAAGATAATTTGCACATGGCTTTTGATAGGCAGATGCAGAACTTATGTACATAAACTGATCTACCTTACCTTTTAAAAGACGGTAATCCCTTTCGAGCTGACTTTTTACAAAGCCGATAAAATCGCAGGCAACATCAAAATGCATGCCCGAAAGAGCTGCAGAAACTGCAACTTCATCATTTACATCAACAGTAATAAAGTGAGCCTTTTCGAGCCCTGGAACAGAGTTTCTGTTTCCACGGTTTATGAGCCACAATTCCCATCCCTGCTCCAAAAGCCGTTTGGAAATTGCCATACTAATGGTTCCTGTTCCTCCAATAAATAATGCCTTCATATTTCCTCCAATGCATTCTCTGGATTGCTTCGCTTCGCTCGCAATGACGTGCCTTTGCCCTTCTCCGTCATTGCGAGGAGCGCCTGCGCGACGCGGCAATCCATTTATCTCAATGTTGCGCTATAGCTTAAACAGATGCGCTTACTGCGATTTTATAAATCTTGGCGATGTCGTCGGTTGAAAGCTTTACAAAGCCGCCGGTTCTGCCGCCTTTTGGAAGACCAAAATTCTTTGCAAGCTTTGGAATATCTTTTTCTTTTGCACCAAGCTCTGCAAAGTTCAAAGGCATACCGATGCTCTTAAGGAAAAGTCTGAAGCGTTTAATTCCTTCTTTTGCTGTTGCTTCCGGATTAGAAAAGTCCATCTTGCAGCCCCATACACGTGTTGCCCACTGAGCAAAACGCATTACATCGTGCTTGTAAACAAAGTCCATCCATGCAGGCATAATTACTGCAAGTCCAGCACCGTGAGCACAGTCGTATAAGCCCGAAAGCTCGTGTTCAATTCCGTGGCTGTTCCAGTCCTGTTCGCGGCCAACACCAACAATGTTATTATGAGCAACCATACCTGCCCACATGATGTTTGCACGTGCATCGTAATTATTCGGATCTGCAATTACCTTTGGAGTTTCGTTTATCATTGCCTGTAAAACAGCTTCGCAAAGGCGGTCTGTTGTTTCTACATTCTTTGTGTTTGTAAAATAGCGTTCGCACACGTGAGCCATAATATCTGTTGCACCGCATGCAGTCTGAAAGGCCGGTAAAGTCTGAGTTAAAGCCGGATTCAAAATTGAAAAACGAGGGCGGATACATTCACCGCTTGTAGCACGTTTTAACATTCCCTTTTCCTTTGTGATTACTGAATCACCCGAACCTTCTGAACCTGCAGCCGCAATTGTTAAAACTGTAGCAACAGGAATTGCTTTTTTAGGACTAGCCTTTCCGCTGTAAAAATCCCAGAAATCCCCGTCATAAAGAGCACCGATTGCAATTGCCTTTGCACTGTCGATTACAGAACCACCGCCAACTGCTAAAATAAAATCAATTCCTTCTTTTTTACAGATTTCAATTCCCTTATAAACCAGAGTATCAAGCGGATTAGGATGAACGCCACCAAGCTCAATAAATTCAATTTTTTTAGCCTGTAATGATTTTTTTACTCTGTCCAAAAGTCCTGATTTTTTAGCCGAACCACCGCCAAAATGAATTAAAACCTTAGAACCACCAAATTCTTTTACAAGTGACCCCGCTTCTTTTTCTGTGTTCTTTCCAAAAACAAATTTTGTAGGGCTGTAAAATGTAAAATTATCCATAAAAACTCCTCTGGTGTAACTTTAAAACTGCCGCTTATTTTGGGCCTTCGTTACAAAAAAAATCACACTCCCAAAAAGAAGTGTGATTTAAATATATGAGTATTTTTATGAAAAAAGAAATAACAATCTCTAAAGTTATAGAATGTTTCTATTTTTAATAACCGGAATCCTTTTGTATAAGGATGTACTAAGAATGTACGACTCCCGGTTTTCAATTGACGAATATCAGCTTTCCGTAAAGACTCCCATCTCCCTGATTTTCTTTGTACGGTATTTTACGAGCACTTCGGGAGTTTTTGACATAAGCTTTTCAAGATCAGCCTTAATCTGAGCCTTAATTGCCTTTGCAGTTTCCTCTGGATCTGTGTGTGCTCCGTCTTCCGGTTCAGGAATTACACCGTTTACGATTTTCATCGAAAGAATATCAGAGCTTGTGATTTTAAGCATTGCAGCTGCATCTTTGGCACGGGCAGAATCACGAAGGAGAATCGAAGCACAGCCTTCCGGAGAAATTACCGAATAGATTGCGTTTTCGAGCATGTAGATTTTATCTCCAACACCAATTCCAAGAGCACCACCCGAACCACCTTCACCAATTACGATGCAGATTACCGGAGTTTTAAGCTGACTGAATTCACGAAGATTTACGGCAATCGATTCACCAATTCCCCTCTCTTCTGAACCAAGTCCCGGGTACGCACCCTGAGTATCTATAAAAGTGATTAAAGGACGACCGAATTTTTCTGCCTGCTTTGCAAGACGGAGTGCCTTTCTGTAGCCTTCAGGGTTTGCCATACCGCCGTTTCTGTCTATTGTTTCTTTAAGATTTCGTCCCTTCATGTTTCCGATTACAGTTACAGGAATTCCATCTAAGAAACCGATTCCTCCAACAATTGCAGGATCATCACCATAATAGCGGTCGCCGTGAAACTCTGTAAAATCATCAATAATCATATCGATATAATCCAAAGCGCGAGGACGGTCTGTGTGACGGGCAAGTTCAACCTTTTCCCAAACCCTCGAAACTGTATCCGAATTTTCAAGCTTCTTTGTAATCTTTTTGATTTCTTCTGTTAAATCTATATCGTGATTTTTTGCAATTTCTTCGAGCTGCTCTAAAATCTGCTTATCTGTTAAGTTATATGTTTTCATCTTATTCCGCCTTAGTGATCTTATGTAAATCTATCATCTTCGACCAGAATGCCTTCTGATCTTTTCTGGCTACGATGCAGTCAACAAATCCCTTCTGCAGTTGAAACTCTGCCCTCTGAAAGCCTTCCGGTAACTTCTGATTGATTGTTCCTTCGATTACACGCGGACCTGCAAAACCGATTAAAGCCTTTGGTTCAGCACATATTAAATCGCCAAGCATTGCAAAGCTTGCAGTTACACCACCTGTTGTAGGATCACAAAGCATTACAAAATATGGAACCCTTGCATTATCAAGCGCGGCTGCAGCACTCGAAGTTTTTGCCATCTGCATCAGAGAATAAATACCTTCCTGCATACGAGCTCCACCCGAAGTTGCATAAATGATTACAGGGATTTTTTCTTCTGCCCCCTTATACATAAGGCGGCTGATTTTTTCACCAACAACACTACCCATGGAACCGCCCATAAAATCAAAAGACATGATTCCAAGAAGAACATCTTTTTTATCAATCTTACATTTTCCGGTCACAACAGCTTCTTCAAGGTTTGTTTTCTGTTTTGCGGCAGTAAGTTTTTCTTCATAACCTTCCATGTCGATCGGGTTATTTGATTTTAAATTTTTAAAAAGCTCTTCAAAAGAATTTTCATCGCAAAGATATTTAATCCTGTCCTGTGGGCTTATCCTTAAATGATGATTACACTCCGGACAAACCATGAGGTTCTTTTTAAAAGTTTCTTCGCTGTGATTTATTTTACAATGCGGACATTCCATAATCCCGCCCCCTATTTATTACCATATAATTCTTCGTACAGGCTTGTTCCGAATTTTCCTGACTGGAACTGCTTTGTACTCAATATTTCTATCTGCTGTTCCTGATTAGTCAAAACTCCTTCGAGCTTAAACTCTTTAAGACAGCGGAGCATCTTTTTGATTGCCTTTTTTCTGTCCGAATCATAAACAATCAGTTTTGCAAGCATTGCATCATAATTCGGAACAACCGTATAACCCTGATAGATAAAGCTGTCGAATCTTACGCCCGGTCCTCCCGGAATCATAAGATTTGTGATTGTACCAGGCGCCTTTGCATTAATACGCACTTCGATTGACCAGCCCTTAAGACTTACATCATCAGGATTAAAAGAAAGTTTATTTTCCGTACATGCCAGAATCTGTTCACGGATGATATCAACACCGCTTACAAATTCCGAAACAGGATGCTCAACCTGAACACGGGCATTAACTTCCATAAAATAAAAATCTTTACCGGTAACTAAAAATTCAATTGTGCCTGCTCCACGGTATTTCAAAGCAGAAAAAAGATTTTTTGCACCCTGGCACATCTTTTCCCTTATTTCCGTACTAACGGCTGGAGAAGGACTTTCTTCTATGAGCTTCTGATGATTTTTCTGTACAGAGCAGTCGCGCTCCCCAAGGATTGCAACTCCGCCCTTACCATCAGCTATTACCTGAAGTTCAACGTGGCGTGGATTAACAATATATTTTTCTACATAAACAGTGCCGTCAGCAAAATTAGAAAGAGCCTCACTCGAAGCAATCTTTAAATTTTCTGCAAGCTCTTCTTTTTTCCATACGATGCGCATTCCCTTTCCACCGCCGCCACTTGCAGCTTTTATGATTACAGGATATCCGCATTTATCTGCAGTTTCTTCTGCCTTTTTTATATCGTCTGTTGCACCTTCGGAACCCGGAGTTACAGGAAGACCGTGTTTTAATGCAGTTTCCCTTGCAACAACCTTGTTTCCCAAAAGTTCAATAGTCTCGGGCTCAGGACCAATCCAGATTAATCCTGCCTTTTCTATATCGCGGGCAAAAGAAGCATTTTCCGAAAGAAATCCAACGCCCGGATGAATTGCTTCACAACCTGTACGAAGTGCAACTGTGATGATTGCATCCCCGTTAAGATAGCTTTTTGATGAAGGAGCGGGTCCTATGCAGTATGCTTCGTCTGCGAGTTTTACATGAAGATTTTCTTTATCTGCCGAAGAATATACGCTAACGGTTTTAATTCCCATCTCTTTACAGGCGCGTATGATTCTTACTGCAATTTCGCCACGATTGGCAATCAAAAGTTTTTTAATCAACTTAATCACCTTTTACTAAAGCTTTTTTACAGAGAAAAGCGGCTGATCAAATTCTACAAGGTCACCGTTTTCAACAAGGATATCAAGAACTTCAAAATCGTATTCAGCATTGAATGTGTTCATCATCTTCATTGCTTCGATAATACAGATTGGATCTCCCTTCTTGATTTTTGCTCCCTTCTGAACATAAGCCGGAGAATCTGGAGAAGGAGAACGATAGAATGTTCCGACAATCGGACTCTTGATTACATCGCCCGAAAGTTTTGATTCAGATTTTGATTCCTTTTTATCCTTTTTAGATTCAGCAGGAACAGAAGCTGTGCTGCCTTTAGATGAAAATCCGTCTGCCCCACCTGACACTAAAGGTTGTCCCCCCTGTACGCCCGGAACAGAAGTATAGATTTCTTTTTCTACACAGCCTTCTTTTTTCTTAAGAACGATTTTTGAACCGTCACGTGTAAACTCAAAATCTACAATGCTTGAGTCGTTGAATTTTTTCATCAGATCAAAAATAAAATCATCAGTCATTTTTTTCTCCAGTTATTCAGCTTTGGTTAGATAACGTCAAAACGTTCAACTTCTTTTTCATAATCAACGCCGGGAATGTCAAAACCGCTTGTTGCAAGAAAATCATGACGATAGCCTTCTACGTCTCCAAGCTCCCTGATATTTTCTGCAGTTACAGCCGGCATGATTTTATTTACTTCTTCCTGAACCTTTGGATCGAGTTCAAGGTCATCAATACGGATTCTTTTTTCTTCGTCTGTAGGAATTGCAGCATCACCGTTTTCATTTTTGATATAAAGGCGTTCTGCAAAAAGACGATTAATCTGTTCAATACATCCTTCGTGAGTTCCCATCTTCTTCATTACCTTGAACAATACAGAAAGATACAATGGAATGATCGGGATAACTGCACTTGCTCTTGTTACAAGACCCTTGTTTACAGAAACATAAGCACCGCCTCCGATTTTAGAAAGCATTTCGCGTATTACGCCGGCACGTTTTTCAAGGTCGAGCTTTGCCATGCCGATTGTTCCGTTTCTGTAAATTGCCTGTGAAAGTTCAGGTCCGATGTATGAATAAGCAACAGAGATACAACCTTCTGCAAGAACATCAGCCTTTAAAAGCTGACCGATGAGTCTTTCCCAGTCTTCTCCACCCATTACTTTTACTGTGTTTGCAATTTCTTCTTCTGTAGCAGGCTCTGCTGTGATTTCCTTCATTTCGCCTGTCATTGTGTCAAAAGTTCTTCCGCTGAATGGTTTTCCAATCGGTTTGATAACTGATTTGTACATAACCTTTGTTTCAGGGTCTACACGAACAGGACTTGCAAGACTGTAAACAACAAGGTCAAACTTCATGTTGTTTTCTTTTGCCCTTTTGATGATTTCAGCTTTTATTTCGTCAGAGAATGCATCTCCGTCGATTGTGCTCGAAAAAAGACCTGCCTTTTTTGCTTCCTGGTCAAATGCAAGATTGTTATACCAGCCCGGAGTTCCGAACTTCTTTTCTGAACCAGGTTTTTCGTAAGACACACCGATTGTTGCAGCCCCGTACGCAAATGCAGCTGTGATGCGGCTTGCAAGACCGTAGCCGTTTGAACAGCCAAGAACAAGTACATTTTTAATTGCTCTGTGCTTTCCGTCTTTTAAATCGTTTTTAACCTTCTGCTGTTTTGTATATTCTATCTGATCCAATACAGACTGTTTGCATCCCTGCGGATGTGCATTCAAACAGATATTACTTCTTACCATTGGTGTCATAATTAAGCCCTCCCTACCAGGCACATCCACTCAGCCTCTGCTGCTACGTTTTCGCCTACGTAGGCTTTGCCGGACTGTTTTATCATTTTTTTGGAAACACGGAGGTTCTTGATTTCCATGCGCACTTTATCGCCGGGACGAACCTGGTTTCGGAATTTTACTTTGTCTACTGTGGCTAAGAAGAAAAGACTTCCTTCTTCGAATGTTTTCTGATAGCTCAATGCAGCGCCTCCTGCCTGAGCCATTGTTTCTACAAGAATAACTCCCGGTACAACAGGGTACTGGGGAAAATGTCCCTTAAAGAAAAATTCGTCTTCCGTAAAAACGTGTTCACTAACAGAGCCTTCTGCATCGCATGAAATAATTTCGTCTACGAATAAGAACGGTTTTCTGTGAGGTAATAAACTTTCGATATCCTTTGTTACGCTCATTTATTTCTCCTGTAAGCCGGCCACATTTATACATGCATTTCACGAGCATCTGTGCCGGCCTTTTTTCTATTCTTCTATCTTCTTAAAAATTACAACACCGTTGTGTCCGCCAAATCCAAGCGAGCCCGAAGCAACACAATTAATTCCGTCTTTTGCCTTAACAGCCTTGTTTGGAACATAATCCAGGTCGCAGCCAGCTTCTACATCAGGATTTTCAAGGTTGATTGTCGGTGGATAAATTCCGTCTTCCAAAGCCTTGATGGAAATTAATGCTTCCAATGCACCTGCAGCACCAAGACAGTGACCAGTCATACTCTTTGTAGAAGAAACCTTGATGTTATATGCGTGCTGACCCAAAGCTTTTTTGAGCATTGCAGTTTCAGAAGAATCGTTTATGTGAGTTGAAGTTCCGTGCGCATTGTAATACTGAATTTCTTCCTTTTCGATTCCTGCATCTTCAATAGCAAGCTTTAATGCACGTGAACCGCCTTCTCCTTCTGGATCAGGGCTTGTGATGTGGTAAGCATCGCTTGTTCCACCGTATCCAACAAACTCACAGTAAATCTTTGCTCCGCGAGCCTTGGCATGTTCATATTCTTCCAAAATTAATACAGCAGAACCTTCACCCATTACAAAGCCTTCGCGGGCTTTATCAAAAGGACGGCTTGCTTTTTCAGGCTTGTCGTTATAGTTAGAAGCAAGAGTTTTTAATACGCTGAATGCGCCAATACCAAAGCCTGTTACAGCTCCTTCTGCTCCTCCTGCTACACACATATCAACTCGGCCGCTGCGAATCTGATCAAGAGCAAGCCCCAAAGCATCTGTTGATGAAGCACAAGCTGTCTGTAAGTTCCATGCAGTTCCCTTAATTCCAAAAAGCATGCTCACATTTCCAGGACCTTCGTTTCCAATCATCATAGGTACTGTTAAAGGAGGCATTCTTGAAGGACCTGCTTCAAAATATTTTTTCATGGAAGCTTCCATTACTTCAAAACCGCCGATTCCGTTTCCAAAAACAATGGAAGTGCGTTCTGAATCGATTGTTTCTTTTGTAAGCCCTGCGTCTTCAAGAGCCTGAGCCGAAGCAACTGCCGCAAACTGACAGAATCTTGCCATCTTGCGAGCTTCCTTTTTATCAATCCACTGAGTTACATCAAGATTTTTTACTTCACCTGCAATTTTTACTTCAAAGTTTGATGTGTCAAATAAAGTGATGTTTGAAATTCCGCTTTTTCCGTTTTTAATTCCGTCCCATGTTTCTTCAACTGTATTTCCAAGGGGGCTAACACATCCTAAACCTGTAACAACTACTCTTCTTTTCATTTCTTTCTCCTTTTAATTAGCAGCCCATTCCGCCGTCTACACCAATTACCTGTCCTGTGATATAAGTTGATAAATCACTTGCAAGGAAAAGTGCTGCGTTTGCAATATCTTCAGGTACGCCAGCTCTCTTTAATGGAACAGTTTCGAGCATTGCATTTTTAAGATCTTCCGATAAAACCTTTGTCATATCAGTTTCGATAAAACCTG
This sequence comes from Treponema sp., assembly GCA_017962965.1. Classification (GTDB taxonomy): domain Bacteria; phylum Spirochaetota; class Spirochaetia; order Treponematales; family Treponemataceae; genus Treponema_D. The sequence goes on along the minus strand of JAGCUI010000038.1, from coordinate 22,257 downwards.
GTGCAATTGCATTTACACGAACACCACGGGAACCGGTTTCCTTTGCCAAACTCTTTGTAAGACCGATTAAACCGGCCTTACTTGCAGAATAATTTACCTGGCCGCCCTGACCGTGAACACCAACGATGCTAGACATATTGATGATTGATCCACTTCTCTTACGAATCATATCCGAAGCTACAATCTGGCAGGCTAAGAATGCACTTGTAAGGTTGATGTTTAAAACAGCATCCCAGTCTTCCTTCTTCATTCTGAAAGACAAACCGTCCTTTGTAATTCCTGCGTTGTTTACAAGAATATCAAGTCCGCCGCTCTGTTCCAGAACACCTTTGATTGCTGCTGTCCAGCTTTCTGTGTCTGCAGCGTTTGCATAAAATTCTGTATAAGTTACGTTGTTTGCCTTTGCCAGTGTTTCCAAATCAGCTTTATGTTCAGAAGGCTTTGTACAGATTCCCCATACACTTGCACCTTCGTTTAAAAATTTCTCTGTAATACCCTTTCCAATTCCTCTGGAAGAGCCTGTTACCAATGCTTTTTTTCCGCTTAATAACATTCGTTTCTCCTTATTCACCAAGCATTTCAAGATTTACACTCTTACAGCCAATATTTCCTGCAAAAGTTGAATCACGCCATAAACCGCTTAAAACAGTTCCAGGTCCTACCTCAAAAATGCTCCAGTTATCTTTACAATCAGCTTTTTCAAAACCGATTAATTTACCAATTTCAGCTTCTTCGCTTGTCCATCTTACAGGGTTTGTAAAATGCTTAACGGCAAGCTCCTTTGCTTCTTTCCCGGAAGTAACTTCTTTTCCGGTTACATTTGAAAAAAGCTTTTTAGAAGGATCTTTAAAATTTAAAAGTTCAAGCTCACGTGCAAACTCAGTTCCGGCTTCCTGCATTAAAGGAGAATGGAAAGGTCCTGCAACTTTTAAAGTGATGAATCTTCTTGCCCCTGCCTGAGTACAAAGTGCTTCTGCTTTAGAAAGACCGTCGAAGGTTCCAGAAATTACAGTCTGTTTAGGGCTATTTAAATTTGCAGCAAATGCAATTCCGTCTTTAGCTAAATCCTTTACAGCCTCTGTTATCTGCTCCGGTGTAAGACCGATTACTGCTGCCATACCAGGCTGTTTTCCACCCGACTCTAAAGCAAGCTTATCGCAAACCTTCTGCATAATAATTCCGCGCTTCTGCACGAGTTTAATTGTCTCTTCAAAAGTAAGAATGCCTGCACAGCACAAAGCCGCAAATTCACCAAGTGAAAAACCTGCACAAACATCAGCAGTAATTCCCTTTGATTCAAGCACTCTCATTAAGGCAATTTCAGATGTAGTAATTGCAAGCTGGCTTCTGTCGCTTCTTGCAAGCTCTGCATCTTCAATTTCCCACATATATTTAGAAATCTGTTCACCCGTAATTTTCTCTGCTTCTTTTACAGTATCCATTGCAACACTATATTTTTCGCAAATATCAAGGAGCATTCCTTTTTTCTGAGCTCCCTGTCCCGGGAACAAAAATACGTTTTTCATTTTTTTATCCTTACTAAAATCTGAAGACTGTTCCGGCCCATGTTAATCCTGCTCCAAAAGCAGCCGAAACAATCACAGTTCCATCTTTAATTTTTCCATCCTTCTTCATATCATAAAGAGCAATAGGAATAGATGCCGAAGAAGTATTTCCGTATTCATCCATACAGCAGATGAATTTATTCATATCAAAATCAAGCCTCTTTGCAGCAGCCTGAATAATTCTTTCATTAGCCTGATGACAAACAAAATAATCTACATCATCTTGTGTAAGCTTTTCTTTTTCCATGATTTTCTGAATCGCCTCTGTCATAACCTTTACTGCAAAGTTATAAACAGCATGACCATCCATCTTCATAAAGCCGTCTGTTCTGTCCATGTATAAAGCTTTTGCACCAGAACCGTCGGAACCGGAAACAAAACTGCCGATTCCCTTTTTTTCATTTCCTTCTGCATCACTAATATTTTGAATTAAAAATGCTCCGGCCCCGTCTCCAAAAAGAATACAGGTTGAACGATCCTTCCAGTCCACAAGCGAAGAAAGAATTTCTGCACCACAAACAAGTGCATATTTCCATCCGTTCATTTTTAATAAAGCAGCTGCATTATTAAGCGCATATAAAAAACCGGTACACGCTGCAATAAGATCAAAACAGGTTGCATTAACCGCTCCAATCTTATCCTGAATAACACAGGCAGTAGAAGGAAAACCAGCATAATCAGGGCTTGTAGTTGAACAGATAATCAAATCAACTTCTTCTGCCCTAACGCCGGCGTCCTTGAGCACATCCTTACAAACGCGCTCACCCAATGAAGAACAGAGTTCGTCCTTGCTACAGAGGTATCTGCTTTTAATACCAGTGTGCGAACGAATCCATTCATCATTTGTATCCAGTTCTTTTGGGAGGTCGTTATTGTAAACTTTTTTAGCAGGAAGAGCCTTCCCAATAGAACGAATAATTATCATAGAGCGCCCTTAATGAAGTTGTAAGCATCGCCTACAGTTTCAAATTCGTTTGCTTTTTCATCCGGAATTGATACACCAAGCTGTTCTTCAATTGCATAAATCAATTCGTAAGTATCAAGACTGTCTGCATCAAGATCACCTCTAAAAGAAGTGTTCATTTCTACTTTTGATGGGTCTACGTCGAGTTTTTCAACGATAAGAGCCTTGATTTTTTCAAACAATTCGTCCATTTTTATCTCCAGGATTTAATTTTATAATGACATTTTTACAATATTTGTAAACCTGTCAACTCAATAATACACTATGGGCGCACGAATAGTCAAGAAAAAAGACGAAGAAAGGGGGCATAAATTCAACAAAACGGGTGAAAAAACAGAAAAAAACGCCGGAAATAAAAAAAAAGAGCACCCGGAACCGTACCGGATGCCCTTTTGTTCAAAACCAGCTTATAAACTGATTATTTTTTAAGAAGTTCTGCAAGTTTTTCTGGTGTGAAGTTGAAGTATTCAGCAACCTTTTTAGCAGGACCTGAAGTACCAAAGTTATCAAGACAGAAGCAGTTTTCTTTGTCTGTAAACTGGAGCCATTCCATAGAGATTCCGGCTTCTGTACAAACGATGCGTTTTGCATTTCCTGTGATAGCTGCTCTGTCTGCCTTAGAAAGACCTTCGAATTTCTTCAAGTCTGGAACAGAAACAACACGGATTGATTTTCCGCTTACAAGTTTAGCTGCATCCAAAGCCATATTTACTTCAGAACCGCTTGCCAAAACTGTAATATCAGGATTTGCAGAACCTTCCTGTACAATGTAAGCACCTTTTTCTGCCATATTCTTTTTCCAGTTCTTATCTGCTTTTTCATAAACAGCAAGAGCCTGTCTTGTAAATGCCATACAAACAGGATGATCTTTAGAAGCGTAAGCCATATTCCAAGCTTCCATAGATTCTTCCGGGTCACCTGCACGAATTACCTGAACACCAGGAATAGCACGTAAACCAGTTAAAGTTTCGATTGGCTGATGTGTAGGACCGTCTTCACCAACGTAGATAGAATCGTGAGTGAATACGTAAATTACAGGCTGCTTCATCAAAGAAACTACACGCAAAGAACCACGGAGATAATCAGCGAATACTAAGAATGTAGCACAGAATGGACGTAAACCACCGTGTAAAGAAATACCTGCAGCAATTGCAGACATTGCAAATTCACGGATACCGTATTCAATTGTTCTTCCCTTGCGGTTAGAAGGACTGAATGTACCGTTGTCTGTATTCTTGAATGCAGTCTTGTTTGGTCCCATAAGGTCTGCAGATCCACCAACGAGGTTAGCGTAACGTGCAGCAATTACATTCAATGCTTTTCCAGAAGCATCACGTGTAGCACATGCGTCTCCAGGTTTATATTCAACATCTTTTACAGATGCGTCTGTTACAGCGTCTGAGTGGAAAGCATCCCATTCTTTTTTGAGTTCAGGATTTTCGTTTGCCCATGCGTCAAATTCAGCTTTCCAGTCTGCTTCTGCTTTTGCAAATTCAGCTTTTTTAGCTTCGAAATACTGATAAGCTTCAGGAACTACATAGAATTCTTTATCTTCCGGGAGACCAAGCTTTTTCTTTGCAGCTATAATTCCTTCTGCACCAAGTGGAGCACCGTGAACATCAGCTGTTCCTTCTTTTGGTGCACCAAATCCGATAATAGACTTGAGCATGATTAAAGAAGGATGATCCTTATCTTTTTTAGCCTTTTCAACAAGCTTTACGATTCCGGCAACATCATACATATCACCTTTTAAAACCTGCCATCCGTATGATTCATAACGTTTAGCAATGTCATCTGTGAATGTAATATCTGTACATCCGTCGATAGAAATTTTGTTTTCATCGTAGAATACAATCAATTTACCAAGCTTCTGGTTTCCGGCAAAAGAACATGCTTCCGAAGCAACACCTTCCTGAAGACATCCTTCACCAACCAAAGAATATGTGTAGTGATCTACGATTGTGTGTTTTGGTGTATTGAATTTAGCAGCGAGCATCTGTTCTGCAACTGCCATACCAACAGCCATTGAAACACCCTGTCCAAGAGGACCACCAGTACATTCAACACCGTCTGTATCACCAAATTCAGGGTGACCAGGACATTTAGAACCAACCTGACGGAAATTCTTAATATCATCCATGCTTACTTTATATCCAGCCAAGTGGAGGATACTGTAAAGCAGCATAGAACCATGACCAGCTGAAAGAACAAAACGGTCGCGATCTGCCCATTTTGAATCAGCAGGATTATGCTTCATTACTTCGCCGTACAATACTGCAGCTGCTTCTGCTGCACCAAGAGGAAGTCCAGGATGTCCTGAATTTGCCTTCTGAATTGCGTCCATAGACAAGCTGCGAATCGAAAGAGCAACTGCCTCAACACCTTTTTTATCCATAATTTATACCTCTAATAAATAATTATGCCAAATCTTTAATTAATGCAGCCAGTTCATTTTCACCAGTTTTTAATTCCAGAGCCTTTCTGAATCTGGTGTTTCTGAATAAACCTGCAAGTTCTGAAAGAACCTTAAGATGAATCTGCGGATTATAAGTTAAAAGAACAAACATAACAAAAACACTTCTTTCGTCCGGTGCGTTCATATCAAGAGCATTCTTAAGATAAACAACACAGATTCTCTGATCTTTTTCATCTTTCATGATTGGTGCCCTGGCGTGTGGGAGAGCAATGCCGTTTCCTACAGCAGTACTCAAAACTTCTTCACGGGCACATAAAGCATTATACACCTGATCTGCAGTCATGCCATCGGGTATTTTTATCATCTTTACAAAGTTTTTAAAAACTTCCTGAGGAGTATTTCCCTCTACATCAAAGAAAACACCACCGCGATGAATCAAATCTGCAATATCTACTGTCTTTTCTGCATCAGCCATGTATTTCCTCCCTGTTTATACAATAGTAAAATTTTTATAAGTATTATCTTCGAGCGCCATAGAAAGCGTTCCCTTAATATCTTCAAAAGTTTCTTCCATTCCGTCCAAAGACATCTGAACATCATCAAACGGAAAGCGGTCGCGGATATAAAAGTTTTCCATTTCTTCTATAATGCGAACAACGTGTCCAAAAAGCTGAACAATAATTACAAGCTCCTGCTGAGGAAAATCAGTGAGTGGAAGCTTAGTGTTGCCGATTTCATATAAAAGAGTGCTTACCTCGCGGAACAAGGCAATAATTCTTTTTCTTAACGGGCCAATGGAAGCATCCGCAAATGAATCATATTTTTTACTCAAAAGCTCATATCTTTTTTCTACATTGATTCCCAAAAGCTTTTTTTCCGGAAGAGGGATTTTTAAAAGCGGCGGACAAAGTTTTTCTACAATTACTTCTATATCTTTTTTTACAAGCTTTTTACCGTCGTTGTCGTTTAAAGTGTCTTCGATGTAAGCATCCACAATCTGAGGAGAAAAGATTAAAGAGATGTGAGAAAAAAGTGCAGCCGAATTACAGTCAGAATTCCAGGCGCCTACAAATGGAACCGATTCCCCTGTTTTCCAGATACGTGTTTCTACCCCATAAGGACAGAATCCGATTTTCTTTGTATGACGTAAAAATTCTTCCGCACTACCACAGTTTTTATTGCAAAGCTCTTCCTGATTTTCCAGGAACAAGAATGCAAGCTGCTCTTCCATAGAAGTTCCAGGGCCGTTCTTTTCAAGACTTACAAGAATTCCTTTTTCAAAAGCCGTGTACCATTCCTCGCGTTCAATGTCTGCAGCAGAAAGAGCCGTGTTATTATCAGCCTTTAAAACCGAAAGCTCAACAATATTTTCTTCCCAGTTGATTACACGTCCTAAGATTCTGTCTCCGAATTTAATTCCTTCTTCACCGGCAATCTTATCCAAAGGCCAGGCTGTTAATGTAATTTCTTCCGGTAAAGAATACTGAACGGAAGAAAGAGGAAGTTCTGTGTTTGAATGATCATTAAAAATATAAGGAATAACGTAGCCTTCTCCAAAGAGAGCAAAAACATCCATTGCAAGATTCATAGAAAAAACACAGGATTCAGACTTTACGATTTCTTTTTTATTTGCAACATACAAAAGGTCGGGCGCAACCTCAGGATTTACAAAAGGAATGCAGCGATGACCCAAAATAATGTGGCCCTTATCAATTTCTTCTTTAGTTGGCTTAAAACTGAACCATCTGCCTGTAAAAACACCCGCTCTTGTAACAAATTCATTGCCCACAAGAGAAAAAACCATGTCTGAGGAAAGAAGGATATCATTAAGGCTGCTCTTTGGAACCTTTACGCCGTTCTGTTTTAAATAGTGACTAAAGTCATCAAGCGTAAAAACATCCTGCCTGTTTGTGAGAAATTCATCTATTAAATATGTTGAATTTACGTTCATCCCCATAATTGTGTTAACCATAATATTTTAATGGAAATTTGCAACTTAGTAAATAATCTTATACCGCATGCAAAATTATAGACTAACGGGTTTTGCAATGATAGAATTGAATCATGAAACTTACTTTTCTTGGAACAGGCACAAGTCATGGAGTTCCCGTAATCGGATGTAAATGCCGCGTCTGCACTTCAAAAGACCCGAAAAACAGACGAACCCGATGCTCTTCCTATATCACAAGCTCAGACGGAACAGCAATTTTAATAGACGTAAGCCCGGAATTCCGCCTTCAGGCACTGGAAAATAAGATAAAAAAAATAGACTGCGTTTTAATCACACACAGCCATGCAGATCACCTGCACGGAATAGATGATTTACGCATCTTTTCTTCAGAAAAAGCCTGCACAGATTCCGACTCGAACAGTAAAAAAGCAAAAGAATTCAAAAATCCGCCGATTCCGGTTTACACAAACAAAAAAACAGCAGACGACATAAAAGTACGCTTTTCGTATATCTTTGAACCCGCAAAAGAAGGCGGCGGACACGCAAAAATAAAGCTTCAGAGCGCAGAAAAAACTTTTGATTACAAGGATGTGCAAATCACACCCGTTCCACTCCAGCACGGACACACAGAATGCACAGGCTGGCTCCTTTGCGAAAAAAATCGTCCCAAGAAAAAATATATCGCCTATCTTACAGACTGTAATCACATCAGCCAAAGCTCATACCGCCTTATACACGACACAGTAAAAGACGGCACGCTCGAACACCTGATTATAGACGGATTAAGGATAAAGCCGCATTCAACACATTTTTCTTTTTTAGAAGCGATGGAAGCAGCAGATAAAATCCAGGCAAAGCACGTATGGTTCATCCATTTAACACATTCTTCGAGCCACAACGACGTAATAAAATACATAAATCAGAATCTCAAAAAATTCCCAAACCTGCAGAAATCCGCCTCCGTCCTCCCAGCCTTCGATGGACTTAGCATAAAGGTATAACATCTCCCAGGCGCCCCGAAAACACCTCATCTGCACATGCATTTCTCCGCGCCCACAAAAAACTCTCCAGCCAAAAAAAAAGCCCGCGACATCAAAATCACGGGCATTTTCTAAAGTTTAATAAAACTTAGTTCTGAGCTGCAGTTTCTGCTTCCTTTGGAACTCTTACTTTCTTGTCTACAAAACCAGCTTTGAGACAACGTGTACATACGTTAATAGTTCTTGTTGTACCACCGAACTGAGCTTTAATCTTAAGAAGATTTGGTCTCCATGTTCTGCGTGTATGATTGTAAGATTTACTAACCTTGTTTCCAGACATAGGAGCCTTACCGCAAATATCACACATTCTAGACATTTTTATTTCCTTCCTTAAAACAGTATTCCAATAAAAATTTACAAATAGTTTTAAAAGATTATAGGAATTTAAATAAAAAGTCAATTACTCAGAACGGTTTATCCAAACTTAAGATTGCTCTTCTTTTGAATTCTTTTTACCAGCTTTATCAATCTTTCCTTCAACGAATTTTCCAAGAAGACTCTTTAAATCTATTCCAAGTGTTTCTCCTAGACTTTCTGATACCTGAGTTACATTTGTCATAATATCTTTTGTAAGTTTTGAGGAATCACCTCCATACATGTAAATCTTATCAACATTCTGATATGCCTTTCCTGAAGCTTCTGCAATCTTTGGAAGCTGTTCAAAATAAACTTTAAGTGCATCAAGTTGCATCTGCTGTCTGGCTGCATCACCATATTCTTTAAGGGCTTCTGCTTTTTCACGCATACCATCTGCTTCTGCAACAAGCTTAGCCTTTACAGCAGCAGCTTCTGCTTCACCTTGAGCCTGAATTGCTTCTGCAAGAGCTTTTTTACCAAGAGCTTCATTTTCCATTGCAATTTTTTCTGCTTCGGCTTTTTTCTGTCTTGTAAATGCCTCTGCTTCGGCCTGACGTTGAATTTCAAATGCTTCTGCTTCAGCCTTTTTCTGTCTTGTATAAAGATCGGCATCTGCTTTCTGCTGTGCTGCAAATTTTTCTGCTTCTGCAGTCTTTTTTACTTCTGCATCGAGAGCTCTCTCCTTAATAGAAACTGCTTTTTCCTGAATTTCAATCTGCTTTTCCTGTTTTGCGATGTTTGCATCAGCCGCTTTAATTTCGAGAACCTTACGTTGATTTTCAGTTTCAATACCCTTTGCTGCCTCTGCCTTTGCTGCTTCAGTATCAGCCTGTAATTGTAAAGATGCCCTTTTTACTGCAAGATCTGTCTGTTTCTGTGCAATTTCCAATTCTGCAGCGACACGTGCATCATTTGCGTCTTTATCAGCCTGTGCCTGTGCAATCTTAACTTCTGCTTCTGCCGCAGCCTTTGCCTTAGCCGCATCCTTAGAAATTGCAACAGTATTTTCTATACCAAGGTTATTAATTACGCCATTATCATCTTTAAAATTCTGAATATTAAAAGTTGTGAGTTCAAGACCAAGGTCAAAAAGATTAGGCTTTACATTTTCCACAACCTTTTCGGAAAGAACCTTTTTATCTCCCTGAATAAGATCCTTAAGTTTAATTTGAGAAATAATTTCACGGATATTACCTTCAAGAACAGGAGTTACAACAGTAGCAATATCTGCAGTTGAATAACCGATGAATTTTGCTGCTGCCCGTTTCATAGTTTCCGGATCCTGAGAAACAGCAATGTTTGCAACTGCATCAACTTTAATATTAATAGCATCCTGGGTAGGAATTGAATCTTTAGAAACAAAATCTACTTGAATGTTTTCAAGAGTCATGTAATCAATACGCTGTAAAAAAGGAATAACAAAAATAGCTTTACCCGTTACAGTTTTAGATCCAAAAGGCCCAACTCTAATTCCAATCCGATTTTTAGGAACTTTCTTATAAGAAATAAAAAAGAAAAACACTAAAACAACCGCTAGTGTAATACATAAAAGATAAAACGCTGACATTTAAACCTCCAGACTTTTTTTTACTTATGAAATAATTATAAGGCATTCTCACGAAAAAGAAAGAAAATTTAGATAAAATATCATATTCCATGCGTTCGGCACCCCCGCCCCTCTCCGCTACACCCTGGACCAGTTCGTCGGCGTCCGCTTTGCCCTGTTTTATTACTCAACAATCACAACCGGCGGAAAGGTAGTTTTCAGGGATTTTAAGATTACTCCAATCCTTCAATAAACTTTTCTAATTCCGGAACAAAATCATCCAGAGTTTTATATTTTTTTCTGTTGTTTTCGTAGTTATCCAGGAACTCTGCAATTTGTGGGGTGTAAATCCATTTCTGATCATCAATTATTTCTATATTGATTTCTTCCATCTCAGAAGGAGAAAGAATAGTTTCAAGATACTTATTAGCACAGGCCTGTGTTATAGTTTCATTTAAAATTAGAAAAGCAGAATCATATCCACGCTTTCTGTAAATACTATTATATGTATTAAAGAGCTTATTAAACAGTTTCTCGATTTTTTTATTCTTATATAATTGTTCAGATATTTTTATAGTAAAACAATGAGAATATTCATGAGACATCTCCCACAAAAATGAATTCTTATCACTACCTGCGACTATCACAGCATGCAATTCATCATTACCTTTTTTATTCTTTGTCGTAATACTAAAGTTTCCACGATTCGTAAGATAAGTTAGATGAATCACCAAAGATTCTTTTGTCTTAGTTCCATAAAAAACTTCCAGCCATTTTGAAAAATTATAATTCTCCACAATTTTTATATAACCATCAATCAACTGTTCATACTCATGTTCATGATTGACAAAAAAATCATCAAAATTTGATTTTATCCTGAAATCTCTCACGCTATTTATATATTCCTGTCCCGCATAATAAGGAATCTTTTTAGCCTGAACATTTACTGCTGTTTGTACAATAAAATTCTTATTGTCTATATCGAGTTTGTACCCGCTAATATCCTGATTCAAATAAATTCCGTACTCTGGAAACTTAGCATGATTCAGATTATTCTTTCTGGTCTGCAAAATTACTGGTTCATTCTTAAAATCATTAAAATATTTATCTATATCGTCTATATAGGGTATTTCCCATTCGTTTTCAAAATTATAAGGAGATGCCCCGGAAAGCCTACCCAAAATCATCATCATTTCTACATTTGGATCAATAACAACTTTTATTTTACCCGTTTCCATCTCGACAGGCTTTGCACTAAACGGAGAATCATTTTTGGATTTACAGGAAAAAAAAATAAGAGAAAGAAAAATTAAGACAATATAAACTTTTGATAATTTCATACCCACTCCTTTTTAATTACTTCTTACACCTATTATAAACTAAAACTCATCATTTCCCAAACTGATTTTCGATTTCTTTTATCTGGTCGCGGTAAACGGCAGCCTGTTCGTATTCCATGCGTTCGGCACAGGCAGACATTTCTTCTGTAAGGCGCTTGATAAGTTTTTTGCGGTCGGCTGCACGGAAGAGATTTAATCCCTGTTTAAGAACTTCCAGATCCATCTGAGCTTCTTCTCGCGCTTCTTCTTTTTCGTGCTCAAGAATATCTTCTACAGCCTTGCTGATTGTCGTTGGTGTAATTCCATGCTCTTTGTTATAAGCTTCCTGCACTTCGCGGCGGTGCTTTGTCTCTTTTATAGAAGCTTCCATCGCAGGGCTCATGTGGTCTGCATACATCACAACCTTTCCTTCCGCATTTCTTGCCGCACGCCCGATTATCTGAATAAGAGACGTAGCCGAACGCAAAAAGCCGATTTTATCAGCATCAAGAATGGCAATAAAAGAAACTTCCGGAAGGTCAATTCCTTCGCGCAAAAGGTTGATTCCAATCAAAACATCAATTTCGCCAAGGCGCAGGGATTTTAATATTTCAACACGCTCAAAGGTGTCTATTTCAGAATGAATGTATTTTACTTTAAGGTCAAGTTCTGTAAGATAATCAGTTAAATCTTCCGCCATTTTTTTTGTAAGAGTTATAACCAGAGACCTTTCATGACGCGCAATCCTTTCCTTAATCTCTTTATAAATATCTTCCATCTGCCCTTCACTCGGACGGACTTCTACAATCGGATCCAAAAGTCCTGTAGGGCGGATAAGCTGTTCAACAACCTGTGAGCTTTCTTCAATTTCCTCTTTTCTTGGAGTGGCCGTTACATAAATAACCTGATTCATCTTTGCATCAAATTCCGCCTTTTTTAATGGACGGTTATCGAGTGCAGAAGGAAGACGGAATCCAAAATCAATAAGACTCTGCTTACGGCTCCTGTCGCCCTCGTACATTGCTCCAATCTGCGGAACTGTAACATGCGCTTCATCAATCATGCACAAAAAATCATCCGGAAAATAATGCAAAAGTGTTGCAGGAGGCTCGCCCTTTTTTCGTCCCGCAATCGGTGCAGAATAATTTTCTATGCCGGGGCAGGTTCCCATCTCTTTAAGCATTTCTATATCGTAGGTTGTACGTGTTTTAAGTCTTTCTGCTTCGAGCATTTTTCCCTGAGCCCTTAACTCTTCCACACGCGCTTCCATTTCTTTACGGATAATTTCTGTTGAATCCAGAAGTCTTTCGTGAGGCACAACAAAGTGCTTTGCAGGATAAAAAACAGTTTCGTCAATTTCACCCGTTGTACTCATGTTTAAAACATTAAAACGGCGGATTCTCACAACTTCATCAAAATCAAGCTCAATTCTGTATGCTTCATCTGTTTCCATGTACGGCGGAAAAACTTCTATAACATCCCCGTGGATTCTGAAGTTCCCCCTGTCTAAAACCGCATCATTTCTTGTGTACTGTAAATCTATAAGCGCCTTTGAAAACTGTTTTACATCAAGATTCTGTCCAAGCTCAACATGAACGCGCATATCCTTATATAAATCAGGCATACCAAGACCATAGATACAGGAAACTGTTGCAACAACAATTACATCGCGCCTTTCCATAAGACTGTAGGTTGCCTTAAGACGAAGCTGGTCAATTTCGCGGTTAATATCGCAGTCTTTTTCTATATATAAATCGCGCGCTGCGACATAAGCTTCCGGCTGATAGTAATCGTAATAAGAGACAAAATATTCAACTGCATTATTCGGAAAAAATGTTTTAAATTCTCGGTAGAGCTGGGCCGAAAGAGTTTTATTATGACTGATGATTAAAGTAGGGCGCTGAACCTTTTCAATGATTTTTGCCATTGTAAAAGTTTTACCGGACCCTGTAACGCCCTTTAATGTCTGAAACTTATTGCCGTTTAAAAAGCCCTGAGAAAGTTTTTCTATAGCCTGCCCCTGATCCCCGCTTGGTTCAAAGGCCGAAACAACCTCGAATTTTCTCACTCTACTCGCTCAATGTTAATTTTAAAGTAACATTCTTTTTATTTCTTCTTACAACCACAGTAACCTGCTCACCAGGCTTTTTGCTTTCCAGTGCCGAATAATAATCAGCAAGGGAATCTATAGTGATATTATCAATCTTTGTAATTACGTCTCCACCAAGGTAGATAATGCTTCTTCTGCTTCCGTAATATGCAGCCTTTGTTCCGCCCTTTAATCCGGCTTTTTCTGCATTACCACCCTTTTCAATTTCAGATATTAAAATACCGGTTGAAACATCTATGCCCGCATAATTTGCAATGCTCGCATTAAGCTGAATCATTGTTGCATCAATTCTTCCTCTCTGAACCTTTCCATATCTGATTAAATCAGAAACAACACGGATTGCAGTCTCCGAAGGAACGGCAAATCCAACACCGGCAGAACTTCCAGAGCTCGACATAATCATAGTATTGATTCCAACCATTCTTCCCTTAGTATCCAAAAGAGGACCACCAGAGTTTCCAGGGTTGATTGCAGTATCTGTCTGAATCATATTTCTGATAATTCTTTTGTTTGAATTCTGAATAGGACGACCAAGCCCCGAAACAATACCGGTAGTCATAGTTCTTTCCATACCAAAAGGATTACCGATTGCAATAACCTTTTGTCCAACCTTAAGTGATGATGAACTTCCGAATGCAATAGTCTTTAATTCCATTCCTTCCGGAGGATTAAATTTGATAACTGCAAGATCGCTGTCCAGATCCTGACCAACAACCTTTGCTTCGTACTGAGTTCCATCGTAAAGTGAAACATAAATCTTTGTGGCATCCTGAATAACATGAACGTTTGTAAGGATGTATCCGCGTTTGTCTATAATAGAACCGCTTCCACTTCCACCGTCCTGAACATAAGGCTCCAAGAACCAGTCGTAAGCCACAACCTGAGTATTGATGTTTACAACCGCCTCGTTACACTGATTATAAACATTTATATTCTGCTGCTCGTCCTGAGTGTAGTCGCTCGAATTACTTACAGGCACTACATTCGAAGGATTCTGCTGAAATTCAAAAATATCGCCGGAGTCTTCTTTAGTCTGCGAAACAACATTTACGGCAGCTTCTTCTTCTGTCTGATTATTTACCTGCTCTTCGTTTGAATTTTTCTTAACGCAGGAAACAAAAACAGTAATTAAAATAGCGGAAGTCAAAATGCCGCTCACAATGGCCGAAATTACGATATGTCGTTTAGTATAAAGTTTCATACATTATAATTTAATAAATCATAACTAATATGACAAGTAATTTTGAATAAAATAGCGGAGAAGGCTTTGTATAAACTTCGTTTATACAACCCGTTACTAAATAGACCTCGGCACGCTCGCCTTCAATGCTACGTAATTTGAGAACCCCCGCTCCGCGTGTAAAGGTACATAAGCCTTTTTCTTATTCAAACGATATTAGTCGTTCTTCTGTGCGGCGGTATCCTTTTCTTTTAATTCAAAAAAGTACTCAACCACATAACCGGGCCTTACTTCTACAACGGCAACGGCGTCGGAATAATTTTTTTTTCGGAGAGAGACGTTATAGTAATTTGGAGAAAGATTTTCTATAACAAGCGGAGTTTTTCCCTGGTATTCGTTGTTTATATAAACCAATGCTTTTTCCGGTGTAGATTTAATAACAATCTGCTCCTTTCCTTGTTCGCATTCTTTTATTGCCGAATACTCTTTCGTTTCCATTTGAGAGTGAATACTAAATGCTATGCCGCACAGAAAAACCATGCCCGTTAAAAATCGTTTCATACAAATTACTATAACTCTTAATATAACTCAATCTTCCGCGGTAAACAACAACCCATGCTCCATAAAGCTAAAATAAGTCGAACAGTCAATTATCAAGTGATCCAGAATCGGAATACCCATAATCTTAGACGCCTGGATTAAATTTTCAGTTGTCATTATATCCTCATCAGAAGGCATGGTACGCCCCGAAGGATGATTATGGCACAGAATAATTGCGGCAGCGTTTTCTTTAATCGCTTCAGTAAAAATCTCTCTCGGGTGAATAATAGTCCTGTTTACAGTACCAACAGAAACAATGTGAATTTGTATAATATCATGCCCACCATTCAGCGTAATCACCAGAAAGTGTTCTTTACTGCAAATCGCATAATTCCTCACAAAAGGGATTATACTCTGCGGTGTATTTATATGCGCACCTCGAAAACAATTCCTGCGTCGGCCAAGTTCAAGCGCAGCAGCAATGGCGAGTGCTTTACCTTCCCCAACCCCCGGCAAAGAAACCAAATTCTGCACCAGCTGGTCGGAGTTAGAAGAATCCAATGTTTCTACAATCTTTTTTGCCATAGTAGATATAGGCATCTTTTTAGTACCGGTTCCAAGAATCAGCATTACAAGCTCAATATCATCAGGAAAATCCATCCCGTGACTAAGCGCTTTTTCCCGAACTCCCGGCTTTTCTTTTTCAAGTTCCACGTATATAATATTAGAAATTACTTTTAAAAACGGACCATTTTTTTGAAAAATTTTATAAAAAAATCATCTTTTTTTGCTTTAATTCTCGTTTTCTGCGCTTTATGCTTTTCCTGCGTGTCTTTAAGCAGTCTTTTTACAAAACAAAGATATACAGTAAAAATCTCGCGCGACATTATGGCACCAGGCTTTTTTACTTCCTATGAGCTTGCAGATTTCTTTTTAAAACAGAACCCGGATGCAAACGAAGAAGAGGTCCAGGAGCTTGCTTTTTATTATGTTTACGAAGGCCTACAGGAAGGAGTTAATTACACCGTAGCCTTTGCCCAGATGTGCCTGGAAACAGGATTTTTAAAATTCGGAAACCTTGTAACACCTGATATGCACAATTACTGCGGCCTTGGTTCCATAGATAAAGATAATCCCG
Organism: Treponema sp.; assembly: GCA_017962965.1. Taxonomy (GTDB): domain Bacteria; phylum Spirochaetota; class Spirochaetia; order Treponematales; family Treponemataceae; genus Treponema_D. The sequence continues at coordinate 6,131 of JAGCUI010000038.1, read as the reverse complement.
GAGCAAGCTTTGAAACAATGCAGATGGGAGTTCGCGCCCACATCCAGCACTTACAGGCCTATGCCACAAAAGAAGACCAGAAGCTTAATAATCCTGTAATAGACCCTCGCTACGACTGGCCTCATAAATCAAAATACATTACAAACATCCAGGGACTTGCCGGAAACTGGGCTACAGATCCTGAATACTCAAACAAACTCGAAAGCCTCATAAAAAAAATAGAGGACTTTTACAACAGCCGTAACTAAGCCGCCATAAAAATCCTCTTTATAAAATCAAAAACGTAATCAGTTTAATTATCCGATTACAGTTCCAAAGAATTCCTTATCTTCAAGAATTGCTTTAATGTTATTAATATCCTTAGCCCCTGCACAAATTACCTTCATGCCGATTTCACTTGCTTTTTTAGAAGCAATCGGATCAAAAGGACAGTTTTTACCAGGAGTCCATTCATCCCCTACCATCTTTCTAAAGTCTGCCCACGAAATTGTATCCAAAGGCTTAGCATCAGGATTTTTTCTTGGGTCATCTGTATAAACCTTTTCGATATTAGAAAGATTTACAACAGTCTTTGCCCCAAACTTTTCACCAAGATAAACAGCATCTGTGTCGGTAGAAAATCCCGGCTTCCATCCGCTTGCAACTAAAATCTGTCCGTCAAAACTAATATCATCAAAGGTTGGATTATAAACAACATCATTTTTACAGTAATCACCAAAAGCAGCCTTTAAAAGCTGAGCATTGATTCTTGTGGCCATAATTCCAATCCAGTCTGCAGCATCATCCTTAGAACTAAGCCCTGTTTTTTCAGCCACTTCCTTATACGCATTCTGATATACACGGGCCGGAGCTCCACCACCTGCAACTAAAATCAAACGTCGGCTCTTATCCTGGTCAAGCCATGCAGTTACCATAGAAATAAATTTAGAAAGAAATTCTGTATCAGGCTTATCAGGAACAATAATAGATCCGCCTACACTCAAAACTTTAGTCATAACGACCTCCCGTAAAATTATGCTTTATTAATATACACCGCTGATAAAAGGAACAGACCAGTAAGAGCTGTATTTATTTGTACTCATAGAAGCTTCTTCCCAGATAGACTGAAGGGCAAAGCTTTTTGGATACTGAACGGTTTTATTATCCGGAGCAAACGGCTTCATTTCATTAAATCCGCGCGAGAAGGTGATGTGATGAGAATCAAGATTTCCAAAGTAGTATTCTTTTTCATCAATCTTTTCAGGCCATTTTTCATAATCAAGCCCGCATCCCAATGCAGGATCTACAGGAATCCACCCGCATCCAGGAATATAGAATTCACACCACCAGTGCACTCTTGATTTTAAATCCTGTTCAACTAAAACACCGCAGTCAACAAGACAAGGAATTCCGGCAGCCCTCAACAATGCCGCATAAATAACAGCAAAGTCGTAAGCATCACCCTTTTCCCTTGAAACTAAATCAAGAGGATCTGCATCGTTTCTTCTATTTTTATCAAGGATTTTAAATTCCTTGCACATATAATCATAAATGAGTTTTGCACGCTTATAAGAATTCTTTTCTTTATCAACAATCTTTTTATAAAGCTTGATTACGTTTTCATTGTCGCTTGGAACAATTGAATCAGCCTTGGTTGTTTTTTCATAGAAGGTCTGATTTATATTTTTCATCGAGCCGATTTTATCAGGATTTACAGTAGTTCGAATTTCATAAACCGGAAGAACAAAGGTCTGAGTAAATGTATTTTTTGAAACACCGTTTTTATATTTTGTAATCTGCTGAATATTACATCCCTGGTAATTCTGCAAAAGAGGAACCGGTGAAATTTCTGTAATATCAACTTCTGACTGAGAAGGCATTTTGCAAGGAATAGGACAGCGCATTGTGATTGTAGAAACATCGTTTGTATCAATGTCCTTTACATCCGCACTGTACTGAACAATAAATATTTTCTTTGAAACAAACTCTTTGGAAATTGCCGCATCAGAAACTTCAAAATTAAATGCCTCTGATTTATCCCTTTCGTTTTCTACAACAACTACACCAGAGCAAGCACCGTCCGGAACACGAACATGAATCTCTGTATTACTCCAGTACTCATAGCCGTTTTCAATTTCCGAAACTTCAACAAAATTTTCAGTAACAAGTCTTTTATTTACAAATTCTGAATCCTTGATTTTACGGTTATAATCGATTGTAAAAAGTACTCGTGAATTATTTCTGTTTTCACCAAAGTTTGAACCAGAGATTACAATCATATCTCCAATGCTTGCCTTTTCCACAGACACTTCGCTAATAACAGGCTTAACAACATTATGAACAGAAGGTGCTAAAACAGGAATATCAATTTCGTTTGCAAACAAGGCCGGATTAGACTGTGCAGTTTTTGTTCCAACAACAACAAGACCATCCTGAACATTTCCCGGAAGAATAACCTTAATTTGAGTGTCGCTCCAGTAAAGATAAGAGCTTGAAGTTAATTTAAGCCCCGAAAAAGACACATAAGACATATCCCTTTCGTCGCCAAAATTCTTTCCGTTAATCTGGATGATTTCGCCCGGAGCACCAACAGGAGGCACAAGAGCATCAATAACAGGCTCACTTTCGGATTTATGACTGATTAAAAATATAATAAGAAACACTACCGCCACAAAAGACAGTAGTGCTAATACGCGAAATAAAAAATGCTTTCTAAAAATGTAACTAAGCTTACCAGAAGATTCCACTATCGCTGACCTTTAATTACGTCGAGCGGTAATTCAATCTCTGTAGAAACTGGCAGAGTATCAACGCCCGGTACAGTAATCCTTATAGAAATTTTGTCTTCACCAAAGTCTGGGCGGAATACATCATAATCGATGAAGTCGGTATCATCTCCATCAATAGTCTTTGCATTATTAACAGAAACCGACCTTGGCACACCAAACATTGACTGATTCATTGTACCAGAAACCGGCATATTTCTTCCACTATTAAATGTAACATTGTTTACATTAGAGGCTTTGTTCACCTTTTTGTTAGAAGAGTTTAAACCGATTAAAGTATTCTGTTCTTCGATAGAAAGATGCTGTGTATCAAAATTGAATAAATCTGCTACAGCCTGAGAAGAGCCCTGTTTTCCCGAACGCAAAGCAAGAGGAAGTGAAACAGCCATAATGAGAACTGCGGCTGCTGCTGCAAAAGAAGGAATGAATGTCTTGAGTTTTGATTCATTAGAGCGTGCTGCGTTTGTATTTTTAGAATAATTAAGCTTAAGCTGAAGGCGTTCAAAACTCTGATCCAGAAAGTGTGAATCAGGATTAACAGCCTTTGAGTCAGAAGAAAAAAGTTCATGAAGCTTTTTCAAACTTTCAAGCTTTTTCTGACATGCAGGGCACTCTTTTAAATGAGCTTCGTATTCAGCCTTATAAATCTGAGGCAGTTCGTTGTCGAGATAAATTGAATGAATATCCTCACTTGGACAAATAGACATCATCTTCTCCTATAAGCTTTAATAATTGTTCCCTGGCTCTGAACACCCTAACCTTTACGTTTCCCTCTGTTATGCCAAGAACCTTTCCAATTTCCTTATAATTCAAATCTCCGTATTCTCTTAACATCAAAACTTCCTGAAGATTCTTTGGAAGCTTTTTAAGAGCCTCGCGTGTTTTCTCCATTGAAGTCTTTTTAAGGAGATCTGTTTCCCCCGACTCCGACTTTCGGTGATCTTCATAAAGAACTTTTTCGTAGGCCTTTCTTTCTCTTTCCTTACGCTTGATGTAATTCAAGGATGCATTTTTTACAACCCTGATTAACCAGTATTTAGCGTCATTTATGGAAGGAAATACGAGTCCCTTTTCGTTCGCCTTTATGAGCGAGTCATGTGCAAGATCTTCTGCTGCTTCTTCATCGTTTACAATTCTGTAAGAGATTTTAAAGAGCATCTGCATTGCAGCATTATAAATGGTCCTGAAATCAGCAGGATTAGCTGCATTCAATGTTACAGTTAATCCTTCCTGATTCTCTTCACTATTAACAAACACTTTACTATCCTAAAAGTTACTAAAAAAATAAGAGTTTTCTTATTTTTTAGATTAATTTCTTTTCCAGGTTGGACCGTTTGGAGTATCAATTATTGTAATACCCCTTGCACTAAGCTGATTACGAATCTCGTCAGCCTTTGCAAAATCCTTGGCCTTTTTAGCTTCGGTTCTCTGAGCAACAAGAACATCAATTTCTGCAGCCTCAGGATCATTTGAATGGTCAATTCCACCCTCTCCTGCAACGCCACCCTGATTTAAAGAAGCCTTGTTCAGTTCCTCACTGGATTTTTCTATATTCAAACCAAGAACACTGTCCATTTTTTTGATTAATGCAACAGTTTCCTCCGGTTTTAATTCTGCATCCTTTATACAGCTTTGAAGGCAAGCAAGAGCCTGTGGAGTTGCAAGATCGTTTTCAATTGCAGCGATGAATTTTTCAAGATATTCCTTTGCTTTTGGAGAAAAATCTTTTTCTGCTGCTTCTTTTCCCTTAGCACCTGCAAATACCTGTGCCGCTCTTTTTACCAAAGCTTTACGGCTGTTTTTTGCAGAATCCATAGAAGCCCAGCTGAATTTAACCTGACTTCTGTAGTGAGCGCCCAAAAGGAAATAACGATAATCCAAAGGATCATAGCCTTTATCAATTAACACCTGTAATGTCAAAAAGTTACCCGTTGATTTAGACATCTTGGTAGAGTCAGAATCGCCTTCTTCGTTCTTTTCTTTCTGAATTACAAGGAATTCGTTGTGGAGCCAGTAATTAACCCAAGGACCTTCTGCTCTTTCTTCTTTTGAAAAAGCACCTTCAGACTGAGCAATTTCGTTTGTGTGATGAATAGGGATATGGTCGATTCCACCAGTGTGAATATCAAAGTGGCGTCCAAGATACTTCATGCTCATTGCAGAACATTCAATATGCCAGCCAGGATATCCGCGTCCCCAAGGAGAGTCCCAGGTTAAAGCCTGATCTTCAAATTTTGATTTAGTAAACCAGAGAACAAAGTCATAAGGATTCTTTTTATTTTCATCAACTACAACAACGTCTCTTTTTCCAGCGCCTGCCTTTAATTCATCAAGATTTAAGTTTGCAAGCTTTCCGTAATCTGGATAAGTTGTTACATCGTAATAGAGATTTCCACCGGCCATATAAGTGTGACCATTTGCTTCAATCTGCTTGATGAGGTCAATCATTTCCTGAACATGTTCTGTAGCACGGCAGACAACATCCGGGCGTTTGATGTTAAGACGGTCAATATCATTAAAGAATGCTTTTGTATAAAAGTCGGCAATTTCGAGTACAGACTGCTTTCTTTCCTTAGCCTGTTTTACCATTTTATCTTCACCGTCATCAGCATCCCCGGAAAGGTGACCAATGTCTGTAATATTCATAACGTGCTTTTTATTATAACCCAAACAACAGAGAGTACGGTCTAAAACATCAAGAAATACGTATGCACGAAGATTTCCGATATGAGCATAATTGTAAACTGTAGGACCACAGCCATAAAAACCGACATACCCATCCTTTAAAGGCTTAAATTCCTGGAGCCGGCGACCCATTGTGTTATAAAGTTTTAAAGCCATAATAAATACCTCTGTTGCGCATATTATACAATTTTAAAGATTATTAAACAACAAGGCGAAAAAAGTTGATAATATAAAAAAAGCCACACGGATTTATTACGTTTGTAATTAATCTGTGTGGCATTATTATGGTTTATAAAAGACTAATTATTCATAAGTAATTTCAATATTTTTTCCAGGGTTGATTGTAATAGTGTAATGATTACTTACTGAACCTGTATGATATACAACAGGGTCATAACCGGTTTTATCCGATGCCTGCAAAACACCAAAATCAGTTATAGAAAACAACCAACCAGAATTATTATTTTTTACTTCCCAAAATTTATCATCATCACAGTAATAAAAAGTAATTTTATCACCTCCGCGATCTTCTATTTCACCTTTGAAATACTCACAGTCATAACTATAGGTCTCTCTTTCTCCAGCATCAACAGAACGAATGCTTTTATTTTTATCTTTATTAAGACTGCCATTATAATCTACAACATATCTGTAGTCAGTGGTAGTATTATTAATAACAGT
>JAGCUI010000037.1 GCA_017962965.1 Treponema sp. | reverse complement strand
GGCTTTTCATATATTCCACGCGTAGAAAAAATTGAAGGTGACTATGATTACGCATACATCTGTATGAACAACACAATCATGGGAACTCATTATGAATACATTCCTGATACAGGAAACATTCCTCTTGTAGCAGATATTTCTTCTTGCGTTTTGAGTGAACCACTTGATGTAAGCAAATTCGGACTTCTCTTTGCAGGAGCTCAGAAAAACCTTGCACCAGCCGGAGTTACTCTTGTTATTATCCGCGATGACTTAATCTGTGAACCTGAACAGTGCAGACCTGGAACACCAACTATGCTCTGTTACAAGACACACGCAGACAACGATTCTATGTACAACACACCTCCATGCTACACAATCTATGTCCTTGGAAAGGTTTTGCACTGGATCGAAAAGAACGGTGGAGCAGAAGGAATGCTCAAACGAAACAAAGAAAAGGCTGACTATCTTTACAACTACCTTGATTCAAGTGATTTCTTCCGCGCTACTGCAGAAAAAGGAAGCCGCTCTTTGATGAACGTTCCATTCCTTACAAAATACTCTACAGGCGCTACCGACGAAGCATCTGTTGCAAAGGAAAAGGAAATTAACGACAAGTTCGTAAAAGAAGCAGCTGCAGCAGGTCTTGTAAACCTCAAAGGTCACAGACTCGTAGGTGGTATGAGAGCAAGTATTTATAACGCCATGACACTCGATGGTGTAAAAGCTCTTGTAGAATTTATGAAGAAGTTCGCAAAAGAAAATGCATAGGAGTAAAATATGAGCTTTAAAATTCAAACATTAAATAAAATTGCAGCTGTGGGATTAAACCAGTTAGACCGCGATAATTACGAAATTGCATCAGAAATCAATAATCCGGATGCTATTCTTGTACGTTCTGCTGATATGCACGAAATGCAGCTTTCTGACAATGTTAAGGCTGTAGCACGTGCAGGAGCCGGAACAAATAATATTCCTATTCCAGAGCTCACAGAAAAGGGTGTAGTTGTATTCAACACTCCAGGTGCAAATGCTAACGCCGTAAAAGAACTTGTAATGCTCGCACTTTTACTTTCAAGCCGCCCTGTAATCGAAGCAAACAAATGGGCAAACGGACTTGCAGGAAAAGGTGATGAAATTCCTGACCTTGCAGAAAAAGGAAAGAGCCAGTTTGTTGGTCCTGAATTGAGCGGTAAAACTCTTGGTGTAATCGGTCTTGGTGCAATCGGTGCTATGGTTGCAAACCTTGCCCTTCACTTTGGAATGGAAGTTTGGGGCTACGATCCTTTCCTTTCTGTAAACGCAGCATTAAAGCTCGACAAAAAGGTTAAGATTGCAGAAACATTAGACAGCCTTTATGCAAAGTGTGATTACATTACAATCCATGTTCCACAGACAAACGATACAAAAGGAATGATTAACGCTGCTTCTATCAAAAACATGAAGGACGGTGTTAGAATCATCAACATTGCACGCGGTGGTCTTGTAAACAATGCAGACATTCTTGCAGCCCTCGACAGCGGAAAGGTTTCTGCCCTCATTACAGACTTTGCAGCAGAAGAACTTTTGAATCATCCAAAGGTTGTTTGTATGCCTCACCTTGGAGCTTCAACTCCGGAAGCAGAAGACAACTGTGCAATTATGGCATCAGCACAGCTTAAAGACTTCCTCGAAAAAGGAAATATCGTAAACTCTGTAAACTTCCCAAAAACTGTTACAGATAACCCTATTCCTGCCGGTGGAACACGCCTCTGCATCAGCCATAAAAACATTCCTGATACAATTTCTAAATTCACAACAATTCTTGGTGAAGCAAAGTTGAACATCTCTTCTTTCATAAACCAGGCTCGCGGCGACGTTGCTTACAACATCATCGATGTAGACGGAGTTGTTACAGAAGATATTATTGCAAAACTCAAGGCATGCGACACAGTAAACCGTGTTCGTGCTATTGCAGGCTAATATAGCATCTTACAAAAAAAATTATGCCCGGCTGTGCAGTTGGTATTTTGTAAACCACTTGTATAGCCGGGCATTTTTTATATAAAAATCTTTTGTTAATTAAAAATCAATTCTAGAGTCCCAGAATCTTTTTAAAATAATCCTGGTTCTGGTAATAAACATAATCAAAGGCGCTGAAGTTTATAATCACATCTTCTTTTATACCCACAATGCAGAATGTAACCGCTTCGTTTGTCTGCCAGATTTCATAAGAAATATAAATCGTATCGCCCTTGGAAAAAACATGTAAGGTTGCCGGTAAAAGAAATTCCTGCCGAGGAATCATAAAAGTTAAAAGCCTGCATTTTTCTGCCTGAGTTTTTGGCCGCATTCCATCCGGAAGCTTTTCTACCATAATCTGAGCATCCCTGATTGTATCTTCCTGAAGCCACCAGCTTTCAACACCATCAAGTTCCTGTTGAACCCAGTTTTCGTCAATTTTAAATTTTATACCGTTTAGTTCAATTTTTTTAGAATTCTTTTTTGGAATTTTAAACTCTTTATTTTCATGCTTTGGAGAAGGAATTACATCATCGTCATAAAAAGACTGAACTCCCTTTGAATCAAGAGTTTTAATTTTCCCGAATCTGTACGCCATATAATTCACTTCTTTAAAGTCAGCATCATCTGAAATCCGTATAAACTTAAAAAGCGGAAAAACATTTGAATACTGATAGTAAACCGTACATTCAGAAAGCTTACCCTTTACAAAGGTTTCGAGCCCGATTTTATTTCCAAACTGCTTGTACATGCTGTCAAAATATGTAAGGTCTTTTAAAGTCTGTCTTGCTTCCCTCTCCTGCACCTTTGACATTTTAACGCCCGGATAATCTGTATAAACAAGCTCATGGTTTTCATCTTCCGAAACACAAACTCCGCTTGGAACCGAGATTCCAGAATCAACAAAAATTGTATTCATAAAAACTGCAGTGTTTCCGTCATCAAGCTCGCAGATTAAATAACCGCGGATAAAAGCCTCTGAAGCACGGGTATCAAGAAAATAACCGTAAGTTCCCGATTCAACATAATCAAACGGGGCGGCATTAAGGGAAGAAAAGCATAAAAATGCTGTTAAGAGAAAGAATAATTTTTTCATTCAGCTCTCCTGTTTTTTATATACTTAGAATTTGAGTGTTCCTACAACAGTTGCATCGCTGTCCGAAGAAGGAGCAGGTCTTTTTGCCTTTGAAGCAGAAGCCTTTTTATTTTTTTCCATGATTCTGTCTTCGCGGCTTTTGTAAGAAGAAGATTTTTTTGCCTTAGGCTTTTTGTATGGTTCAACTGTTACGCCTGTCTTTCTTTCTGAGCGTGCTTTTGGAGAAGCAAGGAATGCAAATAAGCTTCCGCAAAGTCCGCCTGCAAGAATGATGATTACGCCAACAGCCTTGTTCGGATTTTTGATATAAACTTCGCGCAGAATAAAAAGAATAATCATACTCACAGAAGTTCCGGTAATCTTATTCTTTGAAAAATACATCATGGCATTAAGTAAAACCAGCATGAATACAACGGCACTACAGCCAGACATAGGATATTTACAAAAACATGCATTCAAAACGCCTGCAAATAAAGCAGACACAAACATCATTATGCCGATTATAAACGAACCATAACGCTCTTCCATGGAAGGACCAATGAGGGCAATGAATAAAAGATTTGTAAACAACAAGGCCGGATCTGCCCCGCCAAAAATATAAAGGAAAAGACCTAAAATACTTTTGATATTTGAAAAACTGAACGGTGCCTTACCTGCCGCATTTGTTGGAGCAACAAGCAGACTTTGTATTTTTGCATCCTTTGCAATAAGTGAAATTACAAAAATCAAAACTGTTATTACAATAAATGATAATGTAACCGGCGCATCGTATTCAAATTTGAGGCTAATCTTTTTTCTTGCCATGTTTACTCCCTGTATACTTCGTTTCTTCTGTGGAATCCTGAATCAATTATAACACTATCAAGATTTGTTTTGTCAACTAAAATCGGGTCCAGCCAGATTACAGGAACATAGGTAATTCCGTTGTTGATTTTTTCTACCTTGTAATTTGCCGAGCCGATTTTTTCATCACGGGCAAGCTTTACAGCACATTCGGCAGCAAGACTTGCAAGCTCTGTAATAGGTTTATATATAGTAAAAAGCTGTTTTCCCTGAATTATATTCTGACACGCCGCAATATCAGCATCCTGGCCGCACACGTAAATTTTTCCGTCCAGATTAAAAAGCTTTAATGCCTGGATTACACTGTCTGCAACTGCATCGTTTCCACAGAAAATTGCGTCCGGAATTTTATTCTGATTAATAAGATTTATCATCTGATTATTTGCAAGGTCGTAGTTCCAGCCGGAGGTATAATAAATATAATCAAGCTTTTTATTAACCTTCTGTAATTTCTGAACAATTCCTTCTTTTACAAGCGCCATATTAAAATCTTCTTCGGCACCAAGAATTGCAAAAAACTTTCTGGCCTGAGTTTTTGTAAGAAAGCCCGTTGCCATGTATTCACCAACCTTCTGGCTGTTAATCGTAACGTATAAATCTACAGAAGTATTGAGCATGAGGCGGTCGTAGGAAATAACAGGAATACCCTTTGACTTTGCTTCATCAACAACGTCGGTTAAACCCTTTGCCTCTTTTGGAAGAATTACAAGAGCACTTACCTTTTTGTCTATGAGATAACGAATCTGTCTTTTTTGTTCTTCAAGGTCGTTTCCGGCATTCTGAACAATTACTTCGGCTCCAAGCTCCTTTGCCTTGTTAATAAAAATATCAAGGTCTCTCTGCCACCTCTCGATTGCGAGTGTATCGATTGAAAAACCGATGATTGTTTTTGTACTGTCTTCTTTTTTGCTTCCTGTATCCTTTTTATTATCCTTTCTGCTGCATGAAAAAAGAAACAAAACAGACGCTAAAATTGCCGCAAGGCATAAAACTCTTTTTTTCATATAAACTCCTGTGTACTTTTTAAATGGTTCTGTATTCCGAAGGTGTTACACCGTATTTGCTTTTAAAAAGACGGCTCAGATAATTCTGATCGTTATATCCAACTTCGCGGGTAATCTCTTTAATAGACATAGATGAATTCTTTAAAAGGTCCCTTGCTTTTTCAAGTCTTCTGTCGCTCAAGAAATTTACAAAGGTACAGCCCTTTTCTTCGCGGAATAATTTACTCAGATAAAAAGAGCTTACGTTCACCATGTCTGCCATCTGCTCAAGAGAAATATCCTTGGAAAGATTTTCGTTTATATAATCATAAACCTTTTTAACAATTGGATTTCCCTTCTGCTTTTTAGAATCAGAAATTGCGGCCGCATACTCTAAAATTGTTTTTGTTAAATAATCCTTGAGCATTCCCCTGTCGTTTTCGCTGCTCAAAACAGAAAAGGCATTATTAAAAGAAGCTGATTCAAATCCGTTTACATTTTTGTTCACAACATCCTTGGCCATAACTATGAGCTCAAAGAATGAATTTTTTACAACATTCAAATCGCTTTCGGTATTAAATGCGTTCAAAATATAAATTTCCAGAATTGATTCAAGGCCGTTTAAATCTGCATTTTTAAGTTTAAAAAGAATCTGTTCCTTAAGCTCCTGACCTTCGTCAATCTTTGCAATTTTTGAAAACCCCTTTCTGTCTTCTGCAAAAACAATTTCGCCTGTAGTTTCGCAGTGGGCTAAGCAAGAAACCGCTTCTGTATAGGCAAACTTTGAATCATCAAGGGAAGGGAAAAACTGACTAACCCCAATTTTAATTCCGGCACTTATCTGATACTTTAAGTTTACATAAAGCTTTGTAATAATTCCTTTAAAACCTTCAAAGCTGTCGTCCTTTTCGAGCGGGAACAAAACAACAAGGCGGTTCATCATAAAAGAGCTTACAAGGCATTTTTTTATTTCGTTGATGCAGTCGCGGATTTTAATATAGTTTTCGTACTGATTCTGAGAATTAACGTTTGGAAGCTCGAGGCAGATGAGGCAGAATTTATTTCCTGTAATGTTGAAATATTCGCGATAGGATTTTATATCAAATTTATTTTCGTGATTAAAAATGAGCGAATAAATAAAATCATTTTCTACCATTGGAGAAACAAGGTCCAGCTTTTTATGAAGCTCAATATCGGCACTTGCTTTACCGCGGTTAAAATCGATGTAGTCCATGGAGCTCCTGATTGTCTGAATAACGATGTTTCTGTTTACAGGCTTTGTGATGTATTTTGAAGCACCAAGGTTCATAGCCTCCTGTGCATACTGAAAGCTGTCGAACGCACTCAAAATTATGATGATTGTTTCGGGCTTTAATTTTTTAATGCAGCTGATTGTTTCAAGTCCGTTTAAGCCCGGCATATTGATGTCCATAAAAATAATATCAATGTCTTTTTCGGAAACAATGCTCAGCGCTTCGGTACCGGAAAGAGCTTTTAAAACATTAACCTGCCCCGCAAAGTTTTTATCTATAATAAAAGAAAGAGAATCTAAAACTATCTGCTCGTCGTCTGTTAATAAAATGTTATACATCGCGTGGTATCCTGATTATAAATTTTGTTCCTTTACCGTCGTCGCCGGAAACAATGTCGAAAATATCATTTTCCTGATAAGTCATCTTTAAACGGAGGAATACATTTATAAGTCCTGTTCCGCCGTTTTTACCAGACTCATCCTCAAGTGATTTTTCGGTAAGCTTTTGGATTGCATCAGGGAGCTTTGTAATTCCGTTTTCTACTGCATCAAAAACCGCTTCCTTAATTTCATCCTTCATTCCGTTTCCGTTGTCTGTTACAGAAATGATAATATGTTTTTGAGATAATTCAATCTTTAAAACAACAATTCCCTTTTCATTTTTTAATCCGTGCTTAATGCAGTTTTCTACAAGAGGCTGGAGTGTCATTACAGGAATAAGTTCTTTGAATGTACAAGTCGGAATGTCTTTAATAAATTCAAGGCGATTACCAAAGCGAACCTTCATGATATAAACATAATTATCTACAAGGCCAAGCTCCTGATCTACAGTTACAAATTTATCCTGCTTCTGAATGTTGTATCTGAAAAAGTCTGCTACCTGTTCCAGAAAGCTGCAGGTTTTATCGGCACCCTCGAGCATGGAAAGCTGGGCCCCCGTATTAAGAGTGTTGAACAAAAAGTGCGGATTAATCTGGTTCTGCAGTGCCCTAAGCTGTGCGTCCGTATAAAGAGCCTGCATCTCCATTTCCTTTTCCTTTAATGCAGTTTCTGTTCTTGCCTGCTCCCAGATTGTGTCGATGTATTCACGGATACTGATAATCATTCTGTCAAAGGCGCGGCAGATGTTTCCGATTTCATCATCAGTCTGGTTATTGAACAAAGGAACATCAAAGTCTCTGGTAGAAACCCTGTAAGCAACGTCGGAAATTTCTACAAGTGGCTTTGTAAGGTTTGTAATCATAAAGTAAAGAACAAAGAAGATTAAAAATGCAAAGGCAATAAAGATGATAAAAATGATTCTTGTTGTAAAAGCAATTTTTTCCTTACTTTCTATATAGTTCTTGGCGTTTCGCTGCAAAAGAAGTCTGTTTAATTCAAGGATTTCTGAAAGCAAAAGGTTGTAGCAGTTTGTGGTAGATTCGTATGAAGTTTGAACCTCGTCCATATTGTTTGCACGTCTTGCATTTATGGATTTATTGCTGTAAAAAATAAAGCTCCTTGAAAGTTCATACACAATAAATTCCTTCTGTAAAACCTGTGTAGAAGAAGGCTTTTTCCTAAGCTTATCCATGAACTTTTCCATCTTTGTTCTGGCCGTATAAAACGAGTCGATACTTTCGAAGGTATGATAAACAATATAAGTTTCCATGGATTTTTCTGTTTCTGCCAGAGCCTGGGAAAAGTCGTTTAATTCCGTGTTGGACTGATATACATCTCCAAGCGTATTAATAACATGAGTATTCATGCGCATTGCAAACAAAAGAAGGATGAGCATTACAGCAAGGGAAATCAAAACGCAGCCCATAAGACGGCCCCGTAAGCTTTTAAAATGTCTGATGTATTTTTTATTTATTTTCATCAGCCTTCCTCTTTATGCTTACGTCCGCTGCAATGTAACTGTTTGCATATCCTCTGTCAAAATATTCAAAAAATTCCTTTATCAAAAGCTCCCCGATTTTTTCACCGTCGAGGGAGATAAGCTCATGAACAACACCGTTATTTAAATAAAACTGGCATGCTTCGTTTGCACCAAATCCGATTATCCAGAAATCCTTTGAGTTATCAAAACTGTTTTCCATCATCTTCTGCGCAATTCTTGTTGTATCCTCTTCCGAAAGACTGATGATTAAGTTCTGTAAACCCTTTTCCTTTTGTGTCTGGAAAATCAAATCCCTGTATTCAAGGTCTTCTACAATTTTATAGGAAATGTTTTTATAAGATTCAATTGAATTTTCAAAGCTGTTAATAAAGTTTGCAAAGTTGAGTGAATAGGTGTCATCCTTTTTTAATAAATAAATCTGTCCGCCCTGTGGCAGTAAAGACACAACTTCATCCGAAATCTTTTTTCCAAGCTCCCAGTAACTGTAACCGATGTAAGAAACCTGCTGGATGTCCGGATTATAAACGCCTGTTGTAACAAGAGGAATAACGTTTCTGTCTACATCTTCCTTTATGGCAATTTTTTCTTCCGTAGAATCTATATAGGCAATAATTCCGTCTGCATTTACAAAGGAGGCATAATCAAAAAGACTTTGAAGCGAAACTCCCTCTGCCTGAGACTTTGGAACATAAAAATCAAGCTCGAAATTAAAATCCTTTTTCTGAACAACCGCACCCTGATATATTTTTTTAAGAAAGGCCTCGTTTTCATAGCGCCCGATAATCACAAGATGCTTTGTGTCGATATTGTCTTCTTCGGGCTGGACCATATCCTGAGACATAAATGCTTTTTCTATGAATACAAAAAAGAACAGACAGCAGAGAATTAAAAAGATAAAGACTGAAGCACTTAATATATATACCTTTTTTTTGTTACTTATCATAGGTAAACTTTATTTTTCCGTTTTTATAATCTGCCTTTACTTTTCCGCCCTTTTCTAGACTTCCAAACAAAACTTCATCAACAAGGGCATTTGCAAGAAGCTCTTCTATTGTGCGGCTCATATTTCTGGCTCCAAACTCTTTTGAATATCCCTGGTCTGTAAGATAATCTATGCACGAATCTGTAACGGAAAGCTCCACTTTTTTATTCTTCATTCTTTCGTTCAGCTTTTGAATTTCCTTGCAGCAAACAAGACGAACAATTTCCTTAGGAAGATGATTAAACGGAATGATTGAATCAAGGCGGTTACGGAATTCAGGAGAGAATTCTTTGTTTACAGCCTCGTTCAAAATTGCTTCCGAAGAATCCGACTCTTCTGTTCCAAAGCCGATGCCTGGTTTTTCCATATCGCGGGCGCCGGCATTACTTGTCATAATAATCATGCACGAACGGAAATCAGATTTTCTTCCCTGGTTGTCTGTGAGAATACCGTAGTCCATTACCTGCAAAAGGATGTTGTAAATATCTTCGTGTGCCTTTTCAATTTCGTCAAAGAGGATAACTGCGTTCGGATTTTTTCTTACGTCCTTGGTAAGCTGTCCGCCTTCTTCAAAACCAACATAGCCTGGAGGAGAACCCACAAGACGGCTCACAGAATGCTTTTCCTGATATTCACTCATGTCGTAGCGCAAAAGAGGTTCCTTTAATAATTTAGCAAGTGATTTAGCAAGCTCTGTTTTTCCGCAGCCTGTAGGGCCAACAAAAAGATAGCATGCTTCAGGCTTATCAGGATTTCTAAAACCTGCCCTGCTTCTCTTAACGGCTTTTGCAAGCATACTGATGGCCTTATCCTGACCAAAGATTTCTGAGCGCAGAACCGGTTCAATATTTTTAAGGCTCTCTTTTTCGTCTGATTCAACTACATCAAGAGGAACCTTTGCCATTTTTGCAACAACAGTTTTTATAACAGAAGAAGTTACGCTTGGAAGAATCTCTTTTCTGCTCGGAGCAACAAGCACCTTTGTTTTTGAAAGCCCGTTGAATCCGCCGGATTTTGTAATAAAAAGATAAGCGCCTGCTTCGTCTAAAATATCAATTGCCTTATCCGGAAGACGCCTGTCGGGTAAATACTGAATTGAATAATTTACTGCATCTACTATGGAAGAATGTGTATATTTTACATGATGAAAGTCTTCGTATTTTTTCTGAAGGCCTTCTAAAATCTTAATTGTCTCTTCTTTTGAAGGCTCGTTAATATCAATTTTCTGGAAGCGTCTTGAAAGCGCACGATCCTTTTCAAAATGAGCCGCATACTCTTCGAAGGTTGTAGAGCCGATGAACTTTACTTCTCCTGTAGCGAGCACCGGTTTTAAAAGGTTTGCAGCATCCATCTGTGTGCTTCCGTTTGTACCGGCTCCCATGAGCATGTGGATTTCATCTATAAACAAAATTGATTTTTTCTTTTCCTTTAATTCGTCTATTACGGAATGAAGGCGCTCTTCAAAGTCTCCGCGGAATTTTGAACCTGCAAGCAAAAGCCCTAAATCCAGACTGTAGATTGTATAACCCTTTAATAAATCCGGAACCTGATTATCTACAATTCTTTTTGCAAGACCATAAGTGATTGCAGTTTTACCAACCCCCGCATCTCCAACATGAAGAGGATTGTTTTTTGTTCTGCGGCATAAAATCTGGATTGTGCGTTCAATTTCTTCCTGACGTCCGATTAAATCATCAAAGCGGTTTTCCTTTGCCATCTTTGTAAGGTTTACGGCAAATCTGTTTAAACCACCCGAGTTATTTGAAGTAAGACCTTCCATTCCAGGAGGAGGTGTTTGTGGAGAAGCAGCTGTCTTTTTCCCGCTTCCGTGTACACCCTTGATTCTTGTAATAACTTCCAAAAGCTTGTATCTATCCAGCCCGCTTGAGCGCATATAATAGGAGCAATAATTTCTTTTTTCCTCGTACATGCTCACTAAAACGTCTGTAATATCAATCATGTCTGATTCACTTGAAACACAGTGAAAAACCGCTCTGTTCATAATGGCCTGAAAGCCTGCTGATTCCATTGGATTACGGATAAAATCAGGATTTGCATTTTCGCCGATGCAAGGTACCTTTGTGGCAAGATAGTCGGAAAGATTTGAGCGGAGGGATTCGTTGTCGCTTCCACATTCGAGTAAAAGGTTATCCACAAAATCGTTTTGAAGTGCAACCTTTAAAACATGTTCCGGAGTAAAAAATTCGTGATGTGCATTTCGCGCCTCATTAAAAGATTCATTTAAGATTTTGGTGAGCATGGGGCTCACTTTCATCTGTCGTGCATTTCTTTCAGGGCTCTGTTCATTGCTACTCAACTTCTACCCTCAGCGGAAAGCCATTTTTCTTTGCTATACTTCTGGTTAAGATAACTCTGGATACAGCGATGTCGTAGGTATAAGTTCCAACAACTGCCGACCCCATTTCGTGAACAGTACGCATAATCTGTTCAGATTCATCTTTTGAGTAATTAAAAACTGAACAAAGAACATCAACAACAAATTCCATTGTGGTGTAGTCGTCATTATAAAAAACTACACTTCTTTCAGGAGGAAGTTCAATTGTCGTATTTTCCGCAGCCCCGCTATTGAGGTTTACATACGGTTCAGTATTTTCACTCATACTCTAAAATATACCACAAATTTCATTACTTTCCAATATTTTATTAGCACAATTTAAACCACAAAAAAATACTAATAAAAACCCCCTTTTAACACAAAAAATTCCTGAAAAAAACAGAAAAGAACAAGAAATTTCAGATGATTTTTTTCTTAAAAACACGGCAAAAGGTATACTTTAATTAAATGGGGATCGTGAGTCCTCAAACTTAAAAAAAGGAGTTTTACAAATGAAAAAACTTTTAACAGTTGTTTTGGCTGCACTTGCTTTAAGTTTAGTAAGCTGCGGTGGCAAAAGTTCTTCAACAAAAGTAGGTGTTTCAATGCCTACAAAGGACTTACAGCGCTGGAATCAGGATGGAGCTAACATGAAGGCTCAGCTTGAAAAAGCAGGTTACACAGTAGACTTACAGTATGCTGCAAATGATATCCCAACACAGGTATCACAGATCGAAAACATGATTACAAGCGGATGTAAAGTACTCGTAATCGCATCTATCGATGGTAACTCTCTTACTAACGTTCTTGAACAGGCTAGAAAGAAGAAGATCGATGTTATTGCTTACGACCGTCTTATCATGAACACAAAGGCTGTTACATACTATGCAACATTCGATAACTACAAAGTAGGTACAATCCAGGGTGAATACCTTGTAGACAAATTGAACCTCAAGAATCGTGCAAAAGATGATCCAGTTTACATGGAATTCTTCACAGGTGACCCAGGTGACAACAATATCAACTTCTTCTTCGGAGGAGCTATGGATATTCTTAAACCTTACCTCGATTCAGGTGTTATCGTATGTCCTTCTGGACAGACTTCAAGAGACCAGGCTGCTACTTTGAACTGGTCAACAGAAGAAGCACAGAAGAGAATGGAAAACCTTATTACTTCTAACGGATATGGTCCAAAAGGAAAGAAACTTGACGCTGTATACTGTTCTAACGACTCTACAGCTAACGGTGTAACAAACGCACTTGTTTCTGCTGGATACGTTCCAGGTAACTTCCCAATCATTACTGGACAGGACTGTGATAAAGTTGCTGTTAAGAACATGCTTAAGGGAACTCAGGCTATGTCTATCTTCAAAGATACACGTACACTTGCTAACCAGGTAGTTAAGATGGTAGACGCTATCATGCAGGGTAAAGATGCTCCTGTAAATGATACAACTACTTACGACAACGGAACAGGATTTATTCCTTCATTCCTTTGTGAACCAGTATATGGATCTAAAGAAAACTACAAAGAATTGTTAATCGATTCTGGTTATTACACAGAAGCTGATTTGAACTAGGCTTAAATAACTAACAAGGGCCTGATTCTCTAGAGTCAGGCTCTTTTTTTAATCATTTTTTTACTGTAAAAAAAGAGGGGTTCCAATGGCTAAAACATTATTGGAAATGAAAAATATAACCAAGGTATTTCCTGGTGTAAAAGCGCTCGATAACGTAAACCTCATGGTAGAAGAAGGCGAAATTCATGCAATTTGCGGTGAAAACGGTGCCGGAAAATCAACCTTGATGAACGTTCTCAGTGGTATTTACCCTTATGGAACATACGAAGGAGACATTGTCTACGACGGACAGGTATGCCAGTTCCAGACAATCAGAGACAGCGAATCAAGAGGTATTGTAATTATCCACCAGGAATTAGCTCTTGTTCCTCTCCTGTCAATTGGTGAAAACATGTTCCTTGGAAATGAAAAAGGAACTAAAGCAAAAATTAACTGGTCTGAAACATATGGTAAAGCAGATGAACTTTTACATATGGTAGGACTTAAAGATTCTTCCAAAACATTAATCAAAGATATTGGTGTTGGAAAACAGCAGCTGGTAGAAATTGCAAAGGCTTTGGGTAAAAACGTAAAGCTTCTTATTCTTGATGAACCAACTGCATCATTAAACGATATCGAAGCAAAACACTTGCTCGACTTACTTCTTGAATTCAAAAAACAGGGCATGACTTCTATCATCATTTCTCATAAATTGAATGAAGTTGCCTATGTAGCAGACAAGATTACTGTTATTCGTGACGGTAGCTCAATCTGCACTATAGATAAAAAGAAAGATAATTTTTCAGAAGATGCCATCATCTCTGCCATGGTAGGACGAAGCCTTACAGACCGATTCCCAAAACGCGAATCACATGTAGGCGAAGTTATTTTCGAAGTTAAAGACTGGTGTGTAGATCACCCTGTTTTTGACGGAATTAAGGTTTGCGATCACATCAACTTTAATTTACGCCGTGGTGAAGTACTTGGTATTTCTGGTCTTATGGGTGCCGGCCGTACAGAGCTTAGCATGAGTATCTTTGGACATTCTTACGGTGCAAACATCCGCGGACAGATATATATGAAAGGGAAAGAAGTTTCATTCCCAACAGTTAAGTCTGCAATTAAAGCAGGACTTGCATACGTTACAGAAGACAGAAAGGGTAACGGACTTATTCTTTCTGAATCAATCTGTAAAAACACAACTGCAGCAAAGCCGGAAAAGATTTCTAATCACGGTATTTTGGACTTTGATAAGGAAAGAAAATACTCTGTGGACATGGCAAAAGAAATGCATACAAAGTGCGCTTCTGTTATGGAAGATGTTGGAAACCTTTCGGGTGGAAACATGCAGAAAGTTCTTCTTGGAAAATGGCTTTTTGCTGAACCGGAAATTCTTATTCTTGATGAACCAACACGCGGTATCGACGTTGGAGCAAAATATGAAATCTACTGCACAATCAACAAAATGGTAGCCGAAGGAAAATCAGTTATTATGATTTCTTCTGAAATGCCTGAAATCCTTGGTATGTGTGACAGAATCTATGTCATGAACGAAGGAAAAATGATTGCAGAAATGGATGGAAAATCTGCTACTCAGGAAAAAATTATGACCGAAATTATTAATTCCGGAAAATCAAATAATTTAGGAGTATAAAATGGAAGAAACAAAATTAAACTCGACCAGAAGTTCAGTTTTAAATATTTTGAAAGGCAACACCATGATGTTCGTCCTTGTCCTTGTAATGATCCTGTTTGAAGTTTTAATCAGGATTTTCGATAAAGGTTCTTTGTTTGCACCTGCAAATATTACAAACCTTATCCGCCAGAACGCTTACGTAGCTATTCTTGCAACCGGTATGCTCTGCTGTATCTTAACTGGTGGTAACATCGATTTGTCTGTTGGTTCTATAGTAGCCTTAGTTGGTGCCATTGCAGGTGTTCTTGTTGTAAACTGCAAGATGAATACCCCGGTCCTCATAGTTTTAGCTATAATTATCTGTCTTATAACCGGTACTCTTATTGGTGCCTTCCATGGTTTCTTTATTGCATACCTTCATATACCGCCGTTCATTACAACATTGGCCGGTATGCTTTTGTGGCGTGGTGTAGCAACACTCATCCTTAACGGACAGCCAATTGCTCCATTCCCAGCAACATACAGAAACTGCTTTGAAAGCTTTATTCCAAACGCAAGTGAAGCAATGACAGAAAAATTCGGAGAGCTTGATTTATTCGGTTCTTACGTAGACACATTCACTTTAATGATTACTGGAATTATCACTCTTATTTGTATCCTTGCTTTTGTAATTACAGAAATTGTAAAACGCAGAAACAAGATTAAGAAGGAATATGCTGTTTCTTCAACAGGATTCTTTATTGCAAAGCTCGTTGGTCTTTCAGTTGTACTCCTCATTCTCGGACAGTTCCTTGCCCGCGACAGAGGTTTCCCAATCGTATTGGTAATTCTTGCAATCATTGTTGCAGCATACTCTTACTTTACACAGAACACAGTTCCTGGCCGCTACCTCTATGCAATTGGTGGTAACGAAAAGGCAGCTCGTCTTTCTGGTGTAGATACAAAAAAGGTTATGTTCTTTGCATACACAAACATGGGATTCATTTCTGCAATTGCTGCTTTGGTAACAGTTGCACGTCTTGACTCTGCTCAGCCAACAGCCGGTACTAACTACGAAATGGATGCTATCGCTTCCTGCTTTATTGGTGGTGCCTCAGCATACGGTGGAACAGGTACTGTAGCCGGAGCTGTAGTTGGTGCTATCTTCATGGGTGTATTGAACAACGGTATGTCTATTCTTGGTGTAGATATGAACTGGCAGCGTGTAGTTAAGGGAGCTGTCCTCCTTGCTGCCGTTCTGTTTGATATTATTTCAAAAAAGAAGAAGTCCTCCAAATAAGCAATAAAAATACTCTAACAAAAAAAATTGTACCATGATTTTTCGGTGACGGCTCGCCAGGCTGTCACCGTTTTTTTATTTAAATACAATTAACTTAATACCCCTTATCTGCTATAATTAAAACATGACGGTTACAGAATTATCTCAACAAATATATAAACGCTACGGACCTGTTACAAGAGCCAGAGGCTGCTTTCTTTACACCAAAAAAGGAAAACGTCTTACAGATTTATATCAGGAAGACGGTCGTGCAATTTTAGGATGGGAAGGCGGAAGTGCTTTTACTCAGCTTAAAAATGTTTTAAGCCGCGGGCAGACAGGAAGCTTTATTTGTGAAGATAAAAGCCGTGTAGAAAAAGCCGTTTCAACACTTTTAAATAGCCAGAGAAATGTTTTCTTTTTTTCTACCTTAGAACACGTTACCAAAGCCGCCATAGCAGTTTCCATGCAGAATATCAGCGTATATAAACCATGGCTTACTTATGATGCCGCCTGGAGCGCCGTAGACAGCGTTATTATTGAACCTCCCCTTCCCTGGACAGCATCCGTATTCATTTTAGCAGTAAAAAAAGAATGCCCTCTTCCCGAAGTGATTTATTCTCAAACCAAGGTTCCGTATGCACTGCAGGTTGCAATTACAAGAGGAATCTATAACCTCATAGACGCGCTTCCAAAAAGAACGGAAAAAGATTTTTTTATTTACGACACAGTTTTAACAAAATACTTTGAACGCCGCGGTCCTTATTTAGATCCAAAGGTTCCACAGGAAAAATATGACGATTTTGTTCTCCATTGTCTTGACAACTGTGTTATAATTAACCCAGAAGAAGGACACAGTTCTATAGTGCCGTTTAGTGCAGACAAGGGAGTTTTTACTTCCTTAAAGAATTCTCCTTTTGAATATTAGGAAGTGCTTTATGAATCCGCAGATTTTACTTTTTATTATCAAACTGATTTTAGGAGGCCTTGTTGCCTTTCTTGCCATACTCATAATGTCTAAAACACGCAGTCCCGACTGGATGATGATTGTAGCAGGCTTTTTAAGCTCGTATGCCGCTTTGGTTTATGATCTTTTACTTGAGCTTGGAGTTTTGGCTTCTTCATCGCTTTTAGTTTTCGGCATTCCTCTTCCTACCCTTATCTTTGCCACAGTACCAAGCCTCTTTTTTATAGCAGCATTCATCTTTAAATTAACAAAAAAATAAGGAATTAAAAAATGACAGAATTGGACGAATACTGGGAGCGTTTTTTAAAAGAAACAAACCGCGACCCGGACGACCGTTGTGCAGGAGACCTCTTTTTTGAAGCAAAGGGCTTTGTAGGCACAGAATTAACAGCACTGGTGCTTGCAGGCAAAAAAACAGCCATTTTTACAAGCTATTCAACCTTTGCAATAGACGGAGAACCACTTCCTATGAGCGGAGAGCTCTATCTTGTTACAGATAAAAAAAATGCACCAGTTTGTGTAATAGAATTTGAAAATGTAGAAATTGTACCTTATAATGAAGTTACATGGGAAATGGCAAAGCTCGAAGGTGAAGATGAAACCCTCGAGGTCTGGAGAGAGAAAACCAAAGAATACCTTGAAGACGAAGGCAGCATTGTAGGGTTTGATTTTACGCCCGACATTAAGCTTGTTTTCCAGAAGTTCAAGGTTGTTTACAGATGATATATTTAATTCATTAAATATATAAAAGCAATTTTTCTTAGGAGGAAAAAATGGCAAAAAAATCTTATTCATTTGGAAGGCTTCTGATGCAGATCGCTTTGGGAGCAATGCTTGCAATCGCAGGAATCTGGGCTCTTATGGGCGGCGGTGACTTTGGTGCAAAAGCTATCGGCGGTTTATTAAACGGAACAGTTGGAAAAATCTGTGTAATCGTCTTTGGTGTAATCGAACTCCTCGCTGGTATCTTCTTAATCCTCGAGCTCTTTATGGGCGATATCTTCGGTAAGATTGACAATATCCTGATGCTTATAATCATCATTGTCTGGATTATTGCTATCGTTCTTGCTGACTTTATCGGTGGCCTCTTCAAGGGTGGATTCTCTTTGGAATGGCTTTGGTCACTCGCATCACACGTATTAGTTCTTGGTGTAATGTTCAACCTTAAAGACTAACAAATGAATTTAAGTTAAAAAATGCTATTTAATAAATAGATCCAAAAAAAATGGAGTGCACATTCAATGTACACTCCATTTTTATTTTAAAGCATTTTGTTTTGCTTATCTTGCGTATTCAACAATTCTGGTTTCTCGAATCATTGTAAGTCTGATTCTACCAGGGTAACGTAAGTCAGTTTCAATCTGCTTAGCAATGCTTCTTGCAAGTTCCTTTACATCGCTGTCCGGAATCTTTTCGTTATTAACAAGAATTCTAAGCTCACGACCGGCCTGAATTGCATATGCTTTTTCAACTCCTTCGAATCCTTCTGCAATTGCTTCAAGATTTTCAAGACGTTTAACATAGTTATCAATTGTTTCGCGGCGTGCACCAGGACGTGCTGCAGAAATAGCATCGGCAATCTGTACGATTGTTGCTTCGATTGTTTCTGCCGGAATGTCGTTATGGTGAGCTCCGATTGCATTTACGATTCTTGCATCTTCACCCATCTTGCGTGCCATTTCAGCACCAACTTCTGCGTGGTTCTGATCGCTGTCTGTTTCTGCACCCTTACCAATATCGTGTAAGATTGCAGCTCGTTTTGCGAGTTCTCTGTCTGCACCAATTTCTGCTGCAATCATGCTTGCGGCCATTGCAACTTCCTTTGAGTGTGTAAGAACGTTCTGTCCATAACTTGTACGGAAATAAAGACGTCCAAGAGCACGGATTCCATCTGTATTCATATTGTGAATTCCAAGATCGAACAAAGCCTTTTCGCCTTCTTCGTAAATCTTGTTCTGGATTTCGTGTGTAACCTTCTGAACAATTTCTTCGATTCTTGCCGGATGAATACGTCCGTCCGAAATAAGTCTTTCGAGCGATTCTTTGGCAATTTCTTTTCTTACAGGGTCAAAGCATGAAATAACAACTGCTTCCGGAGTATCATCAATGATGATATCTACACCTGTTAATGTTTCGAGGGTACGGATGTTTCGACCTTCACGACCGATAATACGTCCCTTCATTTCGTCACTTGGTAACGATACTGTTGTAACAGTAATATCGCTTGTAACTTCCGGAGCAAGGCGCTGAATTGTAGTAATCAATACATCCTTTGCTTTCTTTTCTGCTGTTAACTGTGCTTCCTGCTCGATTTTATTAATCATAGCCTGAGCATCGTGTCTGGCTTCGTTTTCAAGATTCTTTATGATAAGATCTTTAGCCTGTTGAGCAGATAATCCGGAGATTTTTTCCAGCTCTGTACGATATAACTCTTCCTGTTTTGAGAGGGCTTCCTCCCGTTTCACCATTGCAGCTTTAGTTTCTGCAAGTTCTTTTTCATTTTTTTCGAATTCGGCAGCACGCTGATCAAGAAGTTCTTCTTTCTTGTTTACGCGAGCCTCATAGCGCTGCACTTCAGCACGGCGTTCCCGATTCTCCCTTTCCTGCTGATTTCTTTCCCGAATGAGCTCATCTTTTGCATTTAACAAAATTTCTTTTTTCTGTGCTTCAGCTTCTCTATAAGCATCCTGCTTTACACGCTCAGCTTTTTGCTCTGAAGAAGATAATTGAAATCTGGCATAAAGCCAGCGAATAATCCATCCAAGAACAATTCCAACAACAGGGAGAATTACAAACCAATACCACGGCATATAATTCACTCCTATTTT
>JAGCUI010000036.1 GCA_017962965.1 Treponema sp. | reverse complement strand
ATTCTACTGCATCATTAGCAGTTTTTCCTTCTGAAGTGAACAATTTAAGCTGTCCACCAGCTCTATCTCCACTTACAGAGAATACAAAAGGTTTGTCATCTTTTGAGTTAGATGTGTTAAGATCTAAAGCAGAAGCTCCCCAATCACTTTCATATTTGAAAAGATTACCTTTGAGCTGGAAACCTGCTGAGAAATCAACAGCGAATACAGAAGCAGCCATTGCTACTGCTGCAATAATTCCTACGATTTTTTTCATTTGAAAAAATCCTCCCTATAAATCAAATGAAGGTAAGAGATGAAATCAGGTTGGTATTTGGAAAGGTAGAATAAATTGAAATACTGAGGTGGAAGAAAATAATTCATTTTTTTTCAAAATATGTTCCGAAATCGCGTAAAAAAGCAATATTAGGGTATGAAGTTTTTATATTTAGAGGAGGATTTAATATGGATGAAAAAACTTTATCCCTTGAAGAAAAATGGGAGAATATCACACTTGCAAACAACTTTATCTTTTACAAGGTAATGCACTCACACCCGGAGGCCTGTAAGCATCTCCTCGAACTTTTATTACACATCAAGATTGAAAACATGGAAATGGCTAACGAAGAAACACTGATTATCGATCATGATGCTAAAGCAATAAGGCTTGATGTTTATGTAAAAGATTCAGACCACGTTTATGACATCGAAGTTCAGGTTGTAAATACACATGATCTACCGGAGCGTGCAAGATACTATCAGAGTGTAATGGATGTAGATATGCTAAAACCGGGGCAGACGTATAGAAAACTCAAGGATTCATATATCATTTTTATTTGTATGTCTGATATTTTTGGGAAAGAACTTCCTGTCTATACGTTTGAAAACACCTGTAGAGAAGACAGAGACTTAAAATTTGGCGACCGTACATATAAACTCTTTTTTATTGCTCCAATCTGTGCTAAAATGATTGAAGATGAAAAATTGAAGAAGTTCTTCAATTTTTTTGTTTCAAATAAAACTGGTGATGATTATACTTCCAGATTACGCAAATATGTAAAAGATGCCAGGCACAATTCAGATTGGAGGAAACAGTATATGACCGTAGAGATGATGCAGAATTATGCTTTTGAAGATGGCATGGAGAAAGGAGCAAATAAAAAGGCTATCGAAGGTGCAATAATTTTAATAAAAGATTTTAATGTTTCTCCAGAAATTGCGGCTCAGAAAATGAATGCTCCTTTGGATAAAGTTCTGGAATTGGCAGAAGAATTAAAGAAATAAAACAATTTTCTAAAACAACTTCTCCCTCTTCAAGAAAGTATATAAGGTCTGGGAAGAAACATTAAACAGTTTGATGATGGTTGTTTTGGGGATTCCAAGGCATAAGAGTTCTTCGATCACGTCTTTGTATTGGGTGAGTTTGTAGTGGGCGGGTTTGGTGCCTTTGGGGCGGCCGAGTTTGATGCCTTCGGCTTTTTTGCGGCGGAGGGCTTCGGTGGTGCGCTGGGAAATTAAGGAGCGTTCGATTTCGGCGGAGATGCTGAAGGCAAAGGCCATCACCTTGCTGGATAAATCATCACCTAATTTATAGCCTTCCTTAATCGTAAAGATTTTTACCTGGCGTTCCATGAGGTTGTTCAAAATTGACATAATCATGAACATGGTTCTGCCAAGACGGGAAAGTTCGGTGCAGATGATGATATCATCCTTGTTTACTTTCTGAATGAGCTTACCAAGGTTTCGCTTTTTGGGCGAAATGGTGCCGCTGATGGTTTCTTCTATCCATTCATCAATTATCAGGTTTTCTTTTTTGGCGTACTGAATAATTTCGAATCTCTGATTTTCTACTGTTTGTTTATCTGTGCTTACTCTAATATATCCAAATATCATAAAGAACAGGCCTTTTCTAAGATTTTAATCAATTCGGAATATTCTTTCTGAATTGTTTTTTTATTTGAATCAAGAAGGTATTCGATTTCGTTGTGGAACAGGCGGTCTTTGGCAGAAACGGGCATATATTCAATCGTATTCTGTGTGTAGTAATGTTCTATGCATCCCTTGGGCAGAATATAAACACGGCACGCCTCCGCCGCGGCAAGAATAAATGAATAAAGATTCTTGATATCTGCTACGGTATTCGCAAGTTCCGGGGAAAGGTATTTTAATAAATCCGCCTCCTGCTTAATAATGCCCTGCAAAATCACGGTTTTATACGTGTCTACATTTTCTGCGTTTTCGTGTTTTTCCATGAGGGAATTAAGCTTGCTTATATAAGTGGCAAGTTTTTTTGGAGGCTCATCTGTGTGCTGTAAAATATCCTGGCCTATTGCTACAAGATAGCGTTCAAGGCGGAAGATTAATTTATCGAGTGTAATCGGATGCAATAATTCTTTTTGTGTAAAAATGCGTTCGTAAAAAGGAAGCTGTTTTTCGTAAAGCTTTTCGAGCCATGAATTAACTCGTTCGTCGCGGCAAAAAACATCCCTTAATTTTCCGCTAAAAAGGGAATCCAGGTCGGTGATGATTCTGCCGTTTGTTCCCAAAAGTGAGCACACCTTACAAAAAACTCCAAGCTCATCCTTTCCGCCCACATCAATAATGCCCGTTCCTGTGCTTGAATATTCGTCGTGGATAAAAGGCAAAAGGTTTGTGAACATCTGCTGGTCTGTATAGCCTTCTACGAAAATCTGGTTATCTGAAAAAAAGAACTGCTTGTGGTAAGTATTAAAGCGCGGTAAAAAGCGTTTGAATAAAAGGCTGTCTTCGTTGGAAAGATTATCTATGTGGGTTGGAACCTTGTTTGTGTGGCATACGATAACTCCCATCAAATCTTCGGCATAGCGCAGGTCGATAAAGAAAGGGGAGTGCGAAACTATAAAAAAGATGTGCTTTGGATTTTTCCTTGCTTCCTTTTTGATTTCGTTTATAAAAAACATCTGAAGCTGAGGATGAAGGTGAAGCTCGGGCTCGTCGAAAACAAGGATATTGCTTGAATTACTGTAAAGCTGAATCAAAAGAGAGATAATTTCCCTAAGGCCGTGGCATTCAGCATCCTCGAGCATGTATTCTACATTCCAGGCTTTGTTTTCTACAATCGGAATAAAGGTTTCATCAATGTCCTCTATAAACTTGATTGATTTTCCGAACATGCTCGAAAGAACTGTTTCAATTTTTTCGCGGATTGTGTCGTTGTTTTTTAGGATTAAAAAATTGTCTGCATCCTTTTGAACGGGACTAAGTGAATAGCCTTTTTGTGCAAACTCTTTGGTGATTGCCTGTGTTAATAAAGTTTTTCCCGATCCGTTTGGACCTACTATGAGATTTATCTGAGACCAGTTTTCCTTTTTAAAAACCGCCTTCCCCCATAAAAAAGGAATGCGGATTTTTACTTCACAGTTAATCATAAGAATATTATAGCATGGATTTTTATATCTACACTTTTTTTATTCTTCTAATTCCACCTGCTTAATGTGAGCACCAAGACTCTGAAGACTTCCTACTAAATCTTCGTAGCCGCGTTCAATCTGGTATACGTTTCTGATGTGACTTTCGCCGTGAGCACAGAGGGCTGCAATTACCATGGCCATACCTGCGCGGATATCAGGAGAAACAAGATTGTCTCCATGAAGCTTTGAAGGTCCGCAAACTACGGCACGGTGAGGATCACACAAGGTAATTTTTGCACCCATACTGATGAGCTTATCTACAAAGAACATACGGCTTTCGAACATCTTTTCGAAAATCAAAACTGTTCCGTTTACCTGAGTTGCAACTACAGTCATAATCGAAGTTAAGTCTGCAGGGAAGCCAGGCCAAGGCATGTCGTCTATTTTTGGAATTGCACTACCAATGTCGTCGTGAACCTTTAATTCCTGTGTGTTTGGAACTGTTAATTCGTCTCCGTTGATGCTCCATGTAATTCCAAGTTTTGCAAAGTTATTTTTGAGAGGGCGCATTTCTTCGGCACGGATTCCTTTGATTGTAATCTTTCCGCCTGTTGCTGCAGCCATTCCGATGTACGAGCCGATTTCGATGTAGTCTGGTCCGATTGTATATTCGCAGCCCTTGAGCTGTTTTACACCTTCGATGTGGAGGATGTTACTTCCGATTCCGGTGATTTTTGCACCCATAGCGTTGAGCATTTTACAAACGTCCTGAACATGAGGTTCGCTTGCGCAGTTCTGGATGATTGTTGTTCCTTCTGCAACTGCTGCGGCCATTACTGCGTTTTCTGTTGCTGTTACCGAAGCTTCGTCCAGGAAGATGTCTGCTCCAACGAGTTTATTTGTACTGAATGAAAAGTGACCGTTTACTGCAACATTTACACCAAGCTGTTTTAAAGCTAGAAAGTGTGTGTCTACACGGCGGCGACCAATTACGTCTCCTCCAGGTGGCATCATTTCGCATTTTCCCTGGCGTGCAGTTAAAGGTCCTGCAAAAACGATTGAACCTCTTACTTTTTTGGTTAAATCAGAAGGAAGTTCATAAGTTTTGATATCTTCGCACTGGATTTTCCAGTTGTTTTTTGTAAGCTTTTCAACCTTTGCTCCAAGAGACTTTAAAATCTCGAGCATTACGTTTGTGTCCTGAATTTCGGGAATATTATTTAAAATTACAGGTTCTTTTGTTAATAAACATGCAGCAATACAAGGAAGGGCTGCGTTTTTATTTCCGCTGGCGGTGATTGTTCCGTTGATTGGATATCCGCCTTCGATTACATATTCATGCATAAAAAATTACTCCGTAAGTAAGTTTACTATTATATCGGCACTTTTACTCATTTGGTTAAGGGAACACCATTCATTTCTGGAATGAAAATTATGGGCGCCTGTAAAGATGTTTGGAGTAGGAATACCAAGTTCTGTTAATCTTGAGCCGTCTGTTCCCCCGCGGATCGGCTTGTTTACGATTTTTACACCCGCTTTTTTATAGGCTGCAATAAGTTTTTCTACAACAAAAGGATTTTTATCAAGCTCGTTCTTCATGTTTAAATACTGCTGTCTGTAGCTTACTGTAACTGTTCCGCCTGATTTTTTTGCACACTGTTCTGCAAGCTTTTTCACAGTCTTTTTTTCTTCTTCCATCTCTTTCATGTCAAAAGAACGGAGCAAAAGACTTACAGTTGATTTTTCGATTGTGCCGTTTACGTTCATTGGTGCAATAAAGCCCTGGTATTTTTCTGTTGTTTCAGGTCTTTTATCCTGGGGTAAAGAGCTTATAAAGTTTGAAGCCATGAGTGTGGCATTTACCATCTTTAGTTTTTTTGCATCACCTGTGTGGCACGCATTTCCTGTAAATGTAACGAGGGCAGAAAAAGCATTAAAGCATTCAGTCTCCATCTCTCCTAAATCTCCGCCGTCTACTGTATATGCAAATTTTGATTTTATAAGCTCAAAAGGAACATAATCCATTCCGTGTCCTGTTTCTTCATCCGGAGAAAAAATGAGTTCAAAAGGGCAGTGGTCAATTTTATTTTTGATGATGTATTCAACTGCAGTGATGATGGCTGCAACTCCTGCTTTGTCATCGGCACCAAGAAGCGTTGTTCCGTCTGTTGTAATGATTGTATCTTTTTCATCTCCCGAATATTCTTCCGGTTTTTTTGCAATCTTGGGATTTACATTTTTGCCAGTTACTTCATCAACTGTGTCCATGTGTGCCAAAAATAAAACACTTGGAGCATTGGAAAGAGAGCCGGTGCCCGGAAGATTAGCATAAACATAGCATTTTTTTGTAAGCTGAACATTTTTAAGTCCCAGTTTTTTAAGTTCTTTTAAAAGGACCTTTGCAAAATCCCACTGCTGCTTTGTTGAAGGAAAAACACCCTTATCTGCAAGCTCGCTGTTACTTTCCGACCAGATTTTTACGTATTTAATAAAACGCTCTTTTAAAGCATTCTTATATTCTTTTGATTCACTTATACAATTCATAAAAAGCATAATACAAAAAAAACGCATTTAATTAAAGGATTTTTATGCATTAAAAAAAAATATGGAATTTCCTGCAAAAAAAACCGATAATATAAGATATGGAAGAAAATACAGCTTTTACAAATCAACTTGAAGTTGCTCTTGCACAGAAACAGGAATGGTTTAACTCTGAATGCCTGCCGGATATGCTCAATGATTACCGCCTTTTATATACCTGTGTAAAAAACATCAACGAACTTCTCACAAAAAAATCTTTGATTATCGAAGACCCTTATAAGCTTGAAAAAAAGATTTCCGAAATTATTGTTCCTGATATGACAAGCTTCCCGGAATCTGAAGCACCTACAATTTTGGGTGAACGACTTTCGGCTTACGAAATCATGCTTGATTATATCTGTACTTACTTCCGTTTCTCTGTAGAAAATATCACAATTGCCAGCAACAAAAAGCTTTTGGATTTAAACAAGGTTTTTGACTGGAATAATCTTTCGCCGAATAACACAAGCTCAAATACACGCTCTCTTGCCATGGCTTTAACAACTGCAAGACAGAATGCAACTCCGGTTTTATTAAGCACAATCAACGACAGTCTTGATAAATGTACAGAAGCTGTAAACTCAATCGAACGTAAGCTCATGGAACTTGCAGGGTTTCAGAAGGAATTATACAAAGGCCGCCTCAGAAAGGATTTGTTTGAGCACCCTGAATTCAACAAGCAGAAGGCAAGTCTTTCGGCAGAGGATGAACTTGCAGAAATCAAAAAACTCTACACAAAGGTAATGGGTAAAAAGAGTTTTTATAATGATTTGGTTCAGGAAATTTTAAACGAAGATCACGCTCCTAACCGCGAAGAATTAAGGGCAAAGATTTTAGATAAATTAAAGATTGTAAGAAAAGAAGTTAAGAAGGAAGAAAAAGGCCCTGATACACATGAGCTTGTTATGCAGGGAGTTTTGTCTTTGTCTGGCCTTGCACCTGTAATCGGGCAGCTCGAGCTTAAGCTTAAAGAAAACTTTGATTTACTCTTTACAGAAAAGAAGGGCTTTATTCAGCGTCTTAAGGCCCTCTTTAGAAAAGCATTTAACATCAAGGAAAAAGAACGCTCTGTTGATGTGCCTATAGTTGATGCAAAAACTGGTGCCCGCGTTATGAACACAGTTAAAGTTAATGAGTTTTTACTGGACCTTGATAAGAAAAAAAGAATTTATTCATCGTTCTCTGTTAACGGCCCTGAATATAACAAAATCAAAAACGCCTCGGAAGAATCAATCCTGGGATTTTTGAATAAACAGATTTCGGAAAACCAGAAGATTTATACAATCATAAATTCTCTTGATGAATACTTTAAATCGAGCATAGAAATCCTTTTAAAGCCAAGAATCAAAGGAATGAAAATAGACCTTTCTTCATACCGCAACATCATAATCACCGTAAATAAAAAACGCGGCGAATACGTAGCCTTAAAAGAAGAAATCGAGCAGATGAAGAAACTCGGCATAAACAAATCCTAATTTTTCGTTAACAAAATATCCGTGCGGTAAAAATCCCGTGTGGTAATTCTCTTTATTGCAAAATATTTTCTATATTAATATAATAATATTCTATTTTAGAAATTATTTTATAAGGAAATATTTATGGTAATTTTAACTTTGAACTGCGGTTCTTCATCTGCAAAATACCAGGTATACGACTGGGACAACAAAGAAGTAATGGCAAACGGAGTAGTAGAACGCATCGGTATTGAAGGTTCTGTTATTACTCACAAGGCAAAGGGAAACAAAACAGAAATCCAGAGCCCTTGTCCAACACACAAAGAAGCAATTGAATTAATCATTAAAGAAATCACTGATCCGGAAGTTGGTGTAATTAAATCAATGGATGAAATCGGCGCTGTAGGTCACCGCGTACTTCATGGTGGAGAAAAGTTTACAAAATCTGTTCTTATTACACCGGAAGTTTTAGACGGATTCCGCGAAGTAATCGACCTTGGTCCTCTTCACATGCCTGCAAACATCATGGGTATTGAAGCAGCACAGAAGGTTATGCCAAACATCCCGCACGCAGCAATCATGGATACAGCATGGCACCAGACAATGCCGGAAGAAACATTCCAGTATGCAATCCCACGTGAATGGTACGAAAAATATGCAGCACGCCGCTACGGTTTCCACGGAACAAGCTTCCTTTATACTGCAAAACGTGCAGCTGTTCTTCTTGGAAAAGATCCAAAAGACTGTAACATCATCATCTGCCACATCGGTAACGGTTCATCTATGTGTGCTGTTAAAAACGGTGTCTGCTATGATACAACAATGGGTATTACTCCGCTCGAAGGTCTTGTAATGGGAACCCGCTCAGGAGACTTAGACCCTGCTCTTCCTTTCTACATCATGAGAAAAACCGGTATGAGCGCCGACGAAATGGACACAGCATTGAACAAAAAGTGCGGATGCCTTGGAATTACAGGTAAATATTCAGACCGCCGTGATATCGAAATTGATGCTGCAAAGGGCGACAAGCTCTGTCAGCTTTCTATCGAAATGGAAGCATTGCGCATTAAAAAATACATTGGTGCATTCATGGCAGAACTCGGACATGTAGATGCAATCGTATGGACTGCAGGTGTTGGAGAAAGAGGCCCTATCACTCGTGGTAAGGCTTGTTCCGGTCTTGAACAGTACGGAATCAAAATCGATCCACAGAGAAACGAATGGAGCTTTACAGGAAACGCAGAAACATACATCCACGCAGACGATTCTAAAACAAAGATTTTTGTAATTCCTACAGACGAAGAGCTTGTAATGACAGAAGATGCATACGCTCTTATGAAGGGCACATACGATGTTCATACAAACTTCAAGTATTCATTCCAGGATAAAAATTACGTAAACAAGGCACGCGAAGAAGGACTTAAGGGAGACCTCGTAAAACGTCCAAACATCGCAAAAATCCTTGCACGCGATTTAATCAAATAAAAAGCCTTAATAAGTCATCTCTCCGGGGCGGGGAGGTGAAAAAACAAGTTTCTACTATATATTAATTAAAACTTCTTCTTATACCGATAATATAACGATATGAGAAGAAGTATTTTTTTGTTCATAATCCTTTTTCTGTTTTCCTCAAGCGCATTCTGCCAGGGCCTTTTTTCGTCTGCAGAACAGATAGAAGCCGGGGAAAATGAGTCTGCACAGGCTCAGGAACAAAAGGACGGTGAAGAAAATAAGTCAGAAATTACTTACTCAAATGAACACTTTTCCTGGAAGGAAGTAAAAAACGCAGCCTCGTATTATATCGAAATCAAACAGAAAAAAGGCGACGCGTGGGAAAAGATTTATTCAACTCAAACTTCAAAAACAGAAGTGCTCGTGCCATTAAAAACCGGAAGCTATCAGATTGTAATTACACCGGTAAACGTTCTTGGTAAAAAAGGAGAGCCTTCAAAGCCGCTGGTTTTCCAGGTAATCGATAATACTGTTCCGTATATTTATAAAACTTCTTTTAGTATTAACAAGCAGTATAAAAAGCCGCTTTTGTTCTATACAAAAAAAGGTAAAAAATATTCCATCAACTCAAAAGAGTCTGACATCAAAGTTCCTCAAGGTTATGAGGATAATGTTTTTGCTTTAAGCGGAAGAAATATTTTTGACTCTGACACAAGCTTTGAGCTTTATAAAGTTAAGAAGGACGGAAGCCGTGATGAAAAGGCCGAAGTGATTCCTCTTACAGTTGTAAAAACTGATGAAGCTAATGAGAAGGTTTATGTTTCTTTTGAAGTTGAAAAATTAAAAAACGGTGAATACGAAATCGCTGCAAAAAAATCAAACGGGAATACTTCTACACTTTCAATTCATGTAGACTCTGAATACAAAAGGGATTTGATCGCTTCTTCTATTTATTTTGGAGTTGGTTCTCAGTTCAGGCGTTTTAAAGATTATGATGAATTTGAGTGGTATCATTTTGATTATAAAGTTAACTGGAATCTTTTAGAGTTTAACCGCTTTATTACTTATATAGGAGTTCTCCTTCTTCCTTCAAATCAGGCAGACGAATGGTTAAGTCCTGAAATTGGGATGCAGCTTGGTATAGAAGGTATAAGCGGATTACTCGGCACTTTTGAAATTGGGGCGATTGTAGAGGCTGGTTATAATCTTTGGGAATATAAGGGATATGAAGAAAACAATCTGTACGTTACTGCTGCCCTGGATTTACGTCTTGTGAATAACCTGAATATAAAGGTTGGCTGGCAGTGGTACAATCTTTTGGATACAACAAGTGATTCAACAGGATATGTGGAAATTGGATTTAGATATCAGTATAAGGAATAAGAGCATAAATAGATGGAGTTAGATATGGAAATGGAAGAAGAAATTAAAGAGGAACAGAAAAAAGAAAAGAAAAAAAAGAATAAGAAAATCAAGGTTGGATTTCCAATCAGTTTTAAATTGATTACAATTTTCTCCATTCTTGTAATCTGTGTTTTAGGATTTTCTACAGCCATGGTTTATTATTTTGTAAGCGATGACGAAGGAAAAAAAGCGCAGACAAACAATCAGGATATTAACACCAGAACTTCCCAGACCATTCAGCAGCTTTTCCAGAATGTGCAGGGAAACGTAAACGGATATTTAAATACTCTTTTAGTTTTAGAGGATGATATTACTTACGAAGAAAAAGCAAGTCTTTTGTTTGCAGATCTTTGTAACAGAAATCCTGAAATTGCCTTTATCTATACTTCTCAAAAAGGAATGATCGGCGAAGCTGATTTTTTAAAGGCTCATCCTTCGGCACTGGGAATGTTTGAAAACTGGCTTAACACAAACGACAAAATAAAGAATGCTGTTTTATATGGAAGAAATCGAGTTGAAAATATTTCGCAGCTTTTCCAGGAGCCGTTAATCTGTATTTTGTTCAATCACTACAATTCAGAAGTGGGAAAAAATGAAATTGCTGTTGTGGGTTTTTCGGTTCAAAAATACATTGATGTTTTGAGCACTGGAACTTACAACACAACTTATATTATAAACGAAGACGGAAAGGTTTTAATTCACCCTGATAACACAAAGATTATGAATGCAGAAGATTTTTCAAAGCTTGCGGGAATTAAGGCCATTAAGGAAAAGGATAATCAGCAGAGTATTTATGCGGACGACAAGGGAGTGGAATGGTTCTACGCCGGAGAGCCGATTTTGGACAGGACAATGTATGTTGTTACCTGTGCAGATAAGGCTGTTGTATTTGAAACAATTCAAAAAACTACTTACTGGATTGTTTTGATTTCCGTTGCTGTTTTGTTCTTTGCAATCATCATCATCAGATTTTTCAGCCGCTCTCTTACAGCTCCAATCGAACGCCTTGTGGATGCAACCTCGAGCATCGAAGCGGGGGATTACGACATTCATATAAAAGCGCGTACTCATGACGAAATAGGATATCTTACCAAAAACTTTATGAACATGACTGTGGGACTTTCCGAACGCCAGCGCCTTATGACTTCGTTCAGTAAATTTACAAACCGTATTGTTGCAGAAAAAGCTGCCAGTGGTGAGCTTGATTTAGGTGGTGTTACAAAGCGGGCAACAATTTTCTTTTCGGACATCCGAAGCTTTACTGCAATGAGCGAAAAATTAAAGCCACAGGAAATTGTAGATTTCTTAAATGATTATATGACCCGCATGGTAAACTGTGTTACAAGAACAAACGGTGTTGTAGATAAATATATCGGAGATTCAATCATGGCAGTTTGGGGCGGTGCTATTACAAGTGGTTCTGCTTCAACCGATGCATGGCATGCTGTTAAGACTGCTTTATTGATGCGTGTTGCCTTGTTTGAATTTAATGCCCTCAGAAAAAAGGAAGGAAAGGCTCCTGTAAAAATCGGCTGTGGAATTAACACCGGTGATGTTGTTGCGGGGCAGATTGGTTCTTCCGAAAGAATGGAATATACAGTAATCGGGGATGCAGTAAATCTTGCAAGCAGAACAGAAGCGTTGAATAAGCCTTTTGCCACAGATATCCTCATTACAGAAAATACATACAAGCTCATTAAAAACCGCGTAATTGTAAAAGAGATGCCTCCGGTTCACGTAAAAGGAAAATCGGATGCAATTAAAATATATGCCGTAATCAATGCAATCGGGGTTAAAGGACCTTCGAACATTGATGAGTTAAGACAGTTTCTTGGAAACCAGACTCCCGACTTAAGTAAGGTAGACACGGATGAAGAAGAAAAGAAGTACCAGATTCAAGCATAGATTCAGAGATTTAGTTTCAATCCTCTTCTGCCTCTGCGGTATGAGCGCTGCAATTTATCTTTTATACAAGGATATGAATCTTACGTATAAAAAAGATGATGTGCCCGCTGGTGTAATTTATTTTAAAAAGAATACTGCACAGCGATGTTTTAGCGGAAGAAATTTGTGGGAAAAGCTTCAGGAGCAAAGCCCGGTTTATAAGGGAGACAGAATCCGTACAAAAGAAAATTCTCAAGCCTTCATTGTTTTTACGGATGCACAGAGAATCGAGCTTGATGAAAATACTTTAATCCGTATTCCCGATGAATCTGAAAATGCAATTGATTTTATCAGCGGAACTTTGATTCTAAATTCAACAAGACAGAATCAGGATAAACCGATGATAATCAGGGCCGGTACAAAAATCATCACTCTGGAAAAAAATACATCGGTAGTTTTAAATTTTAATTCAGACACAGAAGTTCAAAGCGGATATATAAACCCGGTTCTTTATGTAAAATCAGGACAGGCTACAATCAGCGATGTAAACGATAAGGCTTCGGTTCAAAAGGT
The DNA here is from genome assembly GCA_017962965.1 of Treponema sp. Lineage (GTDB taxonomy): Bacteria > Spirochaetota > Spirochaetia > Treponematales > Treponemataceae > Treponema_D. The sequence continues at coordinate 2,734 of JAGCUI010000036.1, read as the reverse complement.
TCAGACCGGAGATATTGCAACATTTAAAACAAAAATTGAAGTGCCTTCTTCAAACTCAAATCCATTCATCCCCGATTCCCTCAAGGAAGTTATTCAGGATGTAAACCAGAAGATTAATGAAAATGAAGTTATTGCTTCGGTTACAAATGTGATTAAAGAGACAGTAACCGGAGAAGAAATTTCGCAGGATAAAAATATTCCTGTAGAAAAACCAAAGATTTTAAGTAATGATTTAAGCGCTCAGGCTTTCTCAGTTTTAATGCCGCCACAGGTTTATAAAATCACTCAGACAAAAAACAGGACAGAAAAGATTCCTTTTTACTGGACGGGCGCTCAGAAAATCAAAATTGAATTTGCCTATGACAAGGATTTTAATACTGTTGTAGATACAGAGCGCATTTCTTCCAAAGATAAAAAAGGATTTGTTGAACTTGATTTTAGTGCTCCGGGCGATGTTTTATACTGGCGTGCGTGTGATGATTCAAAATCGTTTAAGCGCGGAGTTTATTATCCAAACGGAAAAGTAAATATCAATCCGGATTATGAACAGGAAATTAAGAGCGCTGCCAATTCAGCTTTTGGAAAGGATAAGGCTGGGGAGATTTCTTCGGAGGTTCAAAGGACTGATGCAAATCTTATTCAGGAAGAAAATAAAAATCTTAAAACTGCAGCTAAGTCTGAATCAACTAAAACTGTTTTTGTAGACACAAGTAAACCTGCTGATTTTAATCAGGCTGTAAAAGAAATTAGAAAAGAAACAGAAAAGAAAAAAGCCGAAGCTGCAAAAATTCAGAAGCAGAAGGAAGAGGCTGAATTAAAGGCGCAGAAGCAGGCAGAGAAAAAACGAATAGAAGCTCAAAAGAAGGAAGCTAAGAGAAAAGAAGCCGAAAGAAAAAAGCAGCTTGAAGAACAAAAGAAAAAAGAAAAGCAGGAAGCAGAGCGTCTTGAAAAGGAACGAAAAGAAAAAGAGAAGCTCGAAAAAGAACGTCTGGAAAAAGAAAGATTAGAAGCAGAAAGACTCGAAAAAGAACGGCTTGAACAGGAAGCACAAGAAAAGCTTATTGAAGAACTTATAAAAGAATTAGACTCACAGGAAGGTCTGACACCTCCACAATATCCTGAAGAACCAGAAGAGCCCCCGGTTCAGCAAGAAGAAACAAAACCTGCTGAACAGGAAAAACCTGATAACGAAGAATATATAAGCGATGAGTTATTAAAGAAGTTTACAGCTCCAACTCTTAAAAAGCCTAAGAACAAGGAAGTATTTACAACTGAAAATTTCATGGCTCAAGCTAAGCCTCAGATTGAATTTGAATGGAGTAGTGTAGCGGGTGCTCAGTCTTATACACTGCAGATTCAGGATTCAAAAGGTAAGGTTATTTTTGAACGCACTCTCAAAGAAACAAAATATATTTTGATGGATGATATTGGTGTATTAAGTGATGGTGGAACTTTTAAATGGACTGTGAGTGCAAATGCAAAGAGTAAGACTCAGGGTAATGTTTCCAAAAAGTCATCTGCATCTACACTCAAGTTAGATCTTGGTAAGCTTTCTACAGTAGAAATAAACCGAACTAATCTTGTTACAGAATAGTCCGGCTTGTATTTTATCTTTGCAGGGTTCCGGTTTTTACTTTAGTATACATTTCTTCGCCTGCAAGGGTACGAACAATTTCCATTGCAAATTCTTCGGAAGAACCGGCTCCGCGCGATGTAATAATGTTTCCGTCGTGAACAAAAACTTTGTCTGAATATCCGCCGGCAAAGTCTGGGTTTGCTTCTCCGTCCATTCCAGGATAGCATGTCCATTTTTTATCCTTAAGAACATTTGTTTTTCCAAACACAACTGCAGGGGACGCACAGATTGCAGTAACAAGCTTTCCTTCCAAGTTGCATTTTTCTATATAATCCAAAAGCTCTTTACATTCCGAAAGATTAACAGCACCCTTTCCGCCGCCAGGACAAACAATGCAATCTGGAAGATTATTGGCATATTCGGCAAAAAAATCCTGCATCGACATATCCATAATCATAGGCACATTGTGTGAACTTGTAACGATGAGAGTTTTATTAAAAGGTGTTCCTTTTACACCAACAGTAATAACTTCGATCCCAGCTCGTCTCATATAATCAACCGGACTCAAAGCCTCAATCTCTTCAAACCCATCCGCAAAAAAAACCGCAGCTTTCATATTTTTTCTCCTTATGAATTAGATTATAACAGATTTTTCCCCTCCCGTCATTGCGAGCGAAGCGCGGCAATCTACAAAACTTCGTCATTGCGAGCGAAGCGCGGCAATCCATAAAAAAAATAATTATTTTTTACAAAATTCTCAAAATTTATGTTGACACTTTTTGTTTTTGGGTATATATTCTTATTCACCGTCGCAAAAACCAAAGCCGGCGGGTCTTAAAACAACTTCTTATCAAAGAGGTTACAATAAGTTCTTTGACAAATCAGGGAAGGAAACAATTGACAATACAGTCAGTAATGATTGTAGCATATTGTAGTATATGTCAAAAATCCGCAAGTTTAGTTCTTAAACTTGTTTGAAAAAATCAATTCAGCAAATAAAAAGCCTGAATTAAATTACTTTATGAAATCATAACCCTTCGGGGTTTTGAAATAATCATGGAGAGTTTGATCCTGGCTCAGAACGAACGCTGGCGGCGCGTCTTAAGCATGCAAGTCGAATGGCAAGATAGAGCTTGCTCTATCCTAGAATGGCGGACT
>JAGCUI010000035.1 GCA_017962965.1 Treponema sp. | reverse complement strand
GTGGTTAAGATTTGCCTCTAAAACCTTAATTTCCTGGGCAGTAAGGTGTCTTTTTCCCTTTAAAAACTCTGCCGGTACATCTATTTTTGCGCTTCTCTGCGCGTTTTCTACTATATTTACCATAATTCAAAATATACAATACAGCAATAAAAAAATAAAGTAGTTTGATATATGAATGAATTCCTAATATAATATAAGAACGTGGAAAAAATTATGAAAAAGAAATTATTTAAAATTGTATTGTCATTATGCTGTCTGTTTCATTTTACCTCTCTTTACGCTTCTCCTGCAGATTCTGTAGTTCAGTATACTCTTGAAAATGGTCTTACAGTCTTTATTCTCGAAGACGCTTCTTCTCCCCTTTTAAGGATTGAGTACACAGTAAAGGCAGGCTTTTCATCTCAGACACAGAGCACTGCAGGATTTTTTAAATTGTATTCACGTATCTTCGAGCATTCAGTTCCACAGCTTGTTTTTGAAGATGCTTCCTGCTATTCAGATTCTTCACGCTATATTTTAACAACAGCTCCGTCCCAGGCAAAAAAGATTTTAACACTTCTTTCCCAGGCTGCTTTTTCACCACTTTTTACAGACGAACTTATAAACACAGAGCTTAAAAAGCTTCAGGCTGAAGTAACAGAAAATGCTTCTTCCATGGCAACCCTTATAAATGCCGCAATCGATTCAAAAGTTTTTTCTGACGCACCATGGAAGCATGATTCAGGCGTTTATGCTCCTTTGTTCAATAAAATCACACTTAATCAGTGCAGAACAATTCTTTCTTCCATCTCTGAACGCTGGTACACACCGCAGAACAGTGCTCTTTTTATAAGCGGAAACGTTAACTCAAAAGAAATTCTTTATCTTATTGAACAGACCTTTGGAAGCTATTATTCAACATACCAGGTTCCTGTGAGCCCAAAATACGAATACAAAAACACACAGAAAAAATTCGTAATTCATAACCCTGAGCTTTCTCCCGAAATGTCGCAGATTGTAATTCAGTATACAAATCTTAATTCAATGGAAAACAGTGATATTGCAGCGGCAATCTTAAACAACGACAATTCATTTTTTAAATACAACCTCTTAACTCAAAAAGAGCTCAATATTCCCGGAGCTGAATATATTGATGTTCAGGCTGCACACAAAAAAGGAAATTCAAGAATCATTATCCAGTCTTTGATGCAGCCTCCTGAGGATAAAAAAATAAAGGTAACTTCGCTGGATCAAACACAGACCTTTAATGCAAAATCAAAACAGGGAATCAAGCAGATTACAGAAGGTGAATTTGAAGCCTATAAAAAGCAGCTCATTTTCGACATGAATTTTTACGGCACAAACTCCTCTGTTTTTATGGATAAGCTTTCCCTTTACTGGGCAATCGATATGTATTCAGAAATTACGGAAAACACATACGAGGCTCCGGACAACAACAATAATAAAATTAAATCAATCACAGTTAAAAACTTTTTGGAGCGTGAACGAAAAATTAAAAACGCAAAGCTAAAGGATGTGCTTGAAACAATGACAGCTGAATCTCCTTACGTTTTTATCATCATAAACACAAGCGACTTTAAAAAGAACAAGGACTCATACCTTAGAGCAGGCTTTGAAGAAATCAACATAAGCAATGCCTCATGGTACACCCAGAATATTTTTAGCGACGTAAAAACAGAACAGAAAGCTGAAACAGAATTTACCAGCAACGGCGGAATTGTAGAAAATAATTTTTATGAATTAAACAAGAGCCAGATTAAAACAACAAAGCTCATAAACGGAATCCCTCTCATTGCAAAATACAATTCCAATACTTCTCAGATTACACTTTTGTTCTCTATAAAAGGCGGCATGTTAAACTCTTACCAGAACCACGGCTTTGAAGAAGTAATGGTAAGTCTTCTTGCAACCAATATGCAGAAAGAGCTTTATTTAGAAGCACAAAACGGAAAGATAAAAGGGCTTCCTTCAATTTCCTATAATATAGATTTATGTACAAGCACAATCTGCCTTGAATGCGAAAAAGAAGATTTTGAAGTTTGCTGTAAGGCTATTTCCAAAGCATTAATCTACGGAGAAATTATTCCGGCTGCAGCAGACAGGGCAGTTTCAAACAGACAGTATTCAAAACGTCTTGAAAACGGAAGCGCAAACTATCAGATTTACTGTGCAATGATTAAACAGCTTTATCCAAAATCAGATCTTACTTCTATTTACGATAGCGAAAAAGACATTCTCCAGAAAGCAAGCTATCAGAATATTCTGGAAACTTACCCTGCCCTTCTGGACGCTTCAAGATACACAGTGATTCTTACAGGAAACTATGCAGACAATTACGAAAAGGTTTTGAACAGCTCAATCGCGCTTTTAGGAAGTCATAATGGAAAGCTTCATTATTCATTTACAAAAGCAAAAATGCCTTCTAAAAAAAGTGTGAGCATAAAAATCAATCACACATTCTTAACAGATATTCCAAAGGAAAAAGCTGGACCAATGCCGGCAGTTCTTATTCCTACAACAGAATTCCTGGACCCGGTTTTATACGCCTTTGAAGCACCTGAAGCTGGAAGTCAGAAGCAGGCCCTCTTTGAAGCAATGCTTTATTACATTGAATACATGCTGAACGAAGAAATCTCTCAGAACAAGAGATTAAAATCTGCAAAGGCAAAGGTAACAGAGCAGAAATCGGTTATAAACTGTGCTGTAATTACCTTCCAGAATGTAGACCATACAAAAGAAATTGATGCTGCATACATTGCAACAATCCAGAAGATTAAAACACTTCTTCAGTCAAATCAGGCAAACGAGGTATTACAGAAAATTAAGGATGTATGGACAACAACCCATCTGGCACAGGCTTCTACAAACACAGGAACTGCCTACCTCATTCAGTCGGGAATTGAATTTTTCCAGAATGATTCAAAGGCTGATTATTACTTAAATAAATATAATTTCATCCAGAATGCAGACACAGGTGATTACTTAGATATCATGAAATACTTCCCTGAACAGGTTGATTTAAAAATCTACTCCACTGAGGGCAAAAAATAATAAATCCATGGGGATGTCGTAAGAAGAAAGAACGATGTACCCCTCTTCAAAAATCTGCTCTGAAAAACAAACTCCTGCAAAAAAAAAGTGCTCTTTAAAAGGACAGGTATCTTTCATAATCCTAAGGTATTTATCGTAAAATCCCTTCCCGCGCCCCACGCGCCCCCCTCCCTTTGTAAAAGCACGCCCCGGAACAAGTACCAGGATTTTATTTTCATAAGAGGAAATCTCTTCTTTTTTAAACCTCTTTTCTTCCGTCGGCTCAGGCTCAAGTATACCAAAAGAGCCCTTGCTTACAGCACTTCCGGCCTCATAAAAATCCATGTTGCTTGTGCCCGAAATAATGCGGGGAATATAAACTTTTTTTCCGTCCTTAAAAGCCTGTTCAATTAGAGGTGTTAAATCAAGTTCATCTGGCAAAGCCATGTAAGCAAAAATAAGGCTGGCACTTTTATATTCAGAGGAATTACAGATTTTTTCTTTTACGATTAAACTTTGTTTTTCCAGCGGCACTGCCGGTGAGCTGAGTCTTGTTTTAATCAATTTTCTTATTTCGTTTTTTTCCATAAAAGACATTAATAATCTATTATTAATTTTGAATAATGTAAATGATTTTTTTTATACCGTGTTTTATCTTATAACCAAACTTGAGCCCTTAGATATTTATACAAAAAAAAATCGAAATTAAGTTTATTCCTGTAAATCGCAATTTGGGGGATTAAGGGGAAAAGAAAAAAAATCATAAAAAAAGAAGTTTATTAAAATTATTAACAATAATAAGATAAAGATTTTTCACCAAATATCTCAATCCACTTCTGACATATATAAAAATGATTATCTGAAATTATTTCTTTTATTTTATTCAGTTTTGTTCGGGGAATTCTGCTGTTATTATTTGCTTCAATGCATCCGCCCGCCTTCGTAAGCCAAAGCTTTGTAGAATTAACATCAGGATTTCCTTTACTTACATGAACATGAATTGGTTCTTTGTTTTCATTCATCCAGAAATAAACATAATAACTACCAATACGAAGAATATTAGGCAATTTGTATACCTCCACATTCTGCATATTTAAATAAAGTATGTGCATTATGTGATAAAAATTCTTCAAAAAAATCTAAATCTTTTTTGGTAAAATACTCATTAAAAATCCATTTGTATGAAGGCAATTCACATCTGGCAGAATAAAAACCACCCTTTTCACGAGGTCGTTCAAATTGAATTTCAATTGATTTATTGCCATCAAGATTTTTTATATCTGAATGTGAGATTAAGGTTTTATCTCCAAGTTCTAAATATTGATAAAACATAAGGCCTCCTTAAAAACTATTTTATCATAAAAAGAATTTTTCACAAAGCGAAAAAACTTTATCTATAAATATCCACATCGATGGTGTATCGATAAATGCATATTAAAAGAAATCAACTTTGTAAAATTCTTATTTGATCCCAAATGGTAAATATTAAAAAAAATAATAGACCAACAATTGTTATCCATAAATAATATAGATTTAATTTTCTATTTGTAATCTTATATCTAGTCATTTCATCAGGATTTTCGTTTTTCTTATATTTTCATAATCTAATTATAAAAAGAATTATACAAAGTATAAGAAATAAAATACATGGAGTTATTTTTAATTCATTCCAAAAATAATCAAAAAGAGGATTTAAATATTTTCCAAATGCTTTTTCAAAAATTATCTTCTTTTTCATCATATTATTAAAACTTAAAACATTTCCATAAGCTAAGCCCTTTGTCCAGACAGTTTGTCTGAAAAATAACGAATTTTATGCAGCCATCTTTTTGATGATAGCAGAAGGAAAACTTCCTTCTTTGTATACTTCGTCAGGAGTTTTGTAATCCAAGCCCTGATGAATTCT
>JAGCUI010000034.1 GCA_017962965.1 Treponema sp. | reverse complement strand
GAATTAACAAGAGGCTTTCCGCTCATTCTCAAAAGCTCAATCTGGTCCTTGCATGGATTTGCAGGTTCACCCATATCGTGCCAGATTTTAAGAGGATTTGTTGTTTCTTCGTCCACAGTCTTTGTCATAAGGAAATAGCGTCTTGTTTCTTTAGCCTTAAGCGCAAGTTCAAAATTAAAGCCGATTTTAGAAGCCTTAGTTTCAAGCGTTAAATTCCATGCAATTCCCTTATACACACCGTCTTTTGTCTGAACAACAACACAGTTTTTATCCTTGTAAACACAAGTACATTCCTGGGCCTTTAAGTCTTTAAAGAATTTAAATGTCCAATAAGTTGGCTTTTGAATAAGTCCGTTTGCCACAAGACCAAAGCCGCCGTAAAAAGGAGTGAATGGAACACCGTTTTCTTCAAATACATCGCCAAAGGTCCAGTAAGAATAGCCTGTTACATAGTCTCCGATCTCACTCAAAGTGCGTGCAATATAGGCTGCATTTAAGTTTGTGTCGTGCAAAGGACAGTTTGGAATGTATGATGTATTAAACTCTGTAATATAAAAAGGAAGCTTTTTATAGTCAGGATATTTATCAATAATCTTACGGCAGTTTTTTAATGTATCCAGTGTTTCGTCCAATTTTGTAAGCTTTGCATAGCCGTAGTGTCCCTTATAATCAGGAAATTCTGTTGTGTAGTGATGGCGAGAAATAAAATCAATAGGAGGCTTATTCTTTTTACAGAATTCCATAAAGCCCTTCATCCATTTTTCGTCGGCACCACCACAGATTGCAGGTCCTCCAACCATAAACTTAGGGTTCACCTTTTTAACAGCCTTAGAAGTTTTTTCGTACAATTTAAAATACTCTTCCATGTTTGCATCCTTCCAGAAGCCCGGAAGATTAGGTTCGTTCCATACTTCAATCGGCCAGCTTAAAACTTCATCACCATAGCGGTCCAGAAGATGACGCAAGGTTGCCTGAACTAAATCACACCATTTTTTATAATCAGAAGGAGGAGTTGTATTTCCCTTCCAGTAAAAAATTGTATTATCGCCCGAAGCAAGCTTATAAGGCATAAAGCCGAGCTCTAAGAAAGGACGGATATTTAATTTGATGTAAGCATCTACAACTCTGTCTAAATATGTAAAATTATATTCAATTCTTTGTGGGGCATTCTTTTTTACAAATTCCCAGTATTCTTTATAAGAAGGAAAATCCTTTGGAGTTTTTTTAATTTTGTCTGTTTCATAAAAAACCTGGTAGATGGACATATCGTCGCAGAAAAGTCCGTGCCCGCGGATAAACTTAAAACCGATATCCTTTTGAACAAGCTCAAGCTCATCAAGATATTCCTTTGTTAAAGCAAGTCCCATTCGTCCGGTTCCAACACAAAAATCCACGTTGTTGTTAAATTTTACTTTTTCGTTTCCCTTTAATTTAATTGAATAATCCATATTCGGCCTCACAAAAATTTTTTCCTGATTACAGAATAAACCCATTTAGTCAATTTTTACATAATTAAAATATGAGAAAATTGTATATTATTCGCACAAAAAGATTTTAAAGTTATTCTTTAATCTACGCCCCGTTTATTGACAGTTTTAAATTCCCATATTAATTTTAAAATTACTATGAATCGATTAAATTTAGGACATTATGTAAAAAAATACTCATTCTTTTATGTGATTTCGATTATTGCTATAAGTGCGAGCATCCTTCTTGATATGATCGCGCCTAAGGCAGTGCAGCACATTATCGATGACGTAATTATTGACCACAAGATGGAAGTTTTGAAAATCTGGCTCCTTGTTATTCTTGGGATTGGAGTTGGAAGATGTATTTTCCAGTACACAAAGGAATTTGCCTGTGATTACGCCGGAAGTAAAATTGCCTCAGAAGTAAGAATTAACCTGTTTCAGAAAATTCAAAGTCTTTCTGCAAACTTTTTTGACGGAATAAACTCCGGAGAGTTGATGTCGCGTGTTAAAGACGATGTAGACCGCATCTGGGATATTGCAGCCTTTATGGGAATTTTGATGATAGAAGTTATCCTTAGAACCATAAGCTCAATGTACTTTATGATGAGGATTAACTGGCAGCTTTCTTTAATTCCGATAATCGGCATGTCCATTACTGCTGTTATTGCAATTTTAATGGAAAAAAAGCTTGATACCTTATTCGGCGAGCTAGCACAGAAAAACTCTGAACTGAACAATACAGCCGCAGAAAACCTTGCAGGAATCAGAACTGTAAAGGCTTTTGCCCGTGAACGCCATGAAATAAACAAATTTCATAAGCACAACCAGAAGTATTACGAAATCAACATTGATTTGAGCCGTGTATTTGTAAAATACAACCCGATGATTCAGATAATCACAAGGCTCATTTCGATTTCCACAGTTCTTCTTGGAGGTCTTGTTGTAATTAAGGGAAATCCTTTTAACGGAGGAAAACCTCTTACCTTAGGGGAACTTGTAGCCCTTACTCAGTATGCTGGTGGAATTGTATGGCCAATGGAAATGCTTGGCTGGCTTGCAAACGGATTTTCAAGTGCAAAAGCAAGTGTTAAACGACTTGAAAAAATCTACAGCGAGATTCCAGACATTAACGACGAGTCTGAGCTTGCAAAAAACCTTGGAACAGACCAGGACACAGTAATTTCTGCAAACCTGTTTACACCGGAAGATATTACGGGAAACATCTGTTTTGAGGGGGTAACTTACAAAGCCGGCGACAGAAACATTTTGGATGATGTTAGCTTTGAAATTGGAGCCGGCAAAACCCTGGGTATTATGGGAGCCACAGGGTCTGGTAAAACAACGATTATTAACCTGCTCAAGCGTATGTACGACGTAACCAGCGGAGCCATCAAAATAGACGGCGTAAACATAAAGGACCTTCCCCTCCCTACCCTGCGTCGCTCAATCGCCTGTGTTATGCAGGATATATTTTTGTTCAGCGACACAATCGACGGCAATATCCGTCTTGGTGAAAGAGAAAAAATGTCTACAGCCCAGGTACGAACAAGCCTTGAGCAATCCCTCGCTTCTGAGTTCGTAGACAAAATGGACGAAAAAGAATTCACCGTAATCGGCGAGCGCGGAGTTGGTTTAAGCGGAGGTCAAAAACAGAGAATCACAATTGCGCGAGCCCTTGCAAGAAAAACCCCTATTCTTGTTCTGGACGATTCAACCTCGGCTCTGGACACAGAGACCGAACAGGACATTCAGAAAGTCCTTGCAGGCTTAAACGGTATGACAAAAATCATCATTGCACACAGAATAAGTGCAGTGAGAAAGGCAGATAAAATCATCGTGCTGGATAAGGGAAAAATTGCCCAAGAAGGCACCCACGATGAATTATTAAAGAAGGGCGGATTGTATAAGGAAACCTACGATTCCCAGTATGGAGTAAAAAAATGAACAGTTACAAAATAGATGAAGCACAGGTTCAAAGCTCAAAGTTTAAGACCATGCCCCGTCTTTTTAAATATTTGTTGAAATATAAAAAACGAATATTGGGTGTATTTGCCTTAATGGCTATTGGAACTACTGTAGATTTGGTAAATCCTCTTTTAACAAAATCTGCAATTGATAATTATATTTCTGTAAAAGATATTACAGGCCTTATTAAACTCATTCTCTTTGCAACAGGAATCAATATTCTTGCAGTTTTAGCAATCAAGCTCAGAATGTTTTTAATGGCAAAAACAAGCAACAAGGTAATTCAGGATTTGAGACAGGAGCTCTACGACCATATTCAGAGCCTGGACCTTGCATTTTTTGATTCACGTCCGAGCGGAAAAATTCTTGCGCGCCTTATTGGAGACACAAACTCGCTCAAGGATATTATCGAAAATGCAGTGACAACATTAATTCCAAACCTTATTTCGGTTATTGCGGTTACTGTAATCATGTTTGTAATGAACTGGAAGCTTGCTCTTGCAGCCCTTTGTTCCCTTCCTTTTTTGATTGCGGGAGTTTTCCTTATTTCAATCAAGGCTGAAAAACACTGGAAGGCAAAGAGACAGAAATCTTCCAACATGAATGCTTTTATAAACGAAGATCTTTCGGGAATTAAAATCATCCAGAGCTTTAGAGCAGAAAACGAAACAGACCAGACCTTCCAGGGCCTTGTTTGGGACGACAGAAAGGAATTCATCAAGGCTGTACGCTGGTGCGATGCATTCGGTTCCTGGATTGATTTATGCTGGAGTGTGGGAACAATGTGTCTCTACCTCTGCGGAATCATGGTTCTTGGAATTGATAATGTTTCCATCGGCACATACATCGCCTTTGGTTCCTATGTAGGCATGTTCTGGCAGCCTATTATGAATCTCAGTAACTTTTACAATCAGTTCATAAATGCTGCCAGCGGGGCCGAGCGTATATTCGAGATTATCGATAAAAAAGCAACTGTTGTAAGTAAGCCTGATGCACCACTTATGCCGCAGATTAAGGGCAAGGTTGATTTTAACAAGGTTACCTTTGGCTACACCCCCGAAGTTAAAGTTTTAAAAGACGTAAGCTTTAGCGTAAAGGAAGGAGAAACAATTGCTTTAGTTGGACCAACCGGAGCCGGTAAATCTACAATCGTAAATCTTATAAGCCGTTTTTACGACATAGATTCAGGAACAATTACAATAGACGGAAAGGATATTACACAGGTTCAGCTTGAAAGCCTTAGAACTCAGATGGGTATTATGACTCAGGAAAATTACATCTTTAGCGGAACCATCAGGGAGAACATTCTTTACGGAAAGCTTGATGCAACAGAAGAAGAAATGCTCAATGCGGCCAAAGCTGTTCATGCAGACGACTTTATCCGCGAGCTTGAAAACGGTTACGACACAAAATTAACTGCACGCGGCGGAGAGCTTTCCAACGGGCAGAGACAGCTTGTGGCTTTTGCAAGAACCATGCTTTCTAATCCTGCAATCTTAATCCTGGACGAAGCAACCTCGAGCATAGACACAAAGACTGAGCTTCAGGTTCAAAAGGGAATTGCAAACCTTCTTAAAGGGCGCACAAGTTTTGTAATTGCCCACCGCCTTTCTACAATTCAGAATGCAGACCGCATCTTTGTAATAGACCACGAAGGAATTATAGAAAGCGGAACACCAAAAGAACTTATGGCTAAAAAAGGAGAATACTACAAGCTTCGCCAGGCACAGTTTGCATAAAAAATCCGGTATACCCGGTAGATTAAACAGCCTGGCTCAGTTTTGAGCGGAGTTCATAGCACTTATCTCTAAGGCGCCGGACTTCGCTCAAGCTGCTCATTATTTTTGCGGTTACATAAACGTCGATTATACCGCTATCAAAAAAGAAATCTGCAAAAGTAAGAAAACCGCCCACTTTCATGCTGTAATCTCCGGGCATGGTAATTCCGCCAAGCACTTCCTTTAATTCACGAAGATAATAATTTACATTTCCCATTGAGCCGGCCGCATCATTCAGTTTAGAATGTTTAATCAAATCTGTTATAAGGCCTCCTCCAAGAACATCAACAATTCCCCAGTTTCGAGCCGAAGCCAGTTTTTTTTCTGCTTCATCAAGAGTCGAAATGAGCTGATTTGTAAGACTGAGTGCTCTGTTTACTGTAGCCTGATCATTCATAAAGATACCTCCGGAAAAATGGATTCGTTATCATCGACCTGATGTTTTAAAATATAACACCTTTTTTTGTGAAATAAAATAAAAATATGATAAAATATAAATATGAATTACGATGAATTAATAACAACCGCCATTAAAATGACAGAAAAATCTTATGCTCCATACTCACACTTTCATGTAGGAGCGGCTCTTTTAGATAAAAACGGGAAAATATGGACCGGGTGCAACGTGGAAAATGCAGCCTACGGACCGAGTAACTGCGCCGAACGCACAGCCGTGTTCAAAGCCGTAAGCGAAGGAGTTAAAGAATTCCAGGCGATTGCAATTGCGGGAGGAGCGGAAAATTCGGACGGTAAAGTCGTGATTCAGGATTTCTGTCCGCCTTGTGGAGTATGCCGCCAGGTTTTGAGTGAATTTTGTTCGAAGGATTTTAAAATAATTTTGGTAAACGGAAAATCAGAGACAAAAGAATTTACACTTGGAGAATTATTGCCGGAAAGCTTTTCTCTTTAAAATCTCTTACACAAGAGTAAAAGGCCTTCGAGCAGTGCCTCGTGTTCGTGCGGAGCAATTCTTGCATATAAAGTTTCGGGAGTGTCATCAGGCATTACGGGAACTTTTTTTTGCAGTAAAATCTCTCCACCATCACAAACCTCGTTTACAAGATGAACGGTACAGCCGCTTTCTTTTTCTTTATTTGCTAAAACTGCTTCGTGAACGTGATGGCCCCACATTCCAACTCCACCGTATTTTGGTAAAAGGGCTGGATGAAGGTTTATGATTTTATTTTCGTATTCAGTTAAGATTGGACCTGCTAAAACTGTGAGACAGCCTGCTTCTACAATCACCTGAGCACCGCTTTCCTTACAATCCTTGAGCATTGCATTACTTACAGCGGTTCTTTTTTCGTCTCTTGTAGAAGCCTGAGCAACTTCCTTTCCCATTACGGCATAAGGACTTCTTACTGTAGTTTTAATTCCGGCTTTTGCAGCGCGTTCAAGGGCAAAGGCATCTTTATGGTCGCTGATTACAAGCACAATTTCATAAGGGCATTCGTCTTTATGTTCTGCTTCATAATCAATAAGAGCCTGAAGATTTGTTCCTCCGCCAGAAACTAAAACAGCTGTCTTTACTTTCATCAAAATTAGTCCTCAAAAACAAGATTGTCTTTCTGAGTTTTTACTTCTTCTTTTGCATATGCAACATGACCAATCTTATATGCCTTCATTTCAGGAATTCCTTCCTTAGCATATTTATAAGAATTGTTGTTAAAGAGCTTTAAGATTGCATCTGCATCGTCTGCTTTTACAGCAAGAACAAAACCAATTCCCATGTTGAATGTATTGTAGATTGTACTTACATCGGCACCACGGCGAATGAGTTCTCCAAATACAGGTGGAATGTCCCAGCTGTCTCTTTTAATAACAGAAATCAACTGCTTTTTACCAGGCTTTGCTTTTGGATACATACGAGGAATATTTTCGTAGAAGCCGCCGCCAGTTACGTGTACCATTCCGTGAATTGATTTTCTGAATTTTTTAAGTGCTTCCATTACAGGACGAACATAAATACGTGTAGGTGTTAATAAAACTTCACCGATTGTTTTTCCTGTTTTTTTACCGTTGATAATAAACGGATCATCAAAATTAGAAACAAGCTTACGAACAAGACTGAAGCCGTTTGAATGAACACCAGTTGAGCTCAAGCCGATAAGTACATCGCCTTCTGCAATTTTTTCACCGGTAATCATGTCTTTCTTTTCGCCAACGCCAACACCAAATCCTGCTAAGTCGTATTTACCCTTATCATAGAAGCCAGGCATTTCTGCAGTTTCACCGCCAAGGAGTGCACAGCCAGAATCAACACATCCGTCTGCAACACCCTTTACTAGCTCTGCTGCAACTCCTGCTTCAAGCTTTCCACAGGCAATATAATCAAGGAAGAACAATGGCTGAACACCTGAACAAAGGATGTCATTTACGCTCATAGCAACACAGTCAATTCCAACTGTATCGTATTTTTTCATCTGGAAAGCAACATCAAGCTTTGTACCAACACCGTCTGTTCCGCTTACCATTACAGGATTTTTATATCCCTTTGGTACTTCGAACATTCCGTTAAAGCTTCCCAAACCTGTAAGAAGACCAGGAATTGCAGTACGTCTTGCATGTTCCTTGTATTTATCAACTGCGCGATATCCTTCTTCTACATCAACACCAGATTCTTTATAAGATGCCATATTTTTCTCCTTTAAGTATGTGGAAAATATACAAAAGAATATATCATAATGTATATTTTTATTCTATAAAGTCAGTTACGAAAGTTATTTGCAAGACCTTTTTTAGTCTTCTGTTGTCTGATTCATTTCGTATAAGCCAAGCATTAAGGCAGCAGCAAAATCAGTTTCTTCTACAGTCAATTCACGAAGGAATTTTGAATTCAAAAGAATTGTAGGATTTTCGCTGATAAAATCTATAACAGCATATTCCTGATTGTAAAGAGTGATTTTTGCTCCGGCTTTTTCGTGGCCCGGCATTGAGTAAACCTTTCCGTCTCTTTCAAAATGATTGATTGCAAGAACCTTTACAGGCATAAAAGATGAATCTTCTGCAATAACTGTGTCATCGCTAAAATTAACCTTAATCTTTGTTTTATCGATTACGATGTAAGATTCTGAATTGTCCTTATAAAAGCTTTCTGTTGTTACCTTTTTGATTCCACCAAGAACTGTAACTTCATAAAGGAATTTCTTTGATTTTGAAAAATCTGTAATGTAGCCGGACTTTCTTTCCCAGCCGTCCATTCCGTATTTCTTAAAATCAACCTTCTTTTCTTTTGTTTTGTCGTTACGGGCAAGCTTATACTGATCCCACAAAAGATTGTAATAGTCCCAGTCGTATTCAACTTTAAAAGCTGATGATGTATATTTATTTACATCCTTAAGATAAACAGTTCCTGTTGCGCAGGAAACAACACCACAAATTAAAACCATGGCTAATAATAAGCCTTTAAAATTTCTATTTCTTTTCATAACATGAGTATATTTTTTATGAGTTTTTTTGTAAATACTAGCGGCTTTTTCTGAATCTGTTTGTAAGAATACAGATTAAAGTGAGGATGAGACCGCAGGCACAGGCTGTGTTGAATTTATAATTTCGTGCAAGATTATATGTGTATAAAGCAAGAGTAGAAAAGTTTTTAATGGAAAGAACAAGCGGAAGCGATGCATCCCCGATGCTTACGGCAAAGCAGTAAAAAAATGCTGAAATTAAAACCCTTTTACACGAAGGAAGATAAAGGCGCAAAAGCATATCAAATTTATTTTTAGATAAGATTCTTGCTGCATTTTCAGTCTCGGGTAGAATCTGATTAATCCCGTTTTGAATCTGGCGGTACGCAATGGGCCAGTAAAGTAAAAGCTGAACAAAAATCAAAAGAGCAACAGAACTTTCGTGAAAAATAAGGGATGCAATCCAGGAAAGAACTACGGAAGAAATTGCCATTGGTATAAAAGGAATAATCGAAAAAATCAATTTTCCCTGCTTTTTAAAAATACGAACTAAAACCGCATACAAAAAAGCAACCACACAGCACAAAGCCCCTGTTATGAGCCCCACATAAATTGAATTAATAAACGCCTGAATGAATTTTTTAGAAGCAAAAAGGCTTTGCATATTACTAAAAGAAAAGACCTTTGCCCCGCCCTGTTTTTTTGTAAAAGAAGAAATCACAATGGAAAAAGCAGGTCCCATAAAAAACACAAGAATAAAAGCCGCCAGAATTATAAACACAAATAATTCAGGTCCCTTTTTAATGCCTGTTTTTTTTCTTCCTGTAAATAAAATATCCGAGCCGTAAATCTGACTTTTTTTAGAAACCCAGCCGTAAAGAATTACAAATAAAACCGCCGTTACTGTTTCTAAAACTGCTAATTTTACTGCCGGCCCCACCTGGAGCGTTGTTCTTATGGAATGATATATTTCTACTTCCAGAGTTGATTTTCCAACAGGGGAAAAAAGAAGCACAATCATAAAGCTGAAAAAACAAAAGAGAAAAACCGGAATACATGCTGCACCTATTGCACCGCTGAGCTGCCTTAAAGTGATTGTAAAAAAGACTCTCTTTTCTCCTGCTCCTAAAAGGCGTGCTGCATTTTCGTTTTCCTTTGGAAGCTGTTCCCAGGCATCGTTTACAATTCCTGTTACAAGCGGAAAGTTATAAAAGCCCTGAGCAATTATGAGCCCGGCTGTGGAATATAAAAATGTAAATGAAGAATGAAATAAAGAATTAACAATTCCATTCATGCCAAAAAAGCTTACATAACCAAGTGCAACAATTAATGGAGGAACGCAGAGTGGAACTGCTGAAAGAGATAATAAAAGCTTACGGCCTGCAAATTTTTTATGAGAGGTATAATAGGCTGCAACAATTCCGATTATTGCTGCAACCAGTGTTGAAAAAAATGCAGTTTGTAAGGTGTAGCCAAAGACCTTTAAAATCTCTTTCATTGGTTTTTAGTTTAAAGTTTTTTCCGGAACTAAAGCGGCTTTTTTATAGCTTTTCGGTAAAGTAACATCCTTGTTTACAGGGAACATCCACTGAGTTACAGGAATTACCTTCTGTGCATCAAGGCTTACTAAAAAGTCGATTAAAAGCTCAGCGCCTTTTTTGTTTTTAGCACCCTTTACAATTCCGGCTCCTTCTACCTGCATAACGTGTCCGTCTGTAAAAAGAAGGGCTTTGTTTTCGTCACCTTCGTCGTATTCTACGTGGTAAGCAGGGCTTGTTGTATAGCTGATTA
Source organism: Treponema sp. (assembly GCA_017962965.1). Classification (GTDB taxonomy): domain Bacteria; phylum Spirochaetota; class Spirochaetia; order Treponematales; family Treponemataceae; genus Treponema_D. Next base: position 211 of record JAGCUI010000034.1, on the reverse strand, counting down.
CTAAAGGTGCTTCTCCGTCTGTAAACATTCCGTAGCCGATAGACCAGCTAGGAGCAACAGTTAAGATTGAAGGTTCAAGTCTTTTCATATAGTCATCAGCTTTGTCGCCGTAAACAGCCTTTACCCAGTTTGCAAAACCAAGACCCGGTGTACTTGTGCGTGGATCCATAATAATAATCTTTTTTGCATAAACCGGAAGAGTTAAATCTTC
>JAGCUI010000033.1 GCA_017962965.1 Treponema sp. | reverse complement strand
TGACTAGTCTTGCTGCAAATAATATTACTGCCATAATCGGTAACTGGGTTCGCTCGAGAGCCAAGGGTGTTATTAATGGTTTTGATTATGGTACTGCAGGTGAAATTGATAAGCTTGAAGTGAACTCAATTAAGGCTGTTTTGAATAACGGTTTTATTCCAATCTTTCCTTGTATCGGATGGAATGCGGTTGGTCATCCTTATAACATTTCTTCTATTCTTTTAGCAGAACAGGTTGCCGTAAATCTTGGAGCTGATAAGCTTTTCTTTATGCTCGAAAACGGTGGTCTTAAAAAAAGTGATTACAAGGTTCCAGAAGGTGTTGCAGTTTCTTCGAGCGGTGAACTTGCTGCCTTGGACATTCATCAGGTGGATGAATTTATCGATCTTAACACCGATACTATTAATAGAAACACATCAGAAATCAATCTTCTTTCTCTTTTACGCACTTCTCAGGATGCATGTAATAACGGAGTTTCAAGAACTCATATTGTAGACGGAAATATTGATGGTGTTTTACCTTGTGAAATTTTCAGTGACCTTGGTTCTGGCACAATGATTTATACAAACAATTATGGAAAAATCCGTCCGATGGTTCAGACTGATATTCCGACTGTTCTTGGAATCATGCGCCCGTTCATTCAGGAAGGAAAGCTTCTTAATCGCTCTGAAAAAGAAATCGAAGCTCAGATGAACGATTTTATTGTTTATGAACTTGACGGTGGTGTTCATGCCTGTGCGTGCCTCCATGTGTACTCTGATAATCAGGCAGAGATTGCGGCTGTTGCAGTTGATGAAAATTTTGCTCACATGGGAATCGGCCCAAAACTTGTTACTAATCTTATTGAAAGAGCAACTAAATTAAAATGTAAATCTATTTTTATTATGACAACTCAGAGTGCAGACTGGTTTGAATCCTTAGGCTTTGAACCGGACACTGTAGAATCTCTTCCGGAAGAAAGAAGAAAGATCTGGACAAAAGAACATAATTCAAAAGTATACAGACTCAAATAAAAAAGTTATTCAAATTTATTAATCGTATTTTTACTTGATTGTGGTGGGAAAATGAAATCAATTTCTATTAAAGATTTAATCTGGTTTGGAAGAAATCTTGATTATAAAGGTGTGCGCTATTTTGATTATTCTGCGAGTGCCTTTGAATTTTGTTTTACAGGAAAAAAGGCCAGCGCTGTTTTTTTAAGCGATCCTTCTAAGTGGTCTAAGGCTAATCAGGCTGTGCTTGGTGTTTTTGTAAAAGAGATAAAAGATAAAAAAGCATTCAAAGGAAATTCTTACTGGGAAAATAGCGATAGTGAATCTGTTCAAAAAATCTTTTTGAATAAGGCCCAGGCTGAATATGTTTTATTCCAAAGCCCTGTTGAAAAAACTGTAATCATCAAGGTTGTAAAATTAAGTGAAGCAGCTTTTGGAATGGCCGGATTAAAAAGTTTGAAAATCGATGGAACTTTGAATAAACCGGCGGCTGCAAAAAACAAGGTTTTTAAAATTGAATTTATTGGCGACAGTATTACCTGCGGTTACGGCGTAGAAGGCATTAACGAAAAGGATGATTTTACAACGGCACAGGAAAGAGCAGATAAATCCTTTGCATATTTAAGTGCTCAAAAATTGAATGCTGAATTTAATTGTGTAAGCTGGAGCGGAATCGGGCTTGTTTCAAAATATGTTGATGAAAGTATTGATGTTCCGGACATTACAATTTCTATGCCTCTTTTGTGGCCTTATACAGACAAGAGCTTGAGTTTACGTCTTGGCCTTGAACCTGAGGTTTGGGATGAAGAGAGGTTCAGTCCTGATTTAGTTGTAATTAATCTTGGAACTAACGACATGAGCTTTACCCGCGGAAGGGAAGACAGGGTTAAACTTTACACTTTAAACCTTCGTGTATTTTTAGAAGAGATTCACAGAAGAAGTCCTAAGGCTAAATTGTGTTGCTGTCTTGGTGTGATGGGACAAGAGCTTTGTGACGCTATGAAAAAAGCAGTAGCTTTGTTCAAAAAAGATTTTCCTGGTGTAAATATTTTATTTATTAAGCTTCCTCTTCAGGATGAAAAAAAAGACGGAGCCGGGGCAAACTGGCATCCGTCTTATAAGACTCAAAAAAAGACTGCAGATTATTTTGTAAAAAAACTTTCTTCTTTTATTTAGTCTCTGTATTTTTTTGCAAGGCTAACAGGTTCGTATTCCAGTCTGATGGAAGGAAGTGCTGTTAGGGTCGTATAACAGTTATAAAGTAAGTCTTCGTTTTTATCTGTGTCGCTTACAGGGTGATTTAATCCGTCCTGAGGTGGGCAGAAGAATCTTAATTTTTTTACAGCTCCGCGTTTGATTTTGTTTTTGAAAAAGTACGGCATTAAGTCTATAAAAGAAACACCAGGTGCTTTATAAAAACTCCATGTATCAAATTCGATAATCATAGCTAAGGGTACAATCTCTTTTGGGAAATTCAATTCAAAATAAACAGGTTGCTTTTTAAGTTTGATTTCCATCTCTACCGCTTCGGCATCATCGTGCGCCCCCCACCTGAGCTTTACCGGAAGCTGAGCCTCGCTAAGAGTCTGGTACCCCGTGCAAAAGCATGGTTTATGCATTTCTTCCATATACATACCCAAAATCGGCTGCTCTATTCCGATTTCGCTGTTATTAGGATCTGTTACCTCTAAACCAAGGCGTCCGTCGTCGCGGAACTGGTACAAGGTAAAAGCCGAAAGCCATGGATGTTTTTCTTTTTGAACTCGGGTCATAAAATGCTTCATCATGTAAGACTGCTCAAAAGCACCTGTTACATCTGCATCTCCGTTTAATTCAGAAAGTACCATCGGTTTATTCTGGCCTGTAATTTTACAAAGTCTTAAGTATGTGTTTTTTGCTTTTTCGTAAACTTCATCAACGTTGGAGCAGGCATGGTTGGAAGTTTCTTTTGTAGCAACATCATGCGGCCAACCCCAGTGGAGCGAAAGATACTGATCGCCAGACCAGATATCAGCTTTTTTGTGGGCCTCCAAAAAGATGTCTTCCATTTCGAGCTTGCCTGTTTCTTTAAGATACATTCCGGCACATAAGATTAATTTAATGTTTGGAACGTATTCATGAAAAACATCGCAGCACATTACAAAGAACGACGCAATCTGTTCGTAGCTTGCCCTCTTTGTGTAGCAGAACCAGTCGCCTGTACATTCATGATTGATTCTGAGTAAAAGTCTTCCGTAATTTCTTAAATCCTTTGCAATGAGGATAATGTCTTCTTCTTTTAAAAAAGGATCTATTGTGAGGGTAAGAACAACTTCCTGGCCGTGCATACGGATTTCTTTCATAAAGTTAAAAGGTTCGTCGTCCATTTTATGTTCTCTTCCGCCACGGTATGGAAAATAATCTTCGTAAGGATAGTCCCATGCACTCTTTGCATTTTTGTTTGCAACAGAAGCACGAACAGGCCAGGTCTTATCATTCGGATAATAAGTGTACATAAGACTTACGCCACGGTGTGCCTTGTGTAATTTTTGAAATATATAATCCTGATTTACATAGAAAGCTCTTTCGCTTCCGTCTCCCAAATCCAGGGAACATTTGGCAGGTGTTGTTTTGATTAATTTTAAGCTCATAATTTTTAAGTCTCCAGCGAACTGTATTTAATTAATTATACAGTAAAAAAGAAATATAAAAATAGAAAAAATAGTTTTTAAAATTGTATTATAAAATCTTGTTAGTAGATTTTTACAATTGACTGTTATTCTATAAGATTGTAAAATATTATCACTATTTTTACAGAAAAAAATAAAAAAAAATATGGAGTAAAATCGATGGCTAAAACAAAGTATGTTTACTTTTTTGGTAACGGCGATGCAGATGGTGATGAATCAATGCGCGCAGAACTCGGTGGTAAAGGTGCAAACCTTGCACAGATGGCAAAAAAACCTTTGAGTCTTCCAGTTCCTGCTGGTTTCACAATTTCTACAGATGTATGTCAGGAATTCTACAAATTAGGTAGAAAATATCCTGCTGGTTTGGACAAAGAAGTTGCTGAATATTTGGACAGACTTGAAAAAACAATGGGCAAAAAACTTGGTGCAAACGACGATCCTCTTTTGGTATCTGTTCGTTCTGGTGCTGCAATTTCTATGCCTGGTATGATGGATACAATCCTTAACCTTGGTCTTAACGACAAGTCTGTAATTGGATTGGCTAACAAAACTGGTAATGAAAGATTTGCTTGGGATGCTTACCGCCGCTTTATTCAGATGTTCGGTGATGTAGCAATGGGCGTAGAACATGCTAAATTCGAAGCAATCATTGACGAAGTTAAATCTCATCGTGGTATTAAAGAAGATACAGAACTTAATACAGATGAATTAAAAGAAATCGTTACAAAATACAAGAAACTTTATAAGAAAGAAAAGGGAGAAGATTTCCCTCAGGATCCAAAAGTTCAGATGTGGGGTGCTATTGGTGCTGTATTCGGTTCTTGGATGAACCCACGTGCTATTAAATACCGCCAGTTGAATAACATCAAGGAAGGAACTCTTAAGGGAACTGCCGTAACTGTAATGGCTATGGTATTCGGTAACAAGGGTGATACTTCTGGTACTGGTGTATGTTTCTCTCGTGACCCTTCAACTGGTAAGAACGAATTCATGGGTGAATACCTTATGAACGCTCAGGGTGAAGACGTAGTAGCTGGTATTCGTACTCCACAGAAACTCTCTCAGCTTGCTGAAACAAACAAAAAAATCTACGACGAACTCTGCAACATCAGAAATCGTCTTGAAAAACACTACCACGATATGCAGGATATGGAATTTACTGTTGAAGAAGGTAAACTCTTTATGCTCCAGTGTCGTAACGGTAAACGTACAGGTGCTGCTGCTGTTAAGATGGCTGTTGATATGGTTGCTGAAAAACTTATCACAAAAGAACAGGCTCTTCTCCGCGTAGAACCAGAACAGCTCAACCAGTTACTTCTTCCACAGCTTGACCCAGCTGCTGTTAAAAAGGCAGTTGAAATCGCTGGTGGTTTGAACGCTTCTCCAGGTGCTGGATGTGGACAGATTGTATTTACTGCAGAAGATGCAGAAGCTTGGGCAAAAGAAGGAAAGAAAGTTCTTCTCGTAAGAAAAGAAACTTCTCCAGATGATATTGCCGGAATGGCTGTTGCTCAGGGTATCTTGACTTCTACTGGTGGACGTACATCACACGCTGCCGTAGTTGCTCGTGGTATGGGAACTCCTTGTGTTTGTGGTTGTGCTGCAATTACATTCCCAGGCGCTGACAAAATCAAAGTTGGATCAAAAACATATAAGAAAGGTGATTTCTTAACAATCGATGGTTCTACTGGTAAAGTATACGAAGGAAAAGTTGCAGTAAAACCTGCTTCTATTTCTGGTGACCTCGAAAAATTCCTTGGATGGGCTGATGAAATCCGTAACAAGTCAGTTCGTACAACTCCATCTGGAAAGAAAGTTAAGGGATTTGATGTATATGCAAACGGTGATACACCACAGAACGCAAAAGATGCATTCCGCTTTGGTGCTATGGGTATTGGTCTTTGTCGTACAGAACACATGTTCTTTGATGAACCAAAACTTACTTCA
>JAGCUI010000032.1 GCA_017962965.1 Treponema sp. | reverse complement strand
TAGGGAGTTTTTTACGCCTAACTTTAAAAAAATTAAAAAAATAAAATAATATTTCAAAAACTACTTGACACGCAAAATGTTCTTAAAAAAGTAAAAAAATTGTGGATAACTTGTGGATTTTAAGTGGAAAATCGGGGAATTCTTGTGAATAACTCTGCCCCGCCAAAAATTCATAAATTTGTTTTTTCTCTTAATATTCTATATACTAAAAAGAGTATGAATAGCATTTTTACCCAAAAGATGGACAAAATAGAAGAAGCTCTGAACAAAGCCTTAAACATGGACTTTACACCAGAATGGCAGAATAATACCTTTGGAACTTTAAGCGCTGCCGTTCAAAAATCATATATACAGACACTCATCCAGCCGAATAAAAACTTAATAGATCTTGGCGGAAAAAGATGGAGACCGCTTCTTTTAATCCTCTGTTATGAATATGCGGCAAAAACAGGCAAAAATCCGATGAACGAAGAAACTGCCTATGCCCTAACCCCTCTGGTAGAGTTTGTTCATACAGCAAGCCTTATCCACGATGATATAGAAGACAGTGCAGATTTAAGACGTGGAAAGCCTGCAGCACACATTACATACGGAACAGATACTGCCATAAACTGTGCTTCGTGGCTTTATTTTCAGGCTCCAGTCTGCATTAATACAGTTAAAATCTCTCAGGAAGATAAGCTTTTCTTATACGAGCTATATACACGTGAATTAAGAAGACTTCATCTTGGGCAGGCAATGGATATTTTCTGGCACAAAAATAAGGATGTTTTTCCTTCTTTGGAAGAATATAAATCCATGGTAAAATGTAAGACAGGTACTTTAGCAAGTCTTGCAAGCCAGATTGGAATGATTGCAGGCGGTAAAAAAGAAGCTGCACAGAAAACCGGAGAAATCTGTGCAAATATTGGAATTGGATTTCAGATTCTGGATGATGTAATAAACCTTACAAAGGGAAATCCCGGTAAAAAACGCGGAGACGACATTGTAGAAGGCAAAAAAAGTCTTCCTGTTCTTTTACACATTCAGGAAAACCCGCAAGATAAAAAAGTGATTTCTGCCTTGATGGACAGAGCGTATAAGGAAGGAATAGATTCTGGTGCAGTAGAAGAATGTATTGCTTTACTGGAAAAATCAGGATGCATAAAAAAGGCAGCAGAAGAAGGCACTAAGCTTATTAAGGAAAACTGCGCGCTTTTACAGGATGCACCTTTGATTTTTGAGCTTTTTAACAACATGATACCGGAGAACTTTAGATGATTGAACGTTCAGACACATTAAATAACCAGGCCATTCTCCTTGCTTCTGGCGGGCACTATTTAGAATCGATTGCGTGCTTTCAGCGTGCCATTACAATAGACAGAGAAAATTATCTTTTGTGGTACAACCTGGGCGTTACATACAGGGATGCAGGACAGGACGAAAAAGCAAAGCAGGCACTTACAACAGCCTTTGAAATCAATCCCGAAAACGAAGATACAGTAGAAACTCTTGCTACACAGTGTCTTTCCATGGGGCTTTTAAACGAAGCTGTATATTACAGTAACTATGGCCTTGAATTAAACAGCGCAAATGCTCACTTATGGAATCTTTTGGGAGTATGCTTTTTCCAGCAGGATATGTACATAGAAGCTTCCGAAGGCTTTGAAATGGCTCTTTCCATGAATCCTTACTACAAGGACGCACTCATAAACTTGCGCGACACATACGACGAGCTTGGAAACAAGAACGGTGTTGATGAATGTAACCTGCGTTTAAAAGAGATAAAAAACTAAAATAAATTAAAACTCGTTTTTAAGGGCAAGGCGGTTAATCTGCATTGCAAGATTATCAAGCGGAATCTGTTTTTGAACTCCACCCATTTCCCATGCAACCTTTGGCATTCCGTATACAATGCACGATTTTTCATCCTGACCAAGTGTCCACGCACCCTTCTTTCTCATTTCGGTAATTTCTACGGCACCATCGCGGCCCATACCGGTCATAATTACACCAAGAGAGCGGTTTTCGTATACTTTGGCAATTGATTCAAAAAGCACGTCTGCAGAAGGTCTGTGTCCGTTTCTTGGAGGCTCTTCTGTTGTACGGATTACGTTTGAAATAGCTCTGTGTTCCACCATAATGTGTTTTCCACCCGGAGCAATGTAGATGTGGCCTCCCATTAAAGGCTCGCCATCCTTTGCTTCTGTTACTTCAAGAGGGCAGATATTATCAAGACTCTGTGCAAACTCATTTGTAAAGCCTGCAGGCATATGCTGAACAACCAGAATTGGCTGTTTAATATCTTTATCTAAATCCTTGAACATTTCGCGAAGGGCATTAGGACCACCGGTAGAAATACCGATTGCAATAACTTCGATTTTTCCGCCTTCACGTTCAGGCTTGATGATAACAGGCTCTTTTTTTCTTGGAGCCATAAAGCGGTCGCTAGGAAGGATTTTTGTAACCGATTCAGTTGCCTTTTTAGCAGCTTCTTCACCTTTTTTCTGAATTACAAAACGCTCTGCTTCCTTGAGCTTAGCCTGCTGGATAAAATATTCTGCGTCTGGAACCTGTTTACCGTGCATGCATGCGTGTACACGACCATACGATGCAACAAAATCAACAATGCTTGTAGAAACATCACTGATTTTTAATGTAACAGAGCTTCCGCCCGGCTTTGAAATAAAGTCTGTAGCGCCCAGTTCAAGACACTGCATTGTAACGGCAGCACCTTCTGTGGTAACGCTCGAAAGCATAATAACAGGAATATCAAGCCCAAGCTCGCGTCTCTTCTTTAAAAATTCAATACCGTTCATTACCGGCATTTCAACATCAAGAAGAATTACGTCAGGCTTTTTTTCCTCAATCATGGAAAGACAAACCTGTCCGTTTTCTGCTTTACCCGCTATTTCAAATCCATCTATTTCAGTAATAATCCGGCCAATCAGATTTCGCATCAGAGCCGAATCATCACATATCATTACTGATATTTTATCCATTTATAATTCCCTCTAAACGTTTTTCTGGTACAGACAAGCCCAGTCAGTTTTTAAAAATTCAAATTTAGTATCCATGCCAAATAATGATTCAGAATGTCCTATAAAGAGGAACGATTGCTTTGCCATGGCATCATAGAATTTATTAACAACAGCCTTTTGGGCCGGCTCATCAAAGTAAATAAGAACATTACGGCAGAAAACAACATCAAGGTTGCGTAAGCCTGAATCGTTCTTTAAGTTATGGTAGTCGAATCGGATGCAGTCCATCAATTCTTTTTTAACCTGATATCCACCGTCTACCTTTGTAAAAAATTTGGTAAGATAATCAGCAGGAATTCCTTCTACCTTTGCATCAGCATAAAATCCCTTTTGCCCAACCATGAGCGATTTAAGAGAGATGTCCGAAGCAGTAATCTGGAAGGTAAAATCAGGCGGAAGAATGTCTTTTAAAATCATTGCGATTGTATAAGGCTCTTCGCCCGTAGAACATCCGGCACTCCAGATTCTCACAACCTTGTCTGTAGAGCCTGAAGATTTTCTAAGTTCAACTACCTTTGGAATAATATAATTAATAAAAGCATCAAAATGCGGTTGATTACGGAAGAAACGTGTTAAGTTTGTGGTAACAGAATCGAGCATCTGCTTTAATTCTTCTGCGTTGGATATTACAAGAGAATAATAATCATCTGGATTTTCAAGATTCTTAACCCGGAGCATTTCTTTAATACGGCTGTCGAGAATGGATCTGTTTGTGTCAGAAAAAGTTATTCCACTTTCATCATAAATGAGTTTTCTGAATTTTTCGTATTCAACATCGTTCAAAGTATCTTGCATAGTACTTAATTATACATCATAAAAGGAAAAAACAAAAACAAATTGTAATAAAATTTAAATGACAAAAAATCCGTACTTCTTTATAATTCAACAGGATATAAAGTGATGAAGAAAAAGCTTTTTGCCCTGATTACAGCCCTTACACTAAGTAATTTTCTCTTTGCCTTAGATTTTAAAATCACCGGATACACAGGCTTAAGCTTTGGAACTATTGAAGAAGAATTATACGCATCCAAGGCAAGATATTTAGTAAGTTATTTGGAATGGGAAGAAAAACCCTTAGTTGATTTAGGCGCCATTTTCCAGGTGAACCACAGCCTCTTTTTTGCAAACCTGAATGTAACAACAGCCCTCCCCTTAAACTGCGGCAACATGTACGACAGCGATTATGACAGCTCAAAACAATACCTTTATTCCATAAACCAGAACAAAGCCGGCTTGAACCTCCAGGGGGATTTTTTTACCGGCATAAAAGCCTTAACCGTAGATGATTTTACTTTAAGCCCAGTCATAGGCCTTTCTTTATATTACAAAAACTTTACCGCCAGTAACGGCTACTCATGGAACGGCTCAGAAAACAAAACCGGCATTACAGGAAATGTACCCTGGGATTCGCCGCAGGCTGTTTTTGTTCCTCAAGGAAAACTTTCTGATGTAGAAATCACAATGAAAAATCTTACCGCCTGGCTAGGCTTTAGCTTTGAATATAAATTTTTAGAAAACTTTTACTGCTCGTTCGGCGCCTTTGTGAGTCCGTATGCATACACCTGGTTTTTAGATGATCATAAGGATAATTTTGTGGAAGCTCATGGGAAATCCCACGCCCACCAGACCATGACCGAAACCGAAAACTTCTTCACCGACTTTTTACTGGAATTCAAAGCCGCCTGGAACTTTCTGCCAGACCAGGTTTTGAGTTTGTGCGTAAAGTATTATGTTGATAATAATGATAAATCAGTGACGTGGGTTAACGGATATATTAATAAAGATTCCACAGCCCTCGAATTCATCCCAATTGGACAACCTTCTCAAATAAGATTTAGTAAATTCTCGGTGTATGTGGGATATAGTTATTTGTTTTAGGATTAAATTATCTTAAAAAAAAAGAGGTGAATTCATTTGAATTCACCTCTTTGGATTATTTAGAATAAGGAATTAATTATTCTTCTACAACCATGTTGATTACATCCTGAAGTTCCCATTCTCCTACAAGAGTCTGTCCTGCATAAACATTACAGTAATAACCTAATCCATTCTCTGGAACCTTTCCGATTTTTCCTTCATTTCCAGAACCCATATCTGTTGCTGGAGCAAATACCTTTAATAATTTAAATTCTGGACTATATACTGCACCTTCGCTTGAATCAACTTCTTTATATTTACCATCATCACTATCCTTAAGCTTTAAATTCTTTCCAGCTTTTACAATATAATTACCTGTAAATTTCTGTGTTGAAGTACTATACTCTGGATAAATTGCAATGCTTACTTCATATTTTTTAGTTGAAGAATTATATACCTGTGATGCATTTGTATTTGGAATAATTTTTCCAAAACCAAGAGCAGTATGTTCATATTCATATGGCAATGTTATTGATTCATCATCAGAAGCATCTAATGCATCCTGGAAAGTATCTACTTTACGAGCCTCTCCTTTACCGTTGTTAGTACCATTCATAACCCATGCACCAAAGTTCTTTTCCTGGAAGTCTTCCTTTTTTACGTTTACAAAATATGAAATGTAACCTTTTTCATTCATATTAGAGCCATTCTTCTGAATAGAAGTACCGATAACCCAGAAATCATATGTATGCTTAGATTTGTTTTCTTTAAGACCAAAAACAACTCCGAGCATTCCATCACCTTCACCATTTACAGTCTGTCTGATAGTATAAACACCACCAGAATGCTGCTGTCTTGCAGTTTTAAGATCACGAATTACATCTTCTGTTTTATTTTCTGCATCTACATAAGCATCAATACCATTTGAACCATTTTTAATAAGACCTGTTCCTGCAATGTCTTTCATACATGCTGTGAACGAAAGTCCAACTACTGCCAAAGCAGCAACAATAATTTTTTTTGTAAGTTTCATTTAATGTTTTCTCCTTATTAAAATGAATTATATATTTAAATGTTTTTATAATCTATTGGTTACGTTTAGTTTGAACTACCTGTAGCAAGTTTTGTAAGTGCATACTGTGTAAGATATGCTACAGCAAGCTGTCTAAGTTTATCCTGATCAGTAAGTTTTGTATAAGTAGTTAATACTGTTTCAGCTTTAACTCTTGTTGAATCTGCTACAATACAATTATAAATAATTACCCAATAAGAATAGTTCATAGGAAATTTGAAGTTTGATTGTTCGCCTTCTGCAGGCTCATCAAGTGTTACATCACCATCTTCAGGGAATGTATAATACTGATATACACTAGTTGCCGATGTCTGATTACTACCAAAAAGCTGGAGAATGTTTGCCCAAAGGTCTGCATTGTTTTCATCCTTTCTTACAGAAATCAATACTGTTAATCCTTTAGGTAACGTAGCAGTTCCAGATGATTCTGTAATCTGATATCCACCCTGTTTATCTACATAATTAAGATAACAATCCAAAACAATTGGAGTAGTAGTAGAACCTACTGTAAGGTCATAATTCCAAGAATAACTTACCCATTTATTGGTAGGACCATACGCACTCTGAACTTCATCCCACAATTTACATCCGCTGAACATTGAAAGTACAACGAAGCCTAAAAATAATGCCAAAAATTTCATTGATTTTTTCATAACGAAAAACTCCTGATAAATAAATTTTGTAAACATTTTTTTATCTTTACAGTATAAACAATTGCCGAAGGATTGTCAAAATTCTTCCCCCCATTTAAAACTTTTTTTCTCCAAAATGGTCCGATTTTTCACAAAAAAGCAATATTAACTATGAGACAGAAATTATAACCACACGGATATTTTGCTAACGCAAAATTGAAATAAGGAGTTGGGGAACAGATTTCTAACTTTACCCCAAAAACGACGTTAGTCGTTTCCAATCCGTGTGGTAAAAAAAATGAAAAGTTGCCCGTTATTAATAATTGTAGTATCCTTAAACGAAAAAGCACGGAGGTAATAAACATGTTTTTAGACCCGTACGATTACGACATGGATATAGCAGTTCAGCGCGAAGAGGCCTATGAAGACGGCGAACAGAACGGAAGACAGAACAAAGCCATTGAAGCTGCCACAAATTTCCTAAAAGCAAAAATCTCTCCCGAAGTTATTGCCCGCTGTGTTGGTCTCCCTCTTGAAGAAGTATTAAAGCTGGCGGAAACAATTAATTAAACAAAAATAGTTTCATCTTCTATATACTGGCCGGGGGAGAGATCCGGGTGGAGGGTGTATGGGCCGAATGACAGGCGGGTTAGAGACTGCACTCGGTTGTTTACGGCTAAAAAGAGACGGCGGACTTCGTGGAACTTTCCTTCGGTTACGGTTACAAAAGCCTGGGTCGGTGAATTAAAAACCAGGCGGGCTGGAGCGGACATCTGTTCGGGGGATTTTTTCTGGGCTGGGAGAAGAAGACCGTTCTGGAATAACAAAACCTGTTCTTTCTGGGCATCTTGAGATACCGGAAATTCGAGGGTTACCTTATAAGTTTTTTCAATTTTGTTTTTAGGGTCGGTGAGATAATGAGAAAAATCGCCGTCATTTGTGAGTAAAATCAGGCCGGTTGTGTCGCAATCAAGGCGGCCGACGGTATGGAGACGTTCTCCCCGTTTTGCATTCTGGACAAGGTACTGTAAATCTTTGGGGAGAAGCTCGTAAATGGTCTTATGAGAATCCGAAACTGCAGAGCACACAACCCCGCAGGGTTTATTCATCAAAAGATAAAGCTTAGATGTCATTCAGCATTTTTACCATTTTTTCGTACTGCTTTCGGATGTTTGCCTTTTTATCTTCACTCATATCCTTAAAGTCATCATAACGAGGAAGTGTAAAAGTAAACACGCCCTTTTCGCCTTCGGAAGCATTTTCTATATCTGTGTAAATAATCTTTAATCTGTAGCCTTCCTTTTTATTTTCAAACTTAAAGGTTACCTGGCCCACAAAACGCTTGATTCCGAATCTGAATTCATAATAGATATAAATTAAATCGCCGTCTTTGTTGTAAAACTTTTCGTAGATATAATTTCTTTGAAGGTCCCAGGCCGGATTTCTCATCTCGTGATCATCTTCCTTGAACTTCTTGTAAAAATTACTCCAGTAATAAATGTGATATGAATTTTCGCCCTTGTACTCGTGATCCATAATCATAAGATCCATACAGCCGTCCATATCTGCATCAAAAAAACCGTAATAAGGATCATCAATATCATCAAATTCAATAATCTGAATAACCTGATTATCTTCATCAACAACCTTGAACTTTCCCTTTACAACATGGAACGAATTATAGCCTAAATCAAAAAACTCAATCGTATAGTTTTTTCCCTTCTGTTTGATTTCTACACGAGGTTCAAAGTTTTTGGCTCCAAGCTCACGCACAAACTGAACGTATTTTTCATCATAATAAACTGCACGGTCTTCATGCATTGTAATTTCTGAAACTTCATATTTTTTTGCAATCTCTTTAAAATCCGAAGGGAGCTCCAGTCTCTTTTGTTCCTTCGAAAAAGCGCACAAAAAACAAAGCATAAGCGCCTGGATAAATAACATTTTTCTAAAATTCATAATAAGCCTCCATTTTTTCAAGCGGGATTTAGTTTTTCATTTCTTCCCGGCTTACATTTCTTTCGTAAAACACTCCATTATAATAACCCTGAATTGTCTTATCGGTTATAGCCATTTGCAATCTTTTTTCGCAAAGAAGGCAATATTCTTCATTAATTTCGATTCCGCAGTAATTCCGGCCCAGTTTTTTAGCCACAACACTTGTAGTTCCGCTACCTAAAAAAGGATCAAAAACTAAATCGCCGGGCTTGGAAGAAGCAAGGATTAATTTGGCATAAAGCTTTTCTGGCTTCTGGGTAGGATGATCTGTATTTTCGGGCATGGACCAGAATGGAACTGAAATATCATCCCAGAAATTCGAAGGGCATGTAAGGCGGAAATTACCGTTTTCTTCCTGGCTCCAGTCCTTTGGTTTTCCCTGGACACGGTACGGAGCTACAACACGGCGCTTAATTTTTACGGCATCAAGATTAAAATAATAGTCTTCAGGATTTTTTACGGCATACCAGATATCTTCCATTCCGTTCTTCCAGTTTGCCCTGGCTCCCCTGCCCTTCTCGCGCTGCCACGTTATCCTGTTCAAAATCGTAAGCTCCTTCTCCACAGCGCGTTGTAAGCTCGATGTGCATTTCCAGTCCCCGCATATATACAACGAACCCGAAGGTTTAAGCTTTTTACATACGAGACCAAACCAGGAATCAAGATATTCATCATACAAGGCTTGTGAGCGTGCATTGAATTTATTCCCGTTAAAATTTTTGGAAAGATTGTACGGCGGATCAATTATGATTAAATCGGCACATTCGTCGGGCACAAGCTTTAAGCCTTCGAAGAGGTCTGCGTTTATTGTTTTATTAAGATATTGCGAGGCTTGCAAAGAAGCTGAAGAATCTATGCTCGAAGGTGTAATAAGATTCTTTTTTAAGTCTGGAATTTCATCTTCCTTTAAAATAATTGTTCTGTTTCGTCCGGCACGTATTTTTTCCATAAAATAAATATATCATAAATTTCTATTGAAATCTCAAAAAAGTATTCTATAATTTATGTATAGATGAAAAGAAACAATAAACTGAATATAAGAAAATACGCATCTTATCTCGTTCCTTTAGGAGTTTTTTTCATACTGTTTGGCTTTGGTTTTGCCGTTATGGAAAACTTTGCTACCTCTTACAACGACACTCAGTATTCAAAAATGGTTTCTTTTTCAGAGCGCATGAGTACCCAGATTTATGAAACTACAATGCGTAACCTTTCTAGAATCACTTCCATTAGAGATAATTACGTTTTAAGCCAGAAACAGAATACACGCTCCTTTGAAATGCTGGCACAGAAGATGATTGAAAATCCGAATATCCACAGCCTTATGATTCTTGATAAAACAACTATTTCCAAGGTTTATTCAAAAAAGGATTTGAGCAGCCTGATCGGATATGATTTTGCAGAAAACAAGGAAGTTCCTCTTAGTACGGATATTTTTATAAGCAACGAGGATGCTGCTTTATACGGACCTATTACTCTTCCAAACAAAGATAAAATTCTTTCTGTAATAATTCCGGCTTACACGGTAACAGAAGACGGAACTGATGCATATTCAAAAATACTTTTATATTCACTTTACTTTCCTGATGCTTACAATAATGTAAACTTTAATGAAGTTGAAACAAGTGCTTTCTCTTTTAAAATCTGGACTGTTCATCCTGTAGAAGGCAAGGTTTTAACAATCATGGAATCTCAAAAGCCTGTTTCCCAGCTTCACAAAAGCAATGCAGTAACTTTTTCAAGAAGGGCATTTACTTCAACCTGGTTTTATACCTTTGAACCTCACGTTTCCTTCTATCAGACTCCGTTCTTCTACATTCTTGCCTTTATAATGCTTCTTATAAGTATTATTGTTCCTTGTGCCGTTCATATCATCATCAAGGGAATTGATAAGGAAAGAACAAGAAAAACACTTAAATATCAGCTCAGACTTTCTTCCATTCAGGAAAATACAATTTACGGACTTTCGAACCTTGTAGAAAACCGCGACAGCTCTACAGGTGACCACGTAAAGAGAACTTCTGAATACGTTACTCTTCTTGCAAAATTTGCTTCTGAAAGCGGATTTTATGTAGATCAGCTTACCGAAGATTATATCCAGCTTTTGGGAAAGGCAGCAGCTTTACATGATATTGGAAAGATTGTAATTCCGGATAATATCTTAAAAAAGCCTTCAAAGCTTACTCCAGAAGAATTTGAATTGATTAAGACTCACACAACAGAAGGTGCTAAAATCCTTCGTGATATTTTTGGACCAATTCAGACAAAGGCATTCACAAATACGGCTATAGAAATTGCAAGCTCACACCACGAGCGCTGGGACGGAAAAGGATATCCGAGCGGACTTGCCGGCGTTACAATTCCTCTTAGTGCAAGATTCATGTCTATTGCCGATGTTTTTGATGCACTCACAACTCCACGCTGTTATAAAAAATCGTTCAGTTTTGAAGATGCTATTTCCATCATTGAAGAAGGAAAGGGCTCTCAGTTTGATCCGGTTATTACAGATATATTCCTCAAAAACAAAAATGCCTTTAAGGAAATCCTTGACCGTCACCTTTTGCAATTCAGTATACTGTAATTATTTATTCGCATAAAAGAAATTTTTCTTTTGTTAATTCTCAAAAACAGTTTTATAATTAAATTCCATGGATTTAAAATTTTTATACCTGGTGCTGGTTTTTATTTCATCTGTAGAATTTCTTATATACTATGAATTTACACTGAATAAGACCAATAAAAATTTTATCGTTCTCTACATCACAACCTTAGTTGCAAACTTTGGGTATGCGCAGTCAATTTATTCAACTACGCTCGAGGGTGCATTTGCGGGTATGCTTGTTTCTTATATCGGAAGCATATTCACAGCGCTTTTTGTAATGATAGTTGTAGTATATCTGTGTAACAGAAGATTCCTTCTTCCTTTACGAATCTTTCTTATTCTCTGCGCCTTTGCAATAATCATCTGCATCGGAACAACTATAGAAACTAATCTTTTCTTCTCAAATCAGAAGCTTACATATAAATACGGACTTGCAATTCTTGAATGGGATAACGGGCCTGTTATGTATGCTTACATCGGATATCTTGCAGTAATCAACATCGGCTCGATCTGGATTGTAATCGACACAATCGTTAAAAAGAAAAAGGTTTCAAAAGCTACTTTGTTCATCATACTTCTTCTGCTTCTTATTGTAACTCTTTCTTACCTCATTCCGCTTTTGGTAAAGAGTAAAATCAATCTTTATGCCTTTGCCTATGTTTTGATGGAAAGCGTGTGTCTCTTTATTGCCGTGCGTTCGAATATGTACGACCTTTCTTCAAACCTCATGAGTGTATTTAAAGAGCGCGAAGGCTACGGTTACATTGCATTCGACAAAAAGAAAAGACTTTTGGGCTGCGATGATTTTGCCATTAAAATTTTCCCTGAGCTTGAAAATGAAATTATTGATACCCAGTTAAGAAGGGACTCAAAGGAATTACGCCGCCTTATTGATTATGATGAAACCGACGGAAAATGGGCTGATAACCTTGAGCTTGATTTTCCTATTAAAAAGGACGGAATGGCTTTTATCTGCCGCATCCACCCAATCACTTATAAAAACAAACACTTAATCGGATATCTTTTTGAATTAAGGGACGACACAAAACAGCAGAATTATATTACCGGAATTAACCTTTATAACCAGGCTCTGTCTCAGGATGTTGCAAACAAGACCAAACAGATTACAGACATGCAGGATTCAATTATTAAGGGCATGGCTATGATGGTAGAAAGCCGCGACAACTCTACAGGCGGTCATATTGCAAGAACAAGTGACTGTGTTCGTATTTTTATGGACAAGCTTTTGGAGCATGATGAATTTGCATGGTGTACAAAATCTTTCTGTGAAAATGTGATTAAGGCCGCTCCTATGCACGACCTTGGAAAGATTGCCGTTGATGACTGCATTTTAAGAAAGCCCGGTAAATTTACTCCGGAAGAATATGAGCAGATGAAGACTCACGCACAAAAGGGAAGCATTATTGTAGGCGAAGTTTTAAAAGAAAGTACAGATAAAAACTTCCGTCAGATTGCAATCAACCTTGCTCACTACCACCACGAAAAATGGAACGGCGAAGGTTATCCTATGCACTTAAAGCAGAAAGAGATTCCTGTAGAAGCACGCATCATGGCCTTTGCAGATGTTTTTGATGCCATTGTAAGCCAGCGCTGTTATAAAGAGGCCAAGAGCTTTGACGAAGCCTTTGAAATTATCCGAAGCGACTTGGGAAATCACTTTGACCCTGAAATTGGTCCTATTTTCCTGGAATGCCGTCCAAACCTCGAAGAGTATTATGTTAAGGCTTTGCAGAATGATTGATTTTTCCATCTGGATTTTTTTGCGGTCGGCAAACTCGTCGCGGTATGTTTCAAGGTAAATCTTATCGCCCTGATTGCCTTAGAACTTTTTCAAACTGCCTCGTTCAAAGTCCCATTCGGGGGTGGAAAGAGGTTCGTCGTTTACGTAATACCAGGGGCTTATATCTTCAAAACTTTTTAAAACATGAAATTCCTGGGATGGCATATAGCTCTGACCAAGCAGCATTATTTTCTTTTTTGTAACGGGGTTTTCTGCAACATCCAGAACCAAAACAACATGCCCCGGGCTTCCACCATAAATAAAAAAGTTTCCGGGTTCAAGTTTAAAAATTGCAGCTTTTTGTGATTCAACCGAAAGCGAATAAGTTCCGGCATACGAATAAATGAATTTTAAATATGATTCAAACACATCGCGGTCGTAGCCTTCTTTGTAGCCAGATTTCCACGATGTATTATTTCCTTTTACAATCACGCGTTCCCCTTTGGCATACCGACTGAACGGAACTTCCATCCCGTTTGTAATATGAAAGCTTATTTCATCATAACGTTTTTGTGCATAAAGATATTCGGCACGAAGTTTTATAACCGCATCTGCACACTGAATCAAATCCTCTTTTAAAAGCGGCATATCAAAAACAGAAACATGCACCTGATTACTTTTCTTACGTCCATCATAAAGCTTTACCGGAGAGCCAAATTTTTTTAAAGGATAATGACGAAGATATTCTGCAAACGAATCCTTATCATATTCAACGCGAATAAATCCATCAGGCACACTAAACCGCGAAACAATATCCTTTCCATCTTTATTGATTTTTATATTTGCCTCTGTTTTTTCCGCTTTCAACGAAATCTCATCACTCGCGCTCCTCCTTCCCTGAGAAAACAGCGCAATCCCACATCCCACCATGCAGATAAAAATGATTGTAATGATTATGATTTTTTTCATAGTATGTATTATAACACAATTATTTTGAATTATCAGTGAGACGTTAATACTTCTTCATTCACTCCTCCGGAAACTTTTGGTTAAAAAAGAAACGGGTCAAAGCTCAAATATGCACTGACCCGTTTATTATATCACAGATTACCGCCGTTTTGATTATTTAAGGTTGATTATGCTCTTGTCGTAATCTGCCGGAGGAACATAACCCATGAGTGTCATGAGTGTTGAAGGCCATGAACTGATTCCAAGTCCTTCGTTTAATTTTGTATTGTCATATTCGCCTTTGTATTCTGGGTCATAGATGATTCCAGGAACAGGGTTTAATGAGTGGCTTGTCTTTGCCTTTGGTTCGCCATCTGAATCTTTCTTTACGCTGCCGTCTTTTGCATGCTCATACATATCGTCTGAGTTTCCGTGGTCAGCGGTAAGACACAAGATTCCGCCTGCTTCATCGATTGCTGCCTTAAGGCGTCCAAGCTGCAGGTCCATTCCTTCCATAGAACATACTACTGCGTTGAATACACCAGTGTGTCCAACCATATCACCGTTAGGGAAGTTCAAACGGATGTGGTCATATTTTCCGCTCTTAATTGCTTCGATTACTTTGTCTGTAATTTCTGCACACTTCATCCATGGGCGCTGTTCGAATGGAACTACGTCAGATGGAACTTCAATATAATCTTCGAGTTTTTCGTCGAACTTACCCTGCTTGTTTCCGTTGAAGAAGTATGTTACGTGTCCGTACTTCTGTGTTTCAG
>JAGCUI010000031.1 GCA_017962965.1 Treponema sp. | reverse complement strand
GTCAATGTCATCTCCAATAATTGCAGAAGCACAGGAAGCAAGAATAAAAACAATTTTCGGATTATATCTTTTTACGGCTTCATCTATAGTTTCAGCGAGTCGTTTTTCACCGCCGAGAATTACTTCTTTTTCTCCTAGGGCCGTTGAAATTAAATGGCTGTCAGGTGCATTGTCGCGGCCTCTGTGATGCTTATAAACATTCAGTCTGTCGATTGCTCCAAATGAAGCACAGCCTGAGCAGCCCAAAGGTGAATGAATTACCATTACTGTATCTTGCAGGCTTACAAGCGCATTCATGCTGTTTACCTGAACACACTGAATGCCCTGCTCAAAAGTGCGGTGAGCGTTTTTCAAGCAGTGGGCTTGAGCCTTTTCTCTGAGTTCTCCAGAACTTCCCACCTGTACATCTGCAAATCCCGGGTGTTTATCTCTGATAGTATCTGGAATCTGTTTATTCATAAAATCTCCTGATTTTTTTTTTTACACTTTTTATATAGTTGTTTTACGCATAAAAAAACTTTTTTAAATAACATACTCTCCGACAGGTATTATACGGCGTAAAAACTGTCTGGTTCGTTCTTCTTTTGGATGATAGAAAATATCCTGAGGGCTGCCTTCTTCAACGATATAACCGCCATCCATAAACACAACTTTATCTGCAACATCTTCTGCAAAAGACATTTCGTGAGTTACAACAATCATAGTGTGTCCGTCTTTTGCGACCTGTTTAATCAGCGCAAGTGTTTCACCTACAAGCTCCGGGTCAAGCGCACTGGTTGGTTCATCAAATAAAATAACTTCTGCATCAAGAGCAACGGCCCGGGCAATTCCTACACGCTGCTGCTGACCGCCCGAAAGCTGGCTCGGGTAATAATTTTCTTTATCACTAAGACCCACCTTACGTAGTTCTTCTTTTGCCCGCTCAATAGCCTGGGTTTTTGGAACTCCGTGGCCAGTAACAAGTGCTTCGACAATATTTTCAAGAGCAGTCTTATTTGCAAAGAGATTATAATTTTGAAAAACCATAGATGTCTTTCTTCTGATTTCCAGTACTTCTTTTTTCTTTGCAGAATGTAAATCTACTGACGAACTACCGATAGTTAGCTTACCTTTGTCAGCCCGTTCCAGAAAATTGATTGATCGGAGCAGGGTAGTTTTACCGCTTCCGCTTGGACCAAGAATTACAACAACACTTCCGTCATCAACAGTGAGAGATACATCATGAAGAACATCAAGATGTCCGAAAGATTTTTTTACGTGTTCTATTTTAATCATTTTTAATATCCCCTATTTTTTCTTAGAAAGATGTTTTTCCAGATGAACAAGGAAAAACTCTACAATGGCATTAATTACCCAATAGATAATTGCGGCTGCTACATAACCTTCTACATAGCTGTATGTGTCTGCACAGGGAATCGTAGCTCCATTCAAAACATCAACAATTCCAAGAACCAGAACGATTGAAGTGTTCTTAATTGAACCAAGAGTATTGTTTGTAAGTGCCGGAAGTGCAACCGGAATCACCTGCGGGATAATGATTTTTTTTAGTGTCTGAAAAGTAGAAAGGCCGCAGGCATAAGATGCTTCATACTGTCCTTTTGGAATAGAAAGAAAGGCACCTCTAACAGATTCGCTCACAACAATTGTTCTTCCTAAAGTAAAGGTGAAGTAGGCGAGAAGCATTATTCCATTTTTAGCTGGTTTAAAAAGACTCAGGTAAATTAAATGAAAAATCAGCATTGTCACAACACCTGGAATTCCCGAATATATTGCAACAAAAATCTTAAAGAACTTTTCTACAACCGGCACCTTAAAAATGCGGGCCAGAGCAATCAGTGTTCCAAAAACAATTGCAATGGCAAGGGGAATTAATGCAAGTTTGAGTGTAACTGGAATATAAATTATCCCAGAAAGAATACACTTCCATAAATATTCAAGACTGAATTTCATGCTGCCCTCCCGGTTAGGTTTTTAGTACCGTAAGTGAGGTTTTTATCAATTTTTGTTGTAATGGCTGTAAGTCCAAAATTAATAAGTACAAAGATAAGTGCAATAATCAGATAGCTTTCCAGATTGTGACCGCTGGTTGCTCCAAGTGCACTTGCACGTCCCATGATGTCCATTACACCAAGCATGTAAACTAAAGATGTTTCCTGAAAAAGTCCTATCAAAGTGAGCCCTGTTGAAGGAAGAGCTATTCTTATTGCCTGTGGAAGAATGATTTTTATAAAGGCCTTAAAATCTGAAATACCACAGGCAAGAGCTGCTTCCTTTTGTCCTTTTGGAACTGCAAGAATTGCGCCTCTAAATATTTCTCCAAGGAAAACTCCCTGATTTAAGATCAAGGCTAAATCAACAAATATGATTTTTTCCCATCGTCGTGAATCAATTCCAAAAGCTTTATAAAGGACAATAGGAAATGCATAATAAACTACAAGCATCTGAACCAGAAGGGGAGTGCCTCTTTCGAAAGAAATAAAAACTGTAAGAATCTGGTTCAGAAGCGGAACTTTTTTAATTCGTGTTGTTGCAATCAGAAGTGCAAGTATGAATCCCAGGGAAAATGCGACTGCAACAATTTCAAAGGTAACCGGCAGCTTTGTAATCAATATTGGAAAATTTTTAACAACTCGCTGCCATGAAAACAAATCTGCCATTTTTACCTCCAGACTTTTTTTTATAAACCTTTATTTATTGATATTTTTTGTTGTATCAGAGCCAAGATTTTTGATTGCGAGTTTTGAGAGCTCACCAGAATCAATAAGCTGTTTAAGGGCTACATCAACATCAGCTTTAAGAGTTGGATTATCAAGATTGAAAATGAAGTAAGAAGCTGATGTTGAAATAGGTTCTTCTACAAGACGGAAAATTCCGCCGTACTCTTTTTGAAGCTGATTGAAGCTTGGAATGTTAGAGAAGAAAGCATCATAAGTTCCGTTTTTCATTGAAGCAACAATCTGCTCGTTTGTAAGTGTGCTTGTAAGAACGGCATTAATCTGTTC
>JAGCUI010000030.1 GCA_017962965.1 Treponema sp. | reverse complement strand
GCCGCTCACCAAGAAGGGCAACCACGAGCTCGGCTCCAACTTCAACGACGACCCGCTGTGGATGATCCTCGCGGTAGCCGCTTACATCAAGGAAACAGGCGACTGGTCAATTCTGGACGAAAAGGTTCCTTACGACAACGATGAATCTAAAGCAAAATCAATGCTTGATCACCTTACAGTAAGCTTCTACCACATTGTAAATAATCTTGGACCACACGGACTTCCTCTTGCAATGCGCGCAGACTGGAACGACTGTATCAACCTTTCATGCTTCTCAGACACACCGGGCGAAAGCTTCCAGACATATACAAATCCAAAATTCAAAAAAGAAGGCGGTTACTCAAAGATTGCAGAATCTGTATTCGTTGCCGCTTTATTCACATATGTAGGACCTGCTTTTGTAGGAATCTTAAATCATCTTGGAAAGAAAAAGGATGCTGCTAAGGCTCAGAAAGAAATCGACAAGATGAAGAAGGTTATGATGGCATCTGCATGGGACGGAAACTGGTTCATGCGCGCTTACGATGCAAACGGCCAGAAGATGGGTTCTAAGGAATGCCAGGAAGGACAGATCTTTATTGAACCACAGGGCTTTGCAATCATGTCGGACGTTGGTAAGGAAGAAGGTACTGCTAAAAAGACCCTTGCCGCAATCGATGAACGCTTGAACACAAAGCACGGTCTTGTTTTGAATAACCCTGCATTCTCTAAGTACTACATCCAGTACGGAGAAATCTCTACATATCCGGGCGGATACAAGGAAAATGCCGGAATCTTTACTCACAACAACGCATGGATTATCTGTGCTGCAGCTTATGCAGGAGAAGGAGACCAGGCATTCAAATACTACTCAGAAATTGCACCAGCTTACACAGAAGAAACTTCGGACATCCATAAAACAGAACCTTATGTATACGGCCAGATGATTGGCGGTAAGGATGCAGGAAGCGATGTAGGACAGACAGGCAAAAACTTTGGTCAGGGTAAAAACTCATGGCTCACAGGTACAGCCGCATGGAACATGGTTGCAATCAGCCAGTACATCCTTGGTATTCAGCCTGACTTTGACGGACTTAAAGTAGATCCTTCTATTCCGGCAAGCTGGGATGGCTTTACAGCAACACGTCTTTTCCGCGGTGCAAAATACAACATCACAATCAAAAACCCAAGCCACGTTTGCAAAGGCGTAAAATCGATGATAGTAGACGGCCAGCCAGTAGAAGGCTGCGTAGTTCCATTCGTAGAAGGCAAAAAAGAAGTTAATGTAGAAATCACATTAGGCTAAAACTAACAACATTTTTCATAGATTCCTTTTTAATCCTCAGAGCAATCTGAGGATTTTTTTTCACTAGAATCTTATTCTTTTTGGGCAAATCCACTTTTAAAAAGTTGATTTGTCCATACTATAGAAATCTTGACTTTTGAGGGGGTATCAAATATCATTTTTTTATATATATGCTAAAAACCGTGGAATACTATCTTTCAAAAGGATTTGACTCAAAAGCCGCTGAATATTTTGCAGCAGGAAGAAGAAAGCCTGTGTCTGTAGTTCCTCAAAACCAAATGAAGCTTCTAATTACATTCGATAATAATGAACAGCGAATTTTTGACATGAAACCATTAATACACAAAGGAACTGTTTATTCCATATTAATTGATGAAAATATTTTTAATAAATGCTATATAGATTCAACAAATTCAATCTGCTGGGATAAAGACCCCAAAGTCGACAGTGAAGAAATCTGGTCCAACAAAATCGACATTGGAGCCGACACCTGCTATCTGGAAAGTGTAAAGGTATAAAACAAAAATATCTCCCTTCCACCATTCCCATCACAAATGCTATAATATCATCATGATTCAAACAAACAACATACCGGATTACACTTCTCTGGCGCGGGCGCTGGTGGAGCTTTTTGGGAGCTCGGTTAAGATTGTGCAGACGGACAGGGTTTCGGGCGGAGATATAAATAAGGCATATGGGCTTTCTCTTAATACGGGCGATAAGATTTTTATGAAGGCTAATGCAAAAAATAATGCCGCGTTTTTTACGGCAGAGACTGCGGGCTTAAATGCAATTAAAAGTACGGGAGCAATTTCTACGCCGGAGATTTTGTGTACGGGAACTGATGATGGGGAGGACGTTGGTTACAGCTTCCTTCTTCTAAAATTCATAAAAAGCGGCGGTAAAAAAGCTGATTACTGGGAGACTCTTGGGACCGAGCTTGCGGCAATGCATAAGGCAGATACAAGCACATTTATAAAACGCAGTGGCGGAAGAGATGATAAATCAACAGATAATACAAACGCGCCGGCGGATGGCAGATTCGGATTTTTCCAGGATAATTTTGTAGGGGCGCGCGCACAGAAAAACACACCTTCCTCTTCCTGGATTGATTTTTTCCGTGATTACAGACTGGCCCCGCAATTTCGCGATGCCGATTCATATTTTTCAAGCGAAGACAGAAAAAAAATCACAAAGTTTTTAGATAACCTTGACCATTTTCTTATTGAACCTGCCTATCCTTCTCTTTTACACGGGGATTTATGGAGCGGAAACGTGATGTGTGGGCCGGACGGAAAAGCCATGCTGATTGACCCTGCATGTTATGTTGGAAACCGCGAAGCAGATATTGCCATGACAGAACTTTTCGGCGGATTTCCAGGGGAATTTTACGAAGCATATAAAAAGGCCGCACCTCTCGAGCCCGGCTACGAAGAACGGCGCGACCTTTATAATCTTTACCAGCTTTTGAATCACTTGAACATTTTTGGTTCAGGCTATCTTGGGCCGGTTTTAAGTATCGTAAGCGAGTATGTCTAGAACTTTACAACCTTTGGAGCTCCTGTAAAGCTCGAGAATGTTGCAGTTACAGTTCCTTCTTTAAAGCAGAAAGCCTCTGTGTTACCATCATCCGGAGAGTACATGTTTTTAAGTTCAGGATAATGATCAAGCATGTCTGCTCTTGCTTCACGACGGTCATCATCATAAAGTTCTCCTGCAACTCTAAGCCATACACCGGAAGCGCCATCAAAACAGCAGATTTCTACCTTTGGATTTTTGTGAATCTGTTTTGAAACATCCTTGCTTTTTCCAGTCTGGATATAAAGCTTTCCTTCAAAAAGATTGATTGTCCCAAACGGTCTGTTTCTTGGCTGCCCGTCCGAATCAACTGTAGCTAAATAATATGTCCCGCATTTTTTCAAAAATTCGTAAACTTCGTTCATTTTTCACCTCACATTTATTATAAATCATTTTTTTGTAATAACAACATGATTTGTTTTATAAAGATAATTTTTTACAATAACAATGAATCATTCCCCTTTCTCCTTTTTAGGTAGAATTGTGATTCCCATGGATGTTGTCCTGGAGCCGTCGGGAAGTGGAATAAATAAACCGGCAGATGCAATTACTGTGACAGCTTTCCGTGCCTGTTCTTTTATTTCCTTTGGTCTTTCCTGTTCTTCCTGCAGCGCAATATTGTTTTTTTCTACTAAATCTTTAACAATCTCAAACGCGCGGTCATAATCGTTTGTAAGGATATAAACTTTGATTGTAAAAGCAGACGAGGAAGCAAGATTATTAAAGGAATATATTGTATTTATATGTTCATGATCTGTATAACTTGGAATCCCTTCCGAAAATAAAAAGCTCTGGATTAAAGAACTCACCCTTCGCTCACCAACCAGTAAGAACTCCTGTGTCTGTTCTCCGTTCGAAGCCCGTGCAAAATAATCAGTTTCGAAATTCTGAATCTCGTTCATTGCCTTATCGTGTTCTGCTTCGTCCGTATATAAATCGGAAAATGAATCTGACTTTGAATCGCCCTTAAGTTTTTTAATTCCTTTTACTAAAAGAATTGCGAGTAAGATTGGAGCGAAAATCCATGCGATTAAAATAATTATATACGGCATACCTCATCCCCATTTTATTCGTATTAAAAAATCCAGCAAAACTATGCTGCAAGCCTTTGTTTTATTTTATTAAGCCTTTAGTTTATTTTATTCTACTTCGACCATAATCGGACAGTGGTCGGAACCTGTTACATCACTCAAAATTACTGATGATTTTACTTTGCCAATAAAAGACGGATTTACACACTGATAGTCTATACGCCATCCGATGTTTTTTTCGCGGGCATGAAAGCGATAACTCCACCAGGTGTACATCTTTGGCTCAGAGCAGAAATGACGGAAGGTATCTACATAGCCTGCCGCAGTAAACTTATCCATCCAGGCGCGTTCTTCGGGCAAATAGCCGGCATTTCCTTCGTTTGCTTTTGGATTTGCAAGATCAATCGGTTTATGGGCAATATTGTAGTCGCCGCACAAAACTATATCAAAACCATCTTTTACAAGAGAGTCGCATTTTTTAAGCATGGCATCGCAGAAAGCAAGTTTATAATCAAGGCGGGCACCGGCATCCTGACTGTTCGGAAAATAAGCCGAAATTACTGCAAGTTTTTTGAATTTTGCAATTGTTACACGGCCTTCGTCATCAAAACGGTCGTCGCCCATTGTTTCTACGCTGTCGGGTTCAACACGAGTAAAAACTGCTGTTCCCGAATATCCCGGTTTTTTTGCACTCGAAAAATATGATTTATAAACGCCGCCAGGGGCAAGGAGTTCTTCGGAAAGCTGGGAAGGGTTTGCCTTTGTTTCTTGAATACACACCACATCGGCCCCGGAAGCAGTGAGCCAGTCAATAAAACCTTTTTTTTCTACTGCGCGAATCCCGTTTACGTTCCACGAAATAATCTTCATAATGCCCACGCGTTTTTTTGAATAACTATCCTATCCGTTTACAAGGCTTTCGGAAATGCTGAAGCAGTTATCACCAATGTGTTCGATTGCGCGTACCATATCGATGTACAGAAGTTCGGACTTAACATCGGCACCACCTTCGAGCCTCTTTCTTGCTACCTTCTTCAAATCCTTTCTGAATGCATCAATTCCGTCTTCGAGCTCACGTGCCAGCTCAAGCTTTTCCGGAGTAAGGGTTTTGTTAATGTTGATTCTGATAAACTGAAGGAACTGGCGAACAAGCTCAATATAAGGAAGAAGCCGCTCCATATCTTCGGTTTTAAATGTCATCTTCTTTTCGATAGAACGGCAAATAAGCATGATTGTTCCAAAGCAGCTGTCGCTCATATTTTCAAGCTCATCTACAATCTGAATCATGCTGGAAATATGATTAAGCTGTTTTTCTGTCAGCTGGAATTTTTCGCAGTTGATAAGATAGTGAGTAATCTGTTCATGCATCTGATCTACATAATCCTCTGTCTTACTCATCTCTTCTTTATAATTATCAATAAAATCGTTGTTACGCTTTGTAATTCCAATCTGAATTTTATCGAACATATCTGTTACAACATCGGTCATATCGGCAATTGCTTTTTCTACCTGGATGATGTGTGTTGTAATACTGTCCTTTCCCATAAGATTTGTAAATACAAGCTTATACTGTGCCGGTCTGTCATCAGGATCATCTTTAATAAACTTCTGTGTAAGCTTAACAAGAATACTCTGCATTGGAAGAAGGATGATTGTAGACAAAGTTTTAAATACTGTATGAAGCATAGAAATGCG
>JAGCUI010000029.1 GCA_017962965.1 Treponema sp. | reverse complement strand
TTAAGGGATTTGATGTATATGCAAACGGTGATACACCACAGAACGCAAAAGATGCATTCCGCTTTGGTGCTATGGGTATTGGTCTTTGTCGTACAGAACACATGTTCTTTGATGAACCAAAACTTACATCATTCCAGAAGATGATTGTTTCTGAAGATACAGAAGCTCGTAAGAAGAACCTTAAAGCAATTCTTCCATATCAGGAAAAAGACTTCTATCAGATCATCAAGACTATGGAAGGACGCACAGTAACTATCCGTCTTCTTGACCCTCCATTAAACGAATTCATCCAGGCTGCAGACAGCAAACAGCTCGACGAACTTTCTAAGAAGCTTGGAATTGATAAAAAATCTCTCGCTGCAAAAGTTGCTGCTCTTGATGAACACAACCCAATGCTCGGACACCGCGGATGTCGTCTTGCTATCACATATCCTGAAATTTACGAAATGCAGGTTGAAGCAATCGCTTTGGCTACAGCTAAGCTCGAAAAAGAAGGTGTTAAACACGATGTTCAGATCATGATTCCTAACGTTGTTTCTTACCGCGAAGTTGAACAGATTCGTGCTCAGGCAGAAGCTAAGATTGAAGAAGTAAACAAAGCAAAGAAAGTAAACCTTAAGTTCGCTATCGGATCTATGGTTGAATTCCCACGTACTGCTCTTATTGCAGACAAAGTTGCTAAATATGCA
This sequence comes from Treponema sp., assembly GCA_017962965.1. Lineage (GTDB taxonomy): Bacteria > Spirochaetota > Spirochaetia > Treponematales > Treponemataceae > Treponema_D. The sequence goes on along the minus strand of JAGCUI010000029.1, from coordinate 76,195 downwards.
GACTTCTTCTCATTCGGTACAAACGACCTTTCACAGACAACATTCGGTTTCTCTCGTGATGACTACGGTAAGTTCATCGAAGCATACCTTGATCAGAGAATTATCGAAGACGATCCATTTGCTACACTCGACCCAGATGGTCCTGGTGCATTAATGGAAATTGCAGAAGCTAAGGGACGTTCAGTAAAACCTGACCTTCACTTAGGTATCTGTGGTGAACATGGTGGTGACCCTGCTTCTATCGCACTTTGCTACAAGCTTGGTTTGAACTACGTATCTTGTTCTCCATTCCGTGTACCACTCGCTCGTCTTGCAGGTGCTCAGGCTGTTATTAAGGCTAGTCAGAAGAAATAAGTTTTGACTGAATAAATAACTTTTATACAAAGGTTGCTTGGATTTAGGTCTGAGCAACCTTTTTTTTAAATTTTCTTTAAAAATTTTAGTTTTGTTGTAGAATATATGTGGTGAAATATATAATCGAGTACGATATTGCCGCCATTGTCATTACATTGACGATTGTTTTCAGCTTTTTCAGAAAGAAATCCATAAGCACAAAACTAACAAAAGCGTTTACAATCATCACAACAATGCACCTGCTGTCGTCAATATTGGATTTAGTGACAGTTTATACTATCGAAAATCCACACAGTGTGCCTGTCTGGTTGAACTACATCGTGAATATGGTATTTTTTACCAGTTTGAACGGTGTGGCCATTGCCTTTTTTAATACAATCCTTTTTGTTATAGAAGAAAAAAAACGTTCCCAGGAAAAATTCCGAAAGTTCACCTATATTCCATTTGTTGCAGAAGTAATTTTAATTTTTACAACACCGCTCACAAAGGGCATTTTCTATTTTGATGCTAATTTAGTTTATCATCATGGTATTTTATATAATCTTCTTTATGTATTAAGTCTGTTCTATCTTGTTTTGTGTGTATTAATCATCATTCGTGATCATATATTTCTTTCAAAGTCGCAGATTCTTACGATTATTTTTTACACCATAGCCATGTTTGTAACAGTTTATTTACAAAGCGTATTCCCAAAATTATTGATAATCAACTTTATTTCTGCCATCTCTCTTTTACTTACGTATCTTTCACTTGAAAACCCGGCAAATTACACGGATAAAGAGATGGGAATATTTAACCGGCGTGCGTTTTTAATCATTGCGAATCAGAAAATAAACAGCGGAAAGTCTATAAGAATAATCGGATTTCAGATTGCCGGATTAAAATATTTAAACGAGACAATAGGACTCCAGAGAAAGAGCCAGCTTTTGCAGAATATTTCTGATTTATTGATTGTTGCTTGCGGAAATAATCCTTTGTACAGACTTTCTGAAAGTAAGGTTGCTGTAATAATCAATGATGATGAAAAAAAAGAAAAGCATATAATCGACAGAATTAAGATTGCGTTTGCAGAACCGTTCAGGGTAGATGATTTTTCTCTGAGTATGGGGGTAAGAATTACAACCTTGGTTTGTCCGGAGCAGGCAAAGGATGTAGATAATGCAATTGACTTAATAGAAAACATGCTTCAGAATCTTGCAGAAAAGGAAAACGGAACAACAGCACCTGCAGATAAAGATTTACTTGAAAAAATAAGCCGTGAACATACAATCGCAGTAATTCTTAAAACTGCATTAAAGAATAAAGAGTTTTTTGTTGTGTATCAGCCGATTTATTGTGTTGAAAAAAATGAATATACAACGGCAGAAGCTCTGGTTCGTCTTAAACATAAGGATTTTGGCTTTATCCGCCCGGATGAATTTATTCCTATTGCAGAACGCTGCGGTTTAATCCTTGAAATTGGCGAGTTTGTATTTAACTCTGTTTGTGAATTTATCCTTCATGAAAAAATTTGGGAAAAAGGAATTGAATATATTCATGTAAATCTTAGTGTAATTCAGTGTATGCAGGAAAAATTACATCAGCAGTTGTTTAAGATTATGGATAGCTACGGTTTGGATTATAAATACATCAACCTTGAAGTAACAGAAACAAGTGCAATTGCTTCAAGTGAAATTTTAAAGAGTAATATGACAAAGCTTATAGAAAAGAACGTTAATTTTTCTCTGGATGACTTTGGAACAGGCTTTTCTAACATGTCTACGCTGGTTGAATATCCGTTCCACACAATTAAGCTTGATAAATCAATTATAGATTCTGCGTTCCGCGATGAAAAGGCTCGTATAATCTTATTAAATACAATCAAAATGGTAAAAGAATTAAAAATGCAGATTGTTGCAGAAGGAGTTGAAACAGAAGAGCAGGCTCACGACTTAAAGGAAATGGGTTGTGATTATATTCAGGGGTTTTTTTATTCCAAACCGATTGGGCAGGAAGAGTTTTTGGAGTTGCTTAAATGAATTATGTATACAGATATGAAATAGCAGCTGTAATTATTACTTTTGCCGTAATGATCAGTCTGTTTAGAAAAAAGGTAATCTCAACAAAGGCGGCTAACGCATTTTCTTTCATCAATTTTTTGGTATTTGTTTCAAGCTCGATTGATATTGCAGCTATTATCTTCTTAAAAAATCCGCCGGCTTATCCTGTGTGGCTTCATTATACAATTAATACTTTATATCAGATTTCGTTCCACTGTATTGCAATTACTTTTTATTATTGTATTTTCTATCTTTCTGAAAATAATCAGCGGCCATCTTTATTCCAGCATGTAGCAATTATTCTGCCGTATGCGGGAACGCTTTTTTTGGACTTTTCAAACATATTTACAAAATGGGTTTTTTATATTGATTCGCAGGGTTATTATCATCAGGGAAAATTAATATGGTACATGTATGTGCAGGGATTTTTCTACCTCATAATGGGACTTTTGCGCGTTTTTAAAAGACGAAATAAATTTTCTTTGAATAATAAAATCGTCATCTTTATTTATACAATGGCAAGCTTGGGTGCCGTTTTAGTTCAGTGGATTTTTCCCCAGCTGATGATTACGGGCTTTGTGCTTGCAATCTCTGTTTTGCTTGGATTTTTGTGTCTTGAAAATCCTCAGGATTATATTGATAAAGAGATGGGCGTTTATAACAGAATTGCCTTTAATACGATTATTCCTTCGATGATAGATTCAGATAAAAAAATCCGCTTTCTTGGAATTAAGTTTGAAGAGATGAAATATCTGAATGAAACAATCGGAATTGAAAACAGAATCTCTTTGATGAAGTCTGTTTCAAGCTTTTTGCAGGAAGTCACCATAAAGAAAAATATTTTCCGCTTGAGTCGAAGTAAGATTGTTTTAATTTTGAACAATGATGAAAAAATAATGCAGGAGCAGATTGAAAAAATCCGGGAAAAATTTTCACAGCCTTTAAAAGCCGGAGATGTAAGTCTTTCTCTTTCTGTTTTCCTGGATATTGTTTTTTGCCCTGAGGATGCTCAGACTGTAGAAGATGCCCTTGATTTAATTGAAAATTCTTTTAACAGCATTGTAACTGCCAAAAAGCTTGAAATTACTAGATCCAACAAAAATGTTTTGGGAAGAAGAAAGCGGGAGCATCAGATTTTGATGATTCTGGAAAAAGCAATTAAAAACGAAGATTTTGAAGTAGTGTACCAGCCGATTTATGACGTAAAACAAAATAAATATACAACGGCCGAAGCATTAATCCGTCTTAAAAACACAGAGCTTGGCTTTATTAAACCCGAAGAATTTATTCCTCTTGCAGAACAAAACGGTATGATTTTAAAAATCGGAAACTTTGTATTTAAATCTGTTTGTAAATTCTTAAAGGAAACTCAAATCTGGGAAAAGGGAATAGAATACATCCACATAAACCTTAGTGTTATTCAGTGTATGCAGGAAAGATTATATGAGCAGCTTTTTGCAATTGTTGATTTTTACGGTATCCCATATAAATATATCAATCTTGAAGTAACAGAAACTTCGGCAAATGCTTCGCAGGATATTTTAAAGAATAATATGAAGGTTATGCTCGAAAATCAGATGCGTTTTAGTCTGGATGATTACGGAACTGGATTTTCTAACACAGCAAGCCTTATAGAGTATCCTTTTAATATGATTAAGCTTGATAAATCTTTAATCTGGGATGCAATTAAGGATGAAAAAGCGCGTGTAATTCTTAAACGAACTATAAATATGATTAAAGAACTTGGAATGCTTGTAATTGCAGAGGGCGTAGAAACTAAAAACCAGGTTGATATGGTAAAAAGCCTTGGCTGCGATTATATCCAGGGATATTTTTATTCATACCCGCTTACAGGAAAAGATTTTTGCATCTTTATGCAGTAAAGTAGACAATTTCAAAGCCTTCTTTTTCGGAAAAGCCCATACGGTTATAAAGGTTAGATGCAGGGGTATTTTTTTCTTTAACAAAAAGACAAACATTTTTCTGGGTTTTCATTATTCTGTAGCATAAAACTCGGATTAAATGCCAGGCATAATAATTATTTCTGTATAAAGGATGAGTATAAACGCCTCCAAGCTGAACCCAGTTTATTCCGATAGCATTTGTATTTGCTTTAGAAACAATTTCTCCGTCGCTGGTAAGTGCAAGCACAAGCTGATTTTTGAGCATTTCCTTAAGACCCAAAGAGCATTCTAAATCCGTTACTTTTTTTCCGGCAGGGGCTACTTCTTTTATAAGGTACTTTTTCTGTAAGTCTAAAAGGTTTTCTAAGTCGTATTCGGTGCAGCGTTTTATTTCATCACATGGGTTTAATGGAGATGGAGGGTCTGGCGGAAGAGTTTGTAAGGTCATGAGGATGTAAAAATTTTTTTGATTTAAGTTTTTGGCTTTTAAAACAGGGGTTTTTAGAAGAAGTTCGGTCTGGGTTTTAGTGCCGATTATGGTTTTTATTTTTTTATCTTCTAAAAAATCATTTAGAACAGGGGAAAAGCTATTTAAATCTTCTTCTGTTTTTAAAAAAGGAAGGCAGTGAAAGAGTGCTTTATTTAAATAAATTATTCCCCAGATTTCCGGGAGCGGGGAACTTTTAAAAAAAATATATATATCCTTTTCTTTTCTTCTTATAAATGATGCCAGCTGAACACAAAAATGCTCGTACGGCAAAATAAAGGTTTCTAAAAGAGGAAAATCAGTTTTTACAGCACTACGGATTAGAAAATTTCCCTGGCTCATATTTATATAATAGCATTATACGGCTTTTTATTCTCTATATTTTTTTGTTCACTTGAAATCATGCAAGGATATCTTTATATTTTAAAGCATGAATATTATATATGTTTTAGTAATTGGTATGGTTATAGGAATGGCAAACGTTATTCCTGGAGTTTCCGGCGGTACAATGGCCGTAGTTTTTAATATTTACGATAAATTTGTAAATGCAATCACTTTAAATCTTAAAAAATTAAAGGAAAACTGGAAATTTTTAGTTCCTCTTCTTGGCGGAATGGCCTTGGGAATTCTGGTTTTTAGTAAGATTATCGAAAAATTATATAATGCGTTTCCTGTGCAGACAAATTATTTTTTTACAGGCCTTATAATCGGAAGTATTCCGATGCTTGTAAAATACATGCTTGGAAAAAATAATAAAAAGTTGATTGCAGAAGGAAAAATGGATGCCAGCGCAGATAAACCTATGACTGTAAAATACGGAATTGTTTTATTTATCTGTTTTGCAGTTGGATTAGCTTTGATTTTAACCTTTGATTATTTAAGTTCTGTATATGGAACACCTGTAAAAGACACAAGTTTTACAATGCCTGATTTAAGTATTTCTCTTGCTGTTAGATTATTTATTGCAGGTATTCTTGGGGCTGTTGCGATGGTTGTTCCTGGAATATCTGGTTCACTTTTAATGCTTATTTTTGGTGTATGGCAGATAATAATCGGGGCTATTCCTTGTGTTTTAAAGCCTTCTACTTGTATTCACGCAATTCTTCTTTTATTACCAAACGGTATTGGAGTAATCATCGGGATTTTGCTTGGGGCAAAATTAATCAGTATTTTATTAAAAAAGGTTCCGGGTTTAACTTATGCCGTAATTGTTGGTTTAATAGTTGGATCTGCTTATACATTATTCCCGGGCTTTTCGGAAATACACAGTGCAGGCAGAGCAATTGGATGTGTTATCACTCTTTGTGCAGGAATTGCCCTTGCATTTTTTAGTTCTGTTGTAACTGAACCAAAAAAAGATAAAACAAATCCAGAAGGAGAACAAAACTGATGGAAACAATTTTAAAGTATGACGGAGTAACTAAAAAATACGGAAGTAAAGTTGCTCTTGATAATGTTTCTTTGGAAATTCCAAGCGGTTCAATTGTAGGATTACTTGGTCCAAACGGAAGCGGAAAAACAACCTTATTAAAATTAACTGCCGGATTATTAAAACAGAATTCGGGAACAATCGAAATTTTTGGTCATAAACCTGGTGTAATTTCTAAAAACTTAGTTGCATATCAGCCGGACAAGGTATTTTTGAACGACTGGATGAATGTAAACGATTTAATGAGCATGATGGAAGATTTTTACGACAATTTTGATAAAGTAAAAGCTTTGGAAATGCTCAAACGTCTTGAAATCGATCCTAAGGATAAATTAAAGACAATGTCTAAGGGTACAAAAGAAAAGGTTCAGCTTATTACAACAATGAGCCGTAAGGTTGGACTTTATCTTCTGGATGAACCTATTGGTGGTGTTGACCCTGCAGCCAGAGATTATATTTTGAATACAATTCTTTCCAACTATCAGGAAAATTCTACAATCATCATTTCTACACATCTTATTTCTGATATTGAAAATATTTTGAATCACGTAATTTTCCTTAAAAAGAGTAAAATTGTTCGCGAAGGAAATGCAGATGAAATCAGGGCAAAGGAAGGAAAAACAATCGATGCTTTGTTTAGGGAGGAATTCAAATGTTAGTAAAAGAAGCAAAAAAACCAAATCCATTTAAATCAGTTGGACTTGTTATTAAATATGAATTTTTAAATGCGGCAAGAAAGTTTGTGCCTTTGTACATTGTTCTGATTATTATGGGCCTTGTTGCGGGTCTTTTGAATAATCCTATGGGCGATGAATTAAACAAGTTTCAGACTCAGACAGAAATTCAGATGGACGAAAATATCGATGCATATTCACTTCAGCTTGAAATGAGGGAAAATGATTTTAAACGCGGCATTATTTATACAATTCTTTATTTTCTTGTAGCCGTTTATACAATGATAATTGTGTGTTTAACAATTATTACTTTATCCAAGCGGTTTAAAAAGAGTATGCTGCAGGATGAAGCGTATCTGAACCTGGTTTTGCCGGTTAGTATTGGTCAGCACCTTTGGGGAAGATTTTTAAATGCTTTAATCTGGCTTATAATCTGTTTTGTAATAATCGCAGTTTCTGGAAGCTTTTATCTTATAAGAAACAACGGAATTGAATATTTTAAAGATCTTATTGATATTTTTAAGCAGGGAAACGGCTTTTCAAAATTAAATTGTACTGTTGCCCAGTTCTTTATTCTTCTTATTGCACAGATGTTTATGATGGGATTAACAATTATTTTGAGTACATACTTTGTAAACAGCCTTGGCCATCTTTTCCCGAAAGCAAGAACCTTTGTAAAGCTTGTAGAAGTAATCTTATGTATTTATCTGTTCTTTAAGCTTCCGGGTATCACAGCAGAAATCTTTAACTTAAAAGAATATATTCCAGTCATGCTGAGCATGATAGGAACCTACGCGTTCATGTGTACCGTATACTTTGTGACAACGTATTTAGTGTTTGAGAAACGTCTTAATTTGGAATAAGTTAATTTCTGAATGAATGTATTGGGGCAGGGATTCTTCCGCCGCGGTTTATAAAGTCGGCACAAGAGAATTTACTTACCGGTAATACAGGACATCCGCCTAAGAGACCACCGAATTCGACCCATTCTCCGGCCTTTTTGCCTGGAGCTGGGATTAAACGAACTGCGGTGGTTTTATTATTTACCATACCAATTGCAAATTCATCGGCCATAATACCGCTTACTGTTGTTGAAGGAGTGTCGCCTGGGATAGCAATCATATCAAGACCTACAGAACAAACTGTTGTCATAGCTTCGAGCTTTTCAAGACAGATTGAACCCTGCTGAACGGCATTAATCATTCCTTCATCTTCTGAAACAGGGATGAATGCACCGCTAAGACCACCAACGTTTGTAGAAGCCATAACACCACCTTTTTTTACCATATCGGTGAGCATAGCAAGGGCAGCGGTTGTTCCAGGGGCTCCACAGCCTTCAATACCAATTTCTTCAAGGATTCTTGCAACAGAATCTCCAACAGCAGGAGTTGGTGCTAAAGAAAGATCAAGGATACCAAAGTTTGTATTCAAGCGGGAAGCAGCTTCTGTTCCAACAAGCTGACCCATTCTTGTAATCTTAAATGCCATCTTTTTAATACCGTCTGCCAAAACATTAATAGGCTGGCCTTTATATTCACGTGCTGCGGCTAAAATTACACCAGGACCTGAAACACCAACGTTAATAACTGAATCTCCTTCTCCAGGACCGTGGAAAGCACCTGCCATAAACGGATTATCTTCCGGAGCATTACAGAATACTACAAGTTTTGCACAGCCGTTTACTTCGCAGTCTTTTGAGCGTTCTGCAGTTTTACAGATTGTTTCACCCATGAGCTTTACTGCATCCATATTGATTCCGTTTTTTGTAGTTCCAACGTTTACAGATGAACAAACAAAATCAGTTGTGGCGAGAGCTTCCGGAATTGATTCAATCAATATTCTATCTGCAGGGGTAATTCCTTTCTGCACAAGGGCACTGAATCCACCAATAAAGTTGATTCCAAGCTCTTTTGCACATTTATCAAGAGTTTTACAGTAATCTACATAGGATTTTGCATTGCTGGCTCCTGCTACAAGGGCAATTGGAGTAACAGAAATACGTTTATTGATGATAGGAACACCAAATTCCTTTTCGATATCTAAACCTGTTTGAACAAGATTCCCGGCTTTTGACATGATTTTGTCGTAGATTTTTGTACATGCTCGTTTTGGATCTTCGCAGGCGCAGTCTAAAAGAGAAATACCCATTGTAATACAGCGGATATCAAGTTTCTGGCGCATGAACATGTTTACGGTTTCTTGAATTTCAACAGGTGAAAAAATCATATTAAATCTCCAAAAAAAAAGAATGTACTGCTCTTAAGAACAATACATTCTTATATTATCGAATTACATGATATTTCTCAATTATTTTTGTTTAATTTTTAGCCATTGCCAGAAGTCCGGATCTTCCTGACCGATACGCCAGAATCCTATGTTCTGAACCTTTGCTTCCTCGTACATACGGCAGATGTTTAAAACAGAGTAGGCATCGTTGAAATAGCCTGTAACATCAACTGTAGCCGAATACGTGAACTTTGGAATATCATTTTCATAGGTAACTTCTTTAACGTTGTTTTCGTTCATTACACGGTTTGCGCCACTAAAGTACCAGGCTCCCGCATGAGATTTACTTTGCCAGGTTCTTCCGTAGAAAGGAACACCCATAACAAGCTTTTCTGGCGGGATTGTTTTTACTGCATAATCACAGATTTTTTTACACCATGCAGGAGTTGCAACAGGACCCGGACGGCTTCCAGACCAGTGTTCGTCGTAAACCATTACAAAAACTCTGTCGCAGTATTTGGAAATTTCTTTATAAGGATAAGTTCCTTCGCTAGTACGAGCCGGAACACAAACAGAAAAGATTTTTCCCTTTAATTTGTAGCGCAAATCAGCAAGGAAGGTAATAAAATGCGATTTATCTTTTTCCGGAACGTTTTCAAAGTCGATATTAACTCCGTCGAAAGGCTTTGCTGCTGCAACAATGTCGTTAATCAGCTTTTTTCTTATACTGTAGCTTGGGTCAATTGAAAAGTGAGTTAAAGCACGGCCGCTGCAAACAACAACCATGTGAGCTCTTGCATCTCCAATATCAATTTTATTTCTATCGGGAATATCAATTAATTCACCGTAAGTATTTACATCGGCAGAAAAGTAGCATACGTCTGTAACGGGCATTTCTTTGTTGTATTCATTGCTTCTGGACATAACTACATAACCCCAGGATTCTTTAAATTCAGCAGGATTTCCTGTTGGAGTCTTGAGCTTATATTTTGGCGGGTTAGCACCAAAAAGACAGAATGAAAGAAGAATAATAGTAAATATAGTAAGATGTTTTTTCATACTATAATTATCGGTAAATAAAGGGGATATCTAGAATTAAAAAACTGTTATTTAATCACATACATCGGATTTTCTTTTGGATGAAGTTCGAGAACGTGTTTTTCGCAGGAAAGAATTTCTGTAGGGTCGTGGGTTACGTGAAGCATTGTTGTTGTACCTCCGTCCCCAATCGTCTCCATAAGGCTCAATATTTTACTCCGGTACTGCTCGTCCAATCCGTGGCAAGGCTCATCCAGTATAAGAATCTTTGGTGACTTTACGGCTGAACGCAAAATCAATACGGCCCTCTGTTCTCCATAACTAAGGCTGTTAAAGGTTAGATTTTCCCTTCCTTCAAAGCCGCCCAGCTTGAGCCATTTTTTTGCAGCAGCAATTTCTACGTCTGTTGGCTGTTCGTATAAACCAATGGAATCTTTAAAGCCCGAAATTATTACATTCTGTAAGCTTATTCCGCCAACCATTCTGTATTCAACGTGGAGGCGGTAAGAAACAATTCCAAGATGCTTTTTTATATCCCAGATAGTTTCACCAGAACCGCGTCTGTTTCCAAAAATTTTTATATCGTTGGAAAAAACCTGCATGTTGTCGCCGGTAATGAGCTCCAAAAAGGTTGTTTTTCCGCTTCCGTTAGGCCCCTGAATGAGCCAGTGTTCGCCCGGATACAAAGTCCAGTTTAAATCCTTTAAAACCTGGTTTTCGCCCCAGCCAACATTTACATTTTTCATCTCTACTAAAGGTGTTTTTTCTTCTTCCTTGGTAATCTGCTGGTTTTGGAGAACGGCTGTTTCTTTTAATGTGTCTTTAAAGGCTGTAGAAAAGTCTGCAGAAGAGTTTTTGTCCGCTGTACCATTTTTTTCCCGCTCCAAAAGAAGCTTTTCGTAGTCTTTTCTTGTTCCAATAAAAGAAACTTTTTTTTCTGTAAATTCAATTACGTTTGTAATGGCATCAGGAATTTCGTGCCAGCGTTCCATTGCTAAAATTATGTGCGGAAGGCTTGCGTCTTTTTCTTTTTGTGTCTGATTATTTACAATGTTATTAAAAAAGTTTAATAAAAGAGAGCGGCTTTGAACGTCCAGGCCTGCAAAAGGATCTGAAAGAACAAGAAGTTTTTTTTGGGAAATTAAGGCTTTTGCAAGTAAAGTTCTTCTGATTTCGCCAGTACTCATGTATTTTAATCCGCGGTCCAGGATGTTTTCTATTCCGCAAAGCTTAATTACAGGGTGCGAATCTAATTCCTCCGGGTTGTATAAAGGTTTTTTGGCTAAAGAAAGATTTGCCTTATGAATATTTTTCTGGATATCACAGATAAAAAGTCTTCCTGTTCGGCCAATATCAACTCCGCCTTCAACATATTCACTTTCATCATTTTCTCTTTCTTCCTGAATAAGTTTTGCAGCACGCTCTAAAGAAACTAATTCTGTAGATTCAGCAAAAGGATTTGAATATAAAGAAAGATTATTTGAATTATTTGGAAGAATTTTTAATGAACCGCATAAAGCATTTACAAAATCAGCCTTTCCTCCGCCATTCGGGCCAATAACAAGCCAGGCTTCTCCTTCTTTCATCTGCCAGTCTAAGCTTTGAATGAGGACTTGTTTTGAGTTTTCAATTCTGCAGTTTGTAATGTTTATGAGCGTATTTGGTTGCATATTGAGTTTATAATACCATCTTCACTCAAAGCAGTAAATGTATTATTATTAATCTTATGAGTACAAATAATGATTTATGTCCTTGTGGTTCAGGAAAAAAGTACAGCGAATGCTGCGAACCAATTATTAAAGGAAAAGAAAAGGCTTCTACAGCAGAAGCATGTATGAGAGCACGCTATTCGGCTTATGTAAAACACGAAATTGATTTTATTATCAGTTCTTGCGAAGAAGGCGAAGGTATTGCAGAAATCGACAGAAAGGCAACAGAAGACTGGAGCCGTGAATCTCAGTGGAACGGACTTAAAATCATCCGCACAGAAAAGGGTGAAAAAGAAAACGAAGCCATTGTAGAATTTGAAGCTGATTATACACTCCACCAGATGCATGACGTTCATCATGAAATTTCAGGCTTTAAGAAAATTGATGGTGAATGGAAATATGTAGCAGGAAACGTAATTCCAACAACTGTAAAAAGAGTTGGTGCAAAGGTTGGAAGAAACGATCCTTGTCCTTGCGGTTCAGGAAAGAAATATAAACAGTGCTGCGGCCGTTAATTTTATAACGCGCAAAAGCATTATGGAGAAATAAATTGAAGGTAATCACGGGGTTTCATTCTATAGAAGAACGTGTAAACGTTTTTGCAAAAGAAAAGGAAAGAACTCAAAAGAAAGCCGGAGAGGTAGACAATTGTAAAATCTTTTATAACAAGATTGGACCTCGTGTAAAAAAAATTCTTGAAACAGCACAGAAAGCCGGCGTTGCTGCCCAAAAAGTAGATGAAGCTAAGCTTGTAGAGCTGGTTCAGGATTTACCACAGGCTCTGCAGGATCACCGCGGAATTGTAATGACGGTTACAGGCGAAAAACAGAGAGCCCAGAACCTTGTGGATTTTGAAAGCTGGCTTAAACAGTCGGACGAAAAACAAAAACAGACGGTTGTGATTTTGGATAAGGTAACAGATCCTCACAACGTTGGTGCTATTCTTAGAAGCTGCGACCAGTTTGGTGCAGATTTAGTAATCATCCCGGAACATAACAGTGCAAGTAATATCGGCGAAAACGAAGTAATTGGAAGAACAAGCGCAGGTGCAAGTGCGTGGGTGCCGGTTAGTATTGTAAATAATCTTACAAGAGCCGCAGAAATGCTTAAACAAAAGGGCTTTTGGATTTACGGTGCCGATGCGGGTGGCGAAACCTGTTCAAACATTGATTTTGCAGATAAAACTGTTATTATTATGGGTAGCGAAGGAAACGGAATTTCATCTCTTTTAGAAAAACAGTGCGATTCAATTGTTTCCATTCCAACCTGCGGAAAAATAGATAGTCTTAACGTTTCTGTAGCAGCAGGTGTTCTTTTATACGAATTATACAGAAGAAAATTACAGAATCAAAAATAATGAAATTGACAAAAATGGCAAAAAATGTCATTTTGTATATATACTACTTAAAGATGAGAGGTTAATATGTCAAAAAGACAGGATGAAATTGCAAAAAAAGCCGTTCGTAAATCAACTATGAAATGTTTAAAGGTAAAGAAACAGGCTCGTCTTAATCAGCTTAAAGAAGAATATAACGATAATGTTAGACAGATAGAAATTCAGTATGCAGAAGATCCTGAAATGCTCAAGGCTAAGTTTGCTGCAGAAGATTTTGCACGTTCAGAAAGAGCTAAAAAAAGAGCACAGAAAAGAATTGCACGTGCAAAAGAAGAAATTGAATTTGATAAATCAAGAAGAAAGCCAACTTTGGGAGAAGAAATTTCATCTTCTATCATTCAGGGAATTGGAGCTGGCTTATTTATTGCAGCAACAGCTATTTTGGACACTCTTGCTGTAGGCCGTCTCCAGGATTTTGTTAATGTAACAACAGTTTTTTATTCATTGTTTGGTGCTTTTATGATTGCAATGTATCTTTGTTCTTTGTTCAAGCATGCACTTACAAATTATACTGCTAAAAAGGTTTTTAACAGACTTGCACATACATTCTCATTCTTAATTATTGGTTTTGCATACAGCGCATATACAATTACAAAGCTCCAGGGAACATTAGGCTGGGTTTTATTTGGAATTGTATGGGGAATAATCCTCATTGGTGTTTTGTTTTATGCAATTGCCGGAAGAAAGTACGACAAATTAAACATTATTCTTTATTGTCTTGCAGGATTTTCTGGTTTGATTGTTTGTAAACAGTTAATTCAGGTTTTGAGCACAACAAGCTTTGCAATGTTAATTTGTGCCGCTGCTTTCTATATTCTTGGACTTATTTTCTACAACTTAAAGAAAGTAAAATACATGCACTTTGTAGGAAATATCTTAATGCTTATTGCAAACGTATATATGTTCTTCTCGCTTTTCTTTATTGATGCCTAAGCATTTCTTTTATTCTAAGTCCTTTGGGCCAGAAGATTGTAGAAGACAGTTCGTATATAAGTCTTAACTAGTATTATTGTATAAACTCATTTATAACGCTAAAATAACTCTATTATGGAAAACACTAAACGTACAGTAACTTGCGGCGAACTTACTAAAAAGGACGTCGGTAAAACAGTAATTTTAAATGGATGGGTAAGCCGTACCCGCGACTTAGGTGGACTTGTATTTATTAGACTTCGCGACCGTTATGGAATAACACAGGTAATGGTTGGCGACAATGCAAGCAGCAAAGTTAAAGAAATTGCAGGCAGCCTTAAATCTGAATATTGTATTGCAGTAGAAGGAACTGTTAGAGCCCGCGATGAAAAAGATATCAACAAGGACATGGTAACCGGTGAAATCGAAGTAGAAGCTTTGGATATCGAGATTTTTACAACTTCACAGGATTTGCCTTTCTCTATAGAAGAAGTTCGCCAGAAGGACGGAACTTTAGTTATTCCAAACGAAGATTTGCGTTTAAAGTACCGCTACCTTGATTTGCGTCGTGAGCCGATGCAGCAGAACATCATTTTAAGAAGCCAGGTAACTTTTGCAACAAGAGAATACCTTACATCAAAGGGCTTTTTGGAAATTGAAACTCCAACATTCATTAAATCTACACCGGAAGGAGCTCGTGACTATCTTGTTCCTAGCCGTGTACACCCGGGAAAATTCTATTCTCTTCCACAGAGTCCACAGCTTTATAAACAGCTTTTAATGGTAAGTGGATTTGATAAATACTTCCAGATTGCACGCTGTTACCGTGATGAAGATGCACGCGGAGACCGTCAGCCTGAATTTACACAGATTGATATGGAAATGTCTTTTACAAACAGAGAAGAAGTTCTTGCTACAACAGAAGGAATGATGCAGCACATCTTTAAAAAGACATTGAACTACGAATTACCGGCTCAGTTCGACAGAATTGCATGGGAAGATGCTTTTGATTTTTACGGAAGCGACAAGCCTGATTTAAGATTTGATCTTAAGATGCAGGATGCAGCATTTATGGCAGGCTTAGCAGACTTTAATGCATTTAAAGCAGGAGCTGCAAATGCCGGAAGAGATGTTCAGCGCCATAAACGAAGCGGATTAAAGGCTTTGGTTGTAAAAAATGTTGCAGACAAATACTCAAGAAAGCAGATTGAAGCCCTTGAAGCAGTTGCAAAAACATATAAGGCAAAAGGTCTTGCATGGATGAAAATCGATGCTGAAGGTAAGTTCGAAGGTGGAATCTCTAAATTCTATGCCGGTCATGAAGCAGAAATCTGTTCTAAGCTTGGAGCCGAAAACAATGACCTTCTTTTATTTGTAAGTGACGAAAACTGGCAGCTTGCATGTACCGCTTTGGGTGCAGTTAGAAAGCAGCTTGGTAAGGATTTGAACCTTTACAATCCAAAAGATGAATTCCACTTTGCATGGATTATTGATTTTCCATACTTTGCATATAACGAAGAAACAAAAATGTGGGAAACAGAACACCATATGTTCACTCTTCCACAGAAAAAATACTGGGATACACTCGAAAGCGACCCTGGAGCTGTAAAAGGAGATCTTTATGACCTCGTATTAAACGGCTATGAGCTTGCATCGGGATCTATGCGTATTAACGACCCGAACCTGCAGGAACGCATTTTCCAGATTGTTGGTTACAGTAAGGAACGAGCAGAAAAAGCATTCGGCTTCCTGGTTCAGGCATTCAAATTCGGAGCTCCACCACACGGAGGAATTGCCCCTGGTTTGGACCGCTTGGTAATGCTTATGCGCCACGAAGAATCAATCCACGAAGTTATTGCATTCCCTAAGAATAATCTTGCAGCTTCTCCAATGGATGAATGCCCAAGTCCTGTAGATGAACAGCAGCTTAAGGATTTGCATTTGACTTGCTATGACGTGGAAGAATAGGCCATAGTTTTATTGTAGACCCGCACAAATAAGGAGAAAAAAATGGATTTAATACCAAGTTTTACAGTTGATCATTCAAAACTGCTTCCAGGTGTTTATGTTTCAAGAATTGATGACGTAAACGGAAACAAAGTTACAACTTACGACATTCGTATGAAAAAACCAAATATTGAACCTTGTTTGAATCTTGCGGGTGCTCATACAATCGAACACATTGTTGCAACATATCTTCGTAATAACGAGGAATGGAAGGATAAGATTATTTACTGGGGACCAATGGGCTGCTTAACTGGCTTTTATCTTATTATGAAGGGCCAGTACGACTGTAAGGTTGTTGGAGATTTAATGATAAAGGCTTTTGAATATACAGCAAACTTTACGGACAAAATCCCGGGAACTGATGAAAAAAACTGCGGTAATTATCTTTTACACAACCTGAACTTTGCCCGTTATGAAGCAAAAGAATATGCAGAGATTTTAAAAACAAATCCCTGCTATGAATATCCTGTAAGTTAAATTTATAAGAAAGCAGCGGCAGAAGCACCGAGAGTAATATCATTTTCGATTTTTACAATCTCGTAATAGCGCTTGTTTTTACCGCTCAAATTCTTCTTTAATAAACCTGTGAGCATTTTGTATAAACCGTGAGTCTTCCAGAAGGTAGTTCCGTTTCCTACAATGCACACAGGTTCTTTTTTATTAGTTCCCTTTGTACTTTTTAATACAGATGCAGATAAAACAGAAGCAACAATCTGTGCCGCACGTTCAATTATCTTTTGTAAAAGCTCTTCCATGAGTTTTATGTCGCCTTTTGTGGAAGAAGGAATTAAAGAACCAAGCTTATTGTGAATATCCTTTTTGGAATTGTAATACACGTCTATGTCGTATGGAGTAAGGCTGTCTATTTTAGAAAATGCCTGGCAAAATCCGTCTGTAAAAAGCTTACAGGCACACGCTTCTTTTAATGCATAAAAGGCAACGCTTCCAAGATAGGCTCCGGAGCACATTTTTTCCAGAAGAGAAGATCCTGGGTTTGTAGAAGTAAGGTCTACTTTTGAATCAAAATTACTTTGAGGAATCTTGTTGTACATTCCGCATTCACAAACAACAATGTGAGGCTTTGAATTATCCGAAAGCTTTGCAATTGTGTCGTATTCAATGTAGGCATTATTAATACCGGTTCCTAAGATAAAGCCGATGTATGAGCTGTAATTTTTGCGTGCTTCCTGGGCATGAACAAAACCGCCTAATAAAGAAGCCATAGTATCATTTAAAAGTGTTATTTTCTGAACATCCTTCCAGCCGCGGGCAAGAAGTGCTTTTTTTAATTCAGCACCTACATAAGTTCCTACAGCCTGGGGTGCTTTAATCTCTTTGGAAAAAACTAAAACCTTTCCGTCTCCGTCCTTTGTTATTTCCATGGCGTAAGAAAAACAAAAACCGATTCTTGTAGCCTGGTCTTTAAGGTGGTCGAGGTTTGAAGCAATTGCATCGTAGAATTCTTCTTTGGAAAGCTCTTTTTCAATTCCCGGCATCTTTGTTTTTTCAAGATTAGAGATGATAAAATCCCCGTCGCCTGAAACAGTAACAAGACAGGAGCGGAAATTTGTACCGCCTGCATCAATTACAATTGTTCTTGAGCCCGGCACTAAAGGATTTGGAAGCTTACTGGATGCAACAATCATCGGTTCGTCTGCAAGAGAAGCAGAAGCAAGACCGTCTTTCATGTCTAAAAGAAGATCGTTTGTTAATGAAGGCACATCAATAGCGTTAAAATTATTCTGTTTTAAAAATTCATTGAGTTTTACTGACATAAAGAATTCCTTACAATGTTTTCGTTGCACAAAAGAACCAGTTTAATGGCAAACTGTTTGTCTGTAATTATGATATCTCCGTCGTAGCCCGGACTGATGTGGCCTTTTTTAGAGTAGTGCATAACACGGGCAGGGTTGGCGGTTGCAAATTTAACGGCATCGGCAGTAGAAAAACCAAAATCTATCATATTTTTAATGCCTTTTTTGAGAGTTAAAGCTGAACCTGCAATTACACCGTCCGACTTTCTGTGGAAGCAGCCGTCTGTAAATTCAACTTCTTCTCCGTTTGCATAAAGATGACCTGTTTTTTGTACTGTAGGAGTTAAAGCATCTGTTACAAGAATAATCTGATCGCTTGATTTATCTGCACGCAAAAGCTTTAAAAGACCCGGATGAACGTGAACACCGTCTGCAATTATTTCGCATGAAATTTCAGGGTGAATGAGGCCGGCTCCAACTGCTCCAGGGTTTCTGTGGTGAAGGGAGCTCATGGCGTTAAAAAAGTGTGTTGTGTGTAAAATACCAATCTGCATTCCTTCGAGCATGTTTTCGTATTTTGCATTTGTGTGGCCTGCCTGTAAAACAATTCCCTGTTCAATACAGAATAAAGCAAGCTCTCTCATTCCGCTGAGCTCAGGAGCAACTGTCATGTTTACAATGTGTCCGTCTGCTGCAGCAATGAGTTTTTTCATTACTTCGATGTCCGGTTTTTGTAAGGTTTCGGGCTTTTGAACACCAAGCTTTTCGGGAGAAATAAAAGGTCCTTCAAGATGAATACCCATGATGTGGGCGCCTTCTTCTTTTCCCATTGCGGCAACAATTTTTTTACAGGTATCAATCATCTGGTCTAAAGGAGCTGGGTACATTGTAGGATTAAAGGCTGTAACACCGTACTGAGCCAAATCCTTAGACATCTGTAAAATGCCTTCTGTTGTACATTCGTCTGTTCCGTGTCCTTTAAAACCATGGATGTGAGTGTCTATTAAACCCGGTAAGATATAATTTCCTTTTGCGTCGATTATTTCTACATCCGGCCCAAAAGTCTTATTATTAAAACGCTGTTCGGTAAAAACATCTGCAATTACACCGTTTTCTATTAAAACAGCCCCTTTCTGGTCTTCTTTAGAAATTCCTGAAAAAATATAGCCGTTATGAATACAGCGAATCATTTTAAACCTCCGTCATAGTACCCGAAGTTTAAATCATGAAGCCTTTTTTTGTGTACGTCAAGACAATTTTCAAAGCGTTCAAAATCCTTTTTTTCGAGCGGGAGCCACAAACTTTCGCTTACGGCACACATGCGAGGGAACAAAAGATATTCAGTAGATTTTGAATAAGGAAGTGCTTCGGTCCAAAGACAGCATTCTCCACCCATAACAAGCGGGCGCTGTGCTTTTTTCATTTTTTTTGTAAATGGAGAGAATGAATAAGCCTTCTGGCAGGTGATTGAACCAAGGCGTCCCGGCTCTTCTACGTCTTTTTTGTTTTTTAAGTTCAAATAAACGTGAGTTACAGGAGACATAATTACTTTGTGATTTAATCCTACAGCAGTATTTCCGCCTTCTTCTCCACGCCATGACTGAATTGTTAATTCTGCAGGAACGGGGATTTTATCTGTATTATCCAAAACCTCGTCCCAGCCAATAGGGATTTTATTGTGCTTTAATACCAGTTTTACAATCTGGCTTGTTCCCCACGACTGAAGCTCAGAAGATTTAGAAAGATGATTTTCCTTCATGCGTTTTTTACACTTAGGGCAGGTTTCCCATCGCTCGTGAGGACATTCATCGCCGCCAATGTGGATGTAAGGTCCAGGGAAGAGACGCGCCAGAGTGCCGATTGCAGCATCATAGAGTTTAAAGATTTTATCGTTTCCAAGACAAAGAACATCAGGAAAGATTCCCCAGCGGTTTTCAACTTTATAAGGGCCGCCTGTACATCCAAGCTCTGGATAAGAAGCAAGAAGGGCAGAAACGTGACCCGGGAATTCAACTTCCGGAATGATTGTGATACAGCGTTTTGCCGCATAATTTATAACGTCTTTAATATCCTTTTCTGCATAGAACATTTTGCCTGGATCCCGGTCATCATAAACACCGTATTTTTCTTCCGGCAATGTATTATCCATACGAACAGAGCCAACTTTTACAAGCTTTGGATATTCAGGAACTTCGAATCTCCAGCCCTGGTCGTCTGTTAAGTGCCAGTGGAAAACGTTGAACTTATGAAGCGCCATGATATCAAGCATTTTTTTGATAAAGGCAACAGAATAAAAAGAACGGCTTGTGTCTAAAAGAAAACCGCGCCATTCATATTCAGGTTTATCGCAGATTGTAAGGCATGGGATTTCTTCTTTATAGGAAAGAAAAAGCTGTTTGAGAGTCTGTTCAGCATAGAACTTTCCCTGTTTTGCAGAAGATAAAACAAGAATCTTTTTAGTAGAGATTACAAGCGCATAGGCTTCCTTGTTTTCCAGCGAAAATCCGTTGTATTCTTTGGCCTTTGAATATTCAACCTTGGAAAGAAGAAGCTCAAAGGTTTTTGGAGTTTTAAAAGTTCCTTTTTCCTGTTTTAAAGAAAGAGGATATGGAATTAAAGATATTTGTTCGTTCATAACTCTATAATATCCCTCGTTTGGTAGTTTGTCCACTCAAAAAACAAACTAAAAATTTAATTATTTTTGCATAGATTTTTCTTTTTATAAAAATGTATGCTATAATCAAAAAATGCATATTAATAAAACAGTATCGCGAAATTTAAATATTTCTCAGATTTTCGAAACTGTCTGGAGAGCGGGCGGGATCAGCAGAATTGATATTTCAAAACAGATGGGACTTTATCGTTCTACAGTAACAAGCATTATCGATTCAGTTTTAAAAAGCAAGATTATTATAGAAGGCGAGAGGGGAAGTGCTACAGAAAAGGGCGGAAGAAAGCCTATAAATCTCATCATCAACAAAAACGCAGGAATGATAATCGGCCTTGAAGTTCAGCCTGATTTTTACACGGTAAGCGTAGTTGATTTAAGCGGCAATGTAATTTTTTCAAAGAATCAGAAGATAAAGGAAGTAAAAGCCAGAACAAAAACAGGCGCTGAAAAATATTTTGAAGATTTAATCGATAAAATTATTAATGATGTTTTTGAAAGCATAAAGGAAATAAAAATTCCAAAGCTTGCAATCTGCATTGGAGTGCCCGGAATTGTTGATACAAAAAAAGGCGTGATTATAAAATCCGTTCCGTTCAATCTTGAAAATTATGATTTTTCAAAAACGCTGTTTAAAAAATATAAGATTCCGCTTTTAATAGAAAATGATGCAAAATGCTGTGCCTGGCTCAATGGCCTTAATCCAAAAAAAGAAGATTTTATCTGTGTTTTAATAAGAAATCATAGCGACGGTGGAATTGGTGTTGGACTTTCTGTTGTAGTAAACGGAGAAATTTTAAACGGTCATAATTATGCCGCCGGAGAATACCGCTCCATAAGCTGGAAAAACGAAAAAAACGGCCAGACCGGACTTTCCAAAGATATAATCAAAAACATAGAACGAAAGCCGGATGCCTATAAAAACTGGCTCATAGATTTATTTTCAACTCTAACAGTTTTTGTCCCTCTAGTGCAGCCTCAGAAAATTTACATCTACGGCCAGAAGGACCCCGATTTTATTCAGAAGGTGATTTCCAAAAAGGTTCCGCAGTTCGACCAGATTACCAAAACATTTAAATCCCGCCTTGAAATTGTGCCTCAAAACTTCTACGAAATCTCAAAAGGCGCCGCCTGCATGTTCATCCAAAAACTCTTTAAAATCCCCTTTGCCGAAGATTTCTACTATAAAGACGAAATCTCCTGGGAGAAGTTGTTTGGATAGAGAGGGGGATGATTTATGGAGTCCAATTTGTTATATAATTTTCTACTTTTATAGAGCCTCCATTACAGTCCATTGTGGAATTGGCAGTGAATTGAATTTTTTTCTTATTATCACCGGTACCATAACCAGCCATAAATGTACAGGAAGGTGTTAAAGAAGAAGTACCTCCGCTACCAAAAAGACCATACCACCAGTCGTAAGTTTGAGAGCCAGAAAAGCTCTCTCCTTTCTTTTTAATTCCTTTTGGAAGATAAAAATCTACACCGTCATTGCTATAGAGATTTAAATACGCAAAAGCACCAGGGCAACTTGAATTAGTGCTTGTTGTATCTATAAAAAGGCCTCCTGCACAATGTATTGCAGATCCAAAAAGGTCATCTGAATCGTATGGTACACCACTATAAGTATTATCGTGCATGACAAGGTTATAAGCATAAAAAATAGCCTTATCACAAAGGTAAATTCCTGGAACACCAATAGATTGTAGCCAATTATCATGTATTTCTGTATTTGAAAAAGATACTTCGCCATTTGTTTCTGTATAAACAGCTGCACCAAAGCTGCCATAAGTACTTAAGTTATAACAAATTTTTGCTTTACTATTAACTGAACCTATAAATTTTGCAAAACCACCACTTTCTACGTAGAGGCCACCTCCACAAACATCTACACCGTTGGTATCTTTACCAATCTGGTTGCCACAAATAGAACTTGTTTCATCTACCTCAAGATACCCGCCGTTAGCTACATAAACACCACCACCTTTTCCGGCTTTGTTAGCAGGAGAAGTTTGTATATCTGATTCTGTATAAGCACAAGGAGAGTGAGATGGTTTTCCTACATAAGTATTTTTTTTAAGATATACATTTCCCTTTGTGTAAATACCACCACCGGTACTCCATGTAGAAGTTTGTGCATATCCTCCTTTAATTTGTAAATTATATATGTCAACAGTTACATCTTTTTCTACAGCAATAGCAGATCCCGGATAACTTGATTTTCTGTTTGCGTCATAAGTATAACCATTTCCAATTACTAAATATTTTCGTTTAGCACCTTCACTACCAGAATTTCTAAAAACTGCTGTAGAAAGTAAACCGTTATAGTTGTTACTTGAAGTAGTTGATTTTTCTGTAATATTTTTTGTAAAAAGAATTATACCAGGACTGTCTAAAAAGGCTGTGTCTTTAATACTATTTATAATTGTTTGTAAAGATTTATTATCTGAAACAACATAGTCGTTGGAAATAACCATAAGTTTTGAGTCAAAAACTACAGAGGTGAAAGTTGTAGGAACAAGAACGATTTTAGAATAATAAGTATCAACTTGAGTTGTTGTTATAACCTGTTTATTTGAAAAGTCGGCATCTACTTTTAAAGAAGTATTGTAAAAATCCGGTTTTATGCTATCGTTTGATGGAAATTCGAGAGTAGGGTGGTTTGAATTTACTGTTTTCAGGTAAATACTGTTATTTGTATTTATATTTAATTTATTAGTAAAGGTAAGCTTTTTTTCACTGATGCGGATACCTTCGCCTGCATTATTTGCATCTTTTTTATTTCCGGCAATATGACAGTATGTTATTGTTGTATCCTGGTCTGTATAAATTCCGGCACCAGCAGGACTGATATTTTCTTTTATTTCACAATGCTGGAGAGTAAAAGCTGAACTTGGAGTAATATAAATTCCTCCTCCAGAATCTGTTGCAGTATTATTGTTTATTAAAACTCCATAAGAGGAATTTATAGTTCCGTTGTTGTTATATACATCAGAGCTTGAAGTAGAAGAAATAGATCCTGTACTGTTAAAGAAAATACCGCCACCTCTATAATTAGATGTATTATTTGTAATTTGGCCTTGCTTTATGCTGGAACTATCTATCATACAAATTCCACCACCATTATTATTAGCATTATTATTATTTATTATATAACCAGCAGAAAGATAAGAGGCTCCGGCCAAATAAACACCACCACCATTAGAAGTACATTTATTGTGATGGATTGTTATAGAAGTATTTACTTTATCTACAAGTATTTCACCGGAATTACAATAAACACCACCTCCACATGAGGAAGCAAGGTTCCCACAAATATTAGTATCTGAATAAAATTTAATACTACATGTTTTATTTGTAGAATAGTTTTCGTAATATAGACCACCACCATTAGCAGCAGAATTTCCAAAATTTTTATTTTCAGAGGGGATTGCGTTAATATCTTTTACACCTATAGTTGTGCTTTTTATTTGGGAAGTAGAATCAGAAGAAATAAAAATTCCACCGCCTTTTTGGGAAGCCTGATTTGTATAACCCGCACGGCCAATTTCAGAATTTTCAAGAGTCATTGTTTTGGTTTTATTACTAAAATAAATGGCTCCTCCGTTTTCAGCCTGGTTAGAATAAAATACTCCGTAGTTTATGGACAAAGTGTCTACAGCATAAACAGCACCACCATTACTTTTTGCTTTATTTGAATAAAAATCACAATAGTTAATGGTTAATGTTTTATCACATAAAACAGCTCCTCCATTGCCACTAGAAGCATTTCCGCCAGTTATATTTAAGTTTACTAAAGTAAGGTTAAATCCAGAAGTATGGATAACACGACCTTTTGTATTTGCATCTATTGTTTTGTGATTTGAACTGGATTCACTTTTAATTGTAAGCGAGAAACCTTGATTGTTATTGGTTAAGCTGATGAAATCAGTAGAACCGGAAGTAAAATCGCTGGTGCTGTTTGCTTTTACAGAATCAACAAGATAACAGGTCCATGCTGCTTTTTGATTTTTAAGAATAGTATTAAAAGCTTTTTTTAAGCTGCATGGATGAGATTTAATAGCACCATTATATTCTTCCTTTTCCGGAGAAGAAGATACATAAACAATTTTGTCCATATTGAATGTTTCAGACTTTTCTACAGTTGGTTTCCAGTCGGAGCTCATACCTGTTTGTTTATAATAAATTGTGGTATCACCACCTGGCAGATATATTTCAACTTTGTCATCGGTAGAAGTACATTCTTTTTCTGTCCAGTCATCAGATTCTTTTAATTTGTATTTAAGATAAACCTTTGATGTATCAAGAGAACCGTTATTTGAAAGGTTTGTTGCGTTAAAGTTTGGTGTAATAGTTACTAAATCCTGATTACGCGTAATTCCGGGATTATTAAGCTGATATTTTCCAGAAGGAGCTGTAGAGAAAGTATAATTTTGTTTTAATTCACTTGTATCGGAAAGATTAACATTAAATGCGCTGAGTTCTTTAGATTTTGTAAGGAAGTATACAGGATAGCTTCCTGCTTTAAATTCAGAATAATCCATAGCGACTATAGAAAGTTCCGAAGAAGAAGGTTTTTTGGTTATGAAAGAATCTGCGTCGTCAAAAACAAATTTACCGGTGGAAGAATTCCAGAAAAATGTGTAATCCTTGTTATTGATATTAATAATGTAATGTCCGTTGGAAGCTGTTTTTAAATCAGCATAGATATTATCATATTGATTCGGGTCTTTTAAATTAAAGCACAAAAACTGATATTCTTCATCATCGTTTGAATCACGATATGTTCCAAAGGTAGGATTATAATCTCCTTCATCAGTAACAATTATATCAGGCAGTGAATTTACTGTAAATTTAAAAGGAAAGGGTGTGTTGACAGGTCCTGCTTTATCGACGTAGTCTCCTCGCTCTGGATCCCATATTTGAGCTTTTAACAATATACAGGTAAGAAAATCCCTTTGGCCTTCTGTATCTTTTGATTTTAAATAATCTTTATCAAACTGTATATAAAAAACATATGGCCCTGTTGTATTATAATTGTAAATAAATCTAATTTTATTTTGTTCTATTAAGTTTTGTGTTTCTTCGTCGTAATCATGTGAGCCTCTTTCATCAGCCGGTAAATAAGTTTTAAAATCAAAATGAGTTTCATCATTTGGATTAGTCATATATACACGGAAAAAATAATCCTGATCGCTAGGGATACATAAGTTATGATTTTTATCATAAGCAAAAGACCCCATAGGTTCCGGATCGGAAGGTATAGAAGCGTTAGAATATTCATATAAATATTCTCGAACAGAGTATTCTGGATAAAAAAGGTCACAAGAAACAAGCCCAGAAAATAAAAAAGTAAAAAGCAAAAGAGTCTTCAATAAATGTTTTTTCATCATTCATCCTAAAAAAAAAGCTAAAAAATATACATTTATTAAATAGAAAACAATATTTAATTATACCATAAAGAAATAATGTGGGTAAAGAATTTATTTTTAAATCCATGGGAAATCAATTTTGTCCTTAGTATAGATTAAAAATCGCGGAAGGCGTCTACCGGATTTCGAAAACGCTCTGGCGTGTGCCGCATGAGCGGCAAGGTATATAATTACCTGGCACGCCAGTGTGTAGCGCACGAGTGCGCGGTTTCGCAAATCCGCTAGGCAACTGGGAGCGATTTTTGCTCTTAATATAGTTGAAAATTGATTTCCATAATTTTAATTCATCATATACTTTAAAATAAATTCTACTATTTTAAATGTCCCCGCCAGTGCTTCGTCATCACTAGGAAGTGCAAAAAGTGTTCCCGCGCCGCTTTCAGGATTCTGGCGAACAATTTCTTTTCTATTAGAAATGTATAAATCCCGCTGCTCAATAATAACTGCTGCAAGACAGGACGCTGCTTCCTTTAATTCTTTTTCAGTTTTGAGAGTGATTTTTTCTATCTGGCTAAAGGCTGCAAGAATTTTTCTTATGTCGTCGGTAATTTTTTCGTTTTCGGCTTTTATAATTTCCAGGGCATTTAAATTAAAATACTGTTCCGAGCGTACAAAAACGTACATATGGAAAAGAGGCTCAGTTTCGTAGAGGTTAAAAAATCTTGTAACAAGGCGTTTAAAAAGCGGAAGCAGGGAAGTTTTATTGTTTTTAATTGAGTCGATTACTTTATCAGAAAGAAAGCTGATGGAACCGATTTCTTTTTTACAGAGATTTAAAGTTTCTTCGTAAATATCATCTCTTCCTGCAAAGTGGTTGTATAATGAAGCTTTTTTAATTTCCAGACTGTCCGAAATATCTGCAAGCGATGTAGCTCCTGCTCCTTTTTCAAAAGCGCTTGCTAAAAAAGACTGGATGATTTTTTCCTGCGAAATATTTTTTCTACTCATATTTAAATTATCGGAAACTAACAGGCGTTAGTTTAATGCCCCCATGTACTTATTTTACAAGGTTTTTTTGACTTTACAACGGTAAAAATTCCGTATATACTATTTTATACTTTACAAAATTTTAAAAAATGTCATTCATTTTTACGGAGAACAATTATGGTATTTGATTCAACTATTACAGTACCTAAAATGATTAAAGGGGTTAGCGAAAAATACCCTGAAATTAATGCCCAGTATAAAAGAGTAAACAACGGCGAATTTGAACCTATTACTTACAGAACAATGTTTTCTCTTGCTCTTGATTTTGGTGCAGCTTTATTGAGTCTTGGAATAAAAAGAGGAGATCACATTGGTCTTATTTCCGATAACCGCGCTGAATGGCAGCATGCAGATATTGGTATTATGGCCATTGGTGCAATTGATGTTCCACGTGGTTGTGATGCTACTATCGTAGACCTTGAAAAAATCCTTTCTATTGCAGAATGTAAAACTGTAATTGCAGAAAACAATTCACAGGTAAATAAAATCCTTTCTATTAAAGATAAACTTCCTTTTGTACAGAGAATCATTTCTTTTGAAGGCGAATCAGAAATTAAGGATGAAGTTAAAAAGGCTGCAAAGGATAATAAAGTTGAACTTTTATATTTCCAGAACCTTATTAAAGAAGGTCAGAAGTGGAGAATTGAAAATAAGGGTGTTGTAGAAGAAGAGCTCGAAAAAGGAACTAGTGAAGATACTGCTACAATCATCTTTACTTCCGGTACAACTGGTACTCCAAAGGGTGTAGTTCTTTCTCATAAAAACTTCCTTGCCCAGCTTGATGAAATTCCTGAGCGTATTTATTTGAACCCTGGTGATATTGGTCTTGTAGTACTTCCAATCTGGCACGTATTTGAACGCGAAGTTGAATATGTTGTTTTCTGTCAGGCCGGATCAATCTGTTATTCAAAGCCAATCGGTTCAATTCTTCTGGCAGATATGAAAAAAATGAATCCTACTGTTTTACCTGCTGTTCCTCGTGTATTCGAAGCAGTTTATGACGGAATTACACGTAAGATGCGTAAAACCGGCGGTATTGTAAATGATTTGTTTAACTTCTTTGTTGGTGTTGCAACTGTTCTTAAAAGAATGCACAGAAAGATGTTTAAACAGAATGCATGTTATTCTGCATATTGTGCACCGCTTTGGTGGGTATTGTTCTTTATTCCATGGTTATGTTTATGGCCTCTTTACTGGCTTGGTGATTTACTTGTATTCCGTAAGATTAAGGCAATGCTTGGTAAAAACTTTAGAGCCGGTGTTGCTGGTGGTGGTGCATTCCCTCCAAAAATTGATGAATTCTTCTGGGCAATTGGTGTTAAGCTTGTAGAAGGTTATGGATTAACAGAAACAGCTCCTATTGTTGCAGTTCGTCCTATTGCCGCTCCAATTTTCCGTACAATCGGTTCTCCTATCCGCGGAATCGAAGCACGTATTGTTGATCCTACAGATGGCTTTGTTCTTGGCCGCTGTAAAGAAGGTGTTTTACAGGTTAAAGGTCCTACTGTTATGAAAGGTTATTACAATCGCCCGGATTTAACAGAAAAGGCAATCAATTCAGAAGGCTGGCTTGATACTGGTGACCTTGCAATTATGACAATTCACAATGAGCTTCAGATTAAGGGACGTATTAAGGATACAATCGTTCTTCGTGGCGGAGAAAATCTTGAACCTCTCCCAATCGAAATGAAGCTCGAAGAAAGCCGCTTTATTAAAAAAGCAGTTGTTCTTGGTCAGGATAAACGTTATCTTGCAGCCCTTATTCTTGTTAGCGAAGATGATGTTAAATCTTATGCCGAAGAAAACGGTATTCAGTACGACACATACGAAAATCTTTTGCAGTCAGAAGTTATCCAGAAGCTTTATGAAACAGAAATCAGCAATTTAATTAATTCAAAGACTGGCTTTAAGATGTTCGAAAGAATTAATAAATTTACTCTCATTACAAAAGATTTTGAAGTTGGTGTTGAACTTTCTGCAAAACAGGAAATCATGCGCTTCCGTATTAACGAATTATACAAAAAAGAAATCGAAGCCATGTTCCCGGAAAACGACGACTAAATAAAAAATAGATAAATGATTCGTAAAAAAACTTGCCGAAAGGCAAGTTTTTTTATTATCTTTAAAATAAAATCAAAAAATAGAGGCTTACACATGGCAAAACATGAATTTCAGACTGAAGTTAATCAACTTCTTCAATTATTAATTCATTCTCTTTATTCAAATAAAGACATATTTCTTCGTGAAATTGTTTCTAACGCCTCGGATGCGCTGGATAAATTAAAGTATCTTACTGTTTCGGATGATGCTTTTAAATCAATCAAATTTGATCCTAGAATCGACATCCAATTTGACGAAAAAGAATCTTTGCTTACAGTTCAGGATTCCGGAATTGGTATGAATGAAGACGATTTGAACAACAACCTTGGTACAATCGCACGTTCGGGAACAAAGGCATTTGTGGCTCAGCTTAGTAAGGATGCTTCTAAAGATTCAAATCTTATTGGTCAGTTTGGTGTAGGTTTTTATTCTGCATTCATGGCCGCTAAAAAAATTGATGTATTTACAAGAAAGGCTGCCGGAGACGGAAAAATCTGGCACTGGTCGAGCGACGGAACAAATTCTTATGATATAGAAGAAACTGCGCCTGATTCAGAGATGGCTAAAAAATACGGCTTTAACAACAAGGAATTAAGCGGTTCTGCAATCGTAATGCACTTGAACGACGAATCAAAGGAATTTGCTTCAAGATGGAAGATTGAAGAGCTCATTAAAAAATATTCGGACCATATTGCTTTCCCTATTTATCTTCACTATGAACAGAAAAAATATGACGACAAGGGAAAAGAAACTGGCAGCGAAAATAAAGTTGACCAGGTAAACAGTGCATCTGCCTTGTGGAAGAGACCAAAGAGTGAGCTTAAAGAAGCAGATTACAACGAATTCTATAAAACATTTGGGCACGACGGACAGGATCCACTCCATTATGTTCACACACATGCAGAAGGAACTCAGGAATATACAACTTTGTTCTACATTCCACAGACTGCTCCTTTTGATATGTACCAGGCTGATTACAAGAGCGGTGTAAAACTTTATGTAAAACGCGTATTTATTACAGATGACGACAGAGAGCTTCTTCCTGCATACCTTCGTTTTGTGCGCGGTATTATTGATTCAGAAGATTTACCTTTGAACGTAAGCCGTGAAATCTTACAGCAGAACAGAATCCTTGAAAATATTCGTTCTTCAAGTGTTAAAAAGCTTTTGAGCGAATTTAAAAAGATGGGAGAAGCTGCAGATAAGGCTAAACAGACAGAAGAAGCAAAGAGAAGCGAAGACGAAAAGAAGGCTATTGAAAAATGGAACAAATTCGTAAAGAACTTTAACCGTCCTATGAAGGAAGGCTTGTACGGAGATTATGCAAACAGAGATGAAATTGCAGAAATCGTTCGTTTTAAATCAACAGATGCAAGCGGAACAGGAGACGGAAACTACACAAGCTTTGCTCAGTATGTTTTGAGAATGAAACCTGATCAAAAATCAATTTTCTACATTAGTGGAAGCGACGAAAAGAACTTAAGGGCAAATCCTTTGGTTAAAGCATACACAGACAAAGGTTTTGAAGTTCTTATTATGGATGATGATATTGATGATATCGTAATCCCTGGCTTTGCTAAGTATAAAAATGAATTTGAACTTAAAGCCGTTAACCGTTCCGGTGCCGATGAAGACTTGGTTGGCGACAAGGAAGAAGCAAAAAAGAAGGAAGAAGCATTCAAGCCTGTTGTAGAAAAGATTAAAAAGGCTCTTGGCGAAAAGGTTAAGGAAGTTAAGCTTTCTAAAACATTGAGTGGCGAAAGTGCATCTTGTATTGTTGTGGATGAAAACGATCCAAGCTACCAGATGATTCAGATGATGAAGGCAATGGGACAGCCGGGACCAGAATTAAAGCCAATCCTTGAAGTAAACGGAGACCATCCAATTCTTGCAAAAATCAAGGATTCAAGCGATGAAGCACTTATTGCAGATGTTTCGGAAGTTCTTTTGGATCAGGCCCTTTTAATTGCCGGTGCCGAGCTTAAAGAACCTGCTGCATTTGTAAAAAGCCTTAATAATCTTTTGAGCAGATAAAAAAAATCTGTTACAATGATTTTTGATGGTATATAAAAAAAGAATACTGATTGGAATAATCTATTTTGTGATTGGTGCAATCCTTTACGGGTTATTCCATGATGTATCAAGAATTTTTGTTTTAAGGAACCTTTCTCAGACAAATCTGTTCAATGTTTATAGACAGGTACAGGGCGGATTTTACGAGTACTTTAGCAAGGTTCCTTTTTATTTATATATCCAGAGTTATTTAATTAACTTTCTTTTTATCCTTTCCTTCTGTCTTACCTTTTTTACAATCATACAGGGGCGCGTAAAGTTTGCGGTTGTGGCTATAATCAGCCTTGCAATTGAACTTGGCCAGCTCATAGACAAACGCTTTGGAACCTTTGATTTTGTTGATATTTTGATTTATATGGTGGTAATTTTAGTGTTTTACTACCTGGAAGAGCGTAAAAAGCTTAAAGAAAAGAGTTAAAACAGTTCATTATTTGAAAAAAATATCAAATTTTGTTAAAATATTTACATCATGAAGCGTAATAATCATTCAAGGATTTTGAGATTAGCAATTCTTAAGAACTTAAAAACCATAATCAGATATTATCCAAAGATGGTGTATATGTGCAGGCATCCAAAAAAGTATACACGTGAGGAAACCTATGCATACGGCATGAAAATTGTAGATTATTTTATGAAAAAATGTGATCTTGCAATTGAAGTTCATGGTAAAGAAAATATTCCGAATGAAAAAGGTCTTTTTGTTTGTGCAAATCACCAGGAAAAATTTGATGCAATTGTTTTGTGGAAGAGTTTTCCACAGAAGCTTGGTGTAATTGTTGATGGTTTTGCTGCTCGCCGTCATTTTATCCGCGAAATGTGTAAGCTTGTTAATTCAATTGCGCTTTTAAAGAATGATATGAAATCCATGATGGTGGCTGTAAATCAGCTTACAGAAGAATTAAAGAACAAAATTAACTATATGATTTTCCCGGAAGGACGCTACGAGGATGACTGTAAACAGCTTCTTCCTTTTTCCGGCGGTTCGTTTAAAAGTCCTTTAAAGGCAAACGCAATTATTTTACCGGTAGCACTCATCAATTCAAATCATGTTTTTGATAAGAAAATGCCAAAGCCTTATGTAATTCAGGTTCACTATCTTAAACCTCTTTATCCTAAGGACTTTAAAAACATGCGGTCTCTTGAAATTGCAACTTTGGTTCAAAGCCGAATCCAGGAGACCGTAGATAAATATCAGATTTAATCTGTGTTTATTTTTTTTCTAAAGCGTAAATTTCTGTAACTCGTCTGTAATTGTAATAACCGAATTCTGGTTTTCGGCTGCTTTTTCCCGTACTGTCTGGATTGAGCCTGAGAAATCGCGGATTACGTTCTGAGATTCGCGCATTGCATTGTTTACCTGTAAAGAAAGATCTACTACATCACCAATACCGCGCTTGATTTCCTGAGTATAAGAAGCCTGATTCTGGATGAGTTCATTAACTTCTTTAATCTGCTGTGAAATCTGGTTGGTAGTTGTAAGAACTTCTGTTGCTCCCGAAGACTGTTCTGCCATTGTGGTAGAGATGTTATCAACAACGAGGGACTGTTCTGTAATTCCGTCTTTAATCTGTTCAAAGGCTTTGGATGTATCCTTCATACTCTGTGAGCCTTCTTCGATAGATTCGGTAACTTCGGAAATAAGGTCGCCGATGTCCTGTGCAGATTTTTGTGTAGAGATGGAAAGCTTTCGGATTTCGTCTGCAACAACCGAGAAACCTTTTCCGGCTTCGCCCGCGTGCGACGCTTCGATTGCGGCGTTCATAGCAAGAAGGTTTGTCTGGGTTGCAATCTTTGAAATAACCTGAATTACTTCGTTCATGCGGTGAGACTTTTCTGTAATACCTTCGATGAGCTGTTGAGTTTTAGAAACTTCAACTGTACCTGCATTTGATGTTTCAGAAAGTGCGTTGGAAAGCTGGGTTGCCTTATCAATCAATTCCTGAATAGAAGTAATATTGTTTACCATTTCGTTGATTGATTCAGCGTTCTTTTCTTCGGCCTGAGCCTGACTCTGCATTGAAGCACTGATTTTAAGGGCATCTTCATTCAATTTATTGATGTTATTCTGAACATATTCCAAAAGCTTATCTTTTTCTTCGTTTTCCTGGCTCATGTTCTGGAATGTAGAAATAATCTGGTTGATTCCGGCTGCTGAATTTTCAGAAACGTTGAACAAATCTTTTGCACCTGTATCTACACGAATATTTTCATTTTTAAGATTCAAAAGCGAATTCTTTAAAGAATCCATGAGGGAGTTTACTTCGGACATTACAAGACCAAAGTCATCGAAAGTACCGATATCGAGTCGTGTTGCAAGGTCTCCTTCTTTTCTAAGAGCGTGAATCTGATTGATTGTAAGATAGAATCGCTTTCTGAGCTGGCTTAAAATCATAAAACAGAGCGGGATGGAAAGAGTAATACTCTGACCAAGAGCCTGTGTTGCATAGCGAAGGAATGTAATCTGATCCCAGCCGTTTCTCTGAGTACCGTATCCTGAGCAGTAAACATGCCATCCAACAAAGCATCCTACGATTGTAATGGTTTTACCAAGAGAAAGGGTAAAACGTTTTGTTTTGATGCCTTCTGTAGAATGAATGCGGAGCTTTGTGAGCTGCTTACGTGCCATAGCATTAAAACAGTTTACTGCGTATTCAACAGCGATTAAGGCATAAAGAAGAATTAATACAAAGATAGTACAGTAATCATAAATTGTGTAGTCGATATGGCCCATGAGGTAGTTTACAAAAATTGAAGCACCGTTTCCGGCAAAATATCCAATAAATATAGAAAAAGAAGAAATTGTATTAACTCGTTTTAAAATTTTGTGTGCTTTTATAACTTCTTCTTTTGTTAAATCCCTAACCTGTGCTTCTTTGATGAGCTCCATTAAAGGGCGCATAACAAAGTAAACAATTATGGAAATTACAACAAAGGCTGATGCTGCCGGAATAATTGTTGTATCAATGTGAGCAAGCCACTGACCTAAGGTATCTCCTTTTACCTGAATGGTTTGGAATGATGAAAGAATTGGAACACCGATTACGGTAGATGCTCCAAAAAAAACCATGTAAAGTGCAAATAGATTCATAGCAATTCTCCAAAAGTATTATTCTTCTATTTTATTTCAATATATGGGAATTCTCAACAACTTGTTTCACAAGATTAATAGAATTTGCTATAATAAGCGCATGATTATAGATTTTCATGCACATATTTATCCCGAAAAGATAGCGGAAAAGGCAACAAAGGCAATCAGCGACTTTTACAGTGCTCCAATGGTTTATAACGGAAAGTGTGAAGAACTTTTGGAAAGCGGTGCAAAGATTGGTGTTGTAAAATATATTGTTCATTCTACAGCTACAAAACCAATGCAGGTTGAATCAATAAACGATTTTATAGCCGCTGCAAAAGACGAGCATCCGGAATTTATTGGCTTTGGAACAATGCATCCGGACTACAATAATTTTGAAGATGAATTAAAAAGAGTTGTTTCTCTTGGTCTTCGCGGAATCAAGCTTCATCCTGACTTTCAGAAATTTCAGATTGACTGTCCTAAAATGGATGATGTTTATGAGGTTATGGCAGATTTGAAGCTTCCTGTTTTAGTGCACGCCGGAGACTGCAGATATGATTATTCTGGTCCAAAAAGAATAAGAAATGTATTAGAAAAACATCCCAATTTAACTGTAATTGCTGCACATTTTGGCGGTTATACAGAGTGGGACGCTTCTTTGGAGTACCTTGTTGGTCAAAAGGTTTATTTTGATACTTCAAGCTCTTTGTGGAAGCTTCCTCTGGAAAAGGCCAACGCAATGATTAAAAAGCACGGTGTTGAACAATTCCTGTTTGGATCTGATTTTCCAATGTGGGATCATGAGGATGAACTTTCTCGTTTTAATCAGCTTGATTTGAATGCAGAGGAAAAACAGGCAATTCTTTATGATAATGCGGCAAAGCTTTTAAAATTATAGGGATTTTGCTTAAGACATAGGCTTATGGTTGATATACTTTATTCTTTAATTGATTTTATTTGTATCTTTATTCTCCAGGTTATCTTGTACAGGGTAAAAATACATCCTTTTTTTAAAGGCAACACAAAAATCAAGGATAAAGCATTTATAAGATTTATTACTATCACAACCTTTTTCTGTCTGTCAGATGCGTTCTGGGGTTCCATGGCCTCGCATCAGTTTGCAGTTAAGGTTGAAACTTTTAAAACCCTTACTTTAATCACATACACACTTTTGGCACTTGCTCCGTATCAGTGGTTTTTTTATGTTCAGATTTATTCGGGCAATTATTCAAGAAAAAATAAAATCTTAAACTTTGTTTATTTGATTCCGTTTTTTGTAAACTTTATTCTTCTTCTTGTAAATATCTGGAATCCGATTCTTTACAGAATAGAAAGAAACCTTGTAATTTATCCGGGCCCTCATAGAATTCTGATTCTTTTAATTCCGGTTTTATATTATGCATTTACTGTTATTCAGCTGGTTGTTCTGGCAATTGAAACTGAGGACAAAGAACTTAAGCATAATTATCTGATTCTTTCTCTTTATACAATTACAATTATTGCATTTACACTTTTAGAATATTTCTTAAACGACGGACCTTTTGCAGCTCTTGGATTTATGATTTCGGCCTTTGCGGTTTATATTTTCAATACTTCAAGGGAAAAAGAAAAGCTTTTGATTCATTCTCACGAGGCAGAAAATCTTTTAAAGCTTGAAACAAATGAGCTTGTTTTGAGTACGGTTGCGAATCAGTTTATTATTCTTTTGGTTTTTAATATGAAAGGCGGGGCTCCTTCTAAAATTAAGGGAACAGAGCTTTATGAAAATTCGATAAATCAGATTTCTGACCCGAGAATGATTTTCCCCGAGATGCTTAAGAGATTTGTAACACCGGAATACCTGGAAGAAATGTTGATTTTTGCAAATAAGTCTTCTGTTGCGCAGCGTCTTGAAGGGTCGAATGCTATTAGTAAGGATTTTCTTTCCAAGGATGAAGGCTGGTGCCGTGCTATGTGGTTTCGCTTAAAGGATGACGATGACGGAAAGCTTGAATCGGCAATTTTTGGTGTAAGAGTAATTGATAAGGATAAAAAGAGGGAAGTTGAATATCAGGAAAAATTAAAGAGAGCTTTAAAAAATCAGAATGAAATTTTTGGTGAAATGCTCAGAATGCAGAGTAACGGTATGCTTGCCACAGACATGCAGAATGAAATTTTGATGATTAACGAAACTGCTGCAAAGATTTTTGGTTTTTCAACTCCGGAAAATGTTACAAGCATTGATGATATTTTCTTAAAGACAGAATCTGAAAATAAAGATGAAATAAGATCCAAGCTTCATAAAATCAAGATGAACGGCGGAAAGTATGCGTTCCAGTTCTCGGTTACAGATATAAATGGAAATCCTATTCACTATATTGCTGAATCAAAGCTCACACATCTTTCCAACGGAAGCAAGGTAATCTTAACTTCATTTGCAGATATTACTAAGAACAAAAAAATGGAACAGGATTTAGTTATCCTTTCCGAAACAGACGCCCTTACAGGAATTAATAACCGTGGAAGCGGCGAGCGTAAAATTGAATATCTTCTTTCTACCGGAAAAACCGGAATGTTTGGAATTCTTGATGCAGATAAATTTAAATCTATTAACGATAACTACGGCCATGTTGTTGGAGACCGCGTAATCATCAGAATTGCAGAAAGCCTTAGAAAGACCTTCCGCGACAGGGATATTATAATGCGTCTTGGCGGCGATGAATTTGCGGTATTTGCTGTAGGTATTACAGAAGAAAAGGATGCCAAGCTTTGTATCCAGCGTTTTTTTGAAAGTATTGATGACATTCAGATTCCGGAAATGGGCGAAAAGAAAATTTCTGTGAGCCTTGGCGTAGTTCTTTGTACAGAGATTGAAACAAAATCCTTTGATGATTATTATCAGATGGCAGACAGAGCTATGTATGTAAGTAAAAAATACGACGGAAATCATTTTGAATTCTGCAAAAATATAGAAGAATAATAAAAAAACGGAACAAAAATAAAATGAAACGAAAAGTTTTTTTTGAAGGTGTGAGGGACGGGCTTCCTATTGGGCTTGGTTATTTTGCTGTGGCTTTTTCTTTGGGAATTGTAGCAAGGAATGCCGGCCTTAATGCTTTTCAGGGATTTTTGGCAAGCCTTTTAAACGTTGCCTCTGCCGGAGAATATGCTTTATTTAAAGAAATCCAGGCACATTCTTTATATGTAGAAATTGCGCTTATCACCTTTGTAATTAATGCACGTTATCTTTTAATGAGCTGTGCTCTTTCCCAGCGTTTTGATGAAAAAACAGGTCTTTTACCGCGCCTTTTAGTTGGTTTTGGAATTACAGACGAAATTTTTGGAATTACTGTTGCCCGGGACGGCTATGTAGAACCCGCTTATAATTACGGAGCAATCTGTATTTCGATTCCTTTGTGGTGTATTGGAACTTCTTTGGGAATTATTGCCGGAAATCTTTTACCACCGAATGTTGTTAGTGCTCTTTCTGTTGCCT
Organism: Treponema sp.; assembly: GCA_017962965.1. Taxonomy (GTDB): domain Bacteria; phylum Spirochaetota; class Spirochaetia; order Treponematales; family Treponemataceae; genus Treponema_D. The sequence goes on along the minus strand of JAGCUI010000029.1, from coordinate 38,458 downwards.
TGTACGGAATGTTTATTGCAATCATCGTACCTCCTGCAAAGAAAAACCGCGCTATTTTAGTTGGTGTTATCGTGAGCTTTGTTTTAAGTTATATATGTGCAAAGCTTCCTTATGTAAAAGAGATTTCGAGCGGAAACAGAACTATCATTCTTACAGTTTTGATTTCTTCTATTCTTGCTCTTTGTAAACCGGTAGAGGAGGCTGAATAATGACTTTATATAATTACCTTGCAATTTTAACAGCGTTCATTGTTACTTATTTAATCAGGGTTGTGCCTCTTACTTTAATCCGTAAACCTATTAAAAATAAATTTATAAAATCATTTTTGTATTATGTTCCTTATGTAACTCTTTCTGTAATGACTTTCCCTGCAATTATAGAAGCAACAAATTCTCCTATTGCAGGAATTATTGCTCTTGCGGCAGGTATTATAGCAGCATTCTTTGGAGCAGGACTTTTACCGGTTGCTTCTTTGTGCTGTGTAGTTGTGTTTATTGCAGAATTGTTCATAAAATAAGCGGAGAGTAAAATGAAAAAAAAGATAATCATAATTTCATCTGTTGTTTTAAGTTTGGTTATTGCAGGTCTTATCACCTTATTTTGTTTTTTAAATAGTTTTCCTTCAAATTTTGAACTAAAAACAGACATTGGCCAGATGCTTGATTTGAACGAGCTTTTGACAAAAGATCAGGTAATGGTGGACAGGGATAAGATTATTGAATATGTAGAATCAGTTCATCCGTATTTTGACCTTGTAGAAGATAAAAGCGCTTACGAAGAAACAAAACGTTCTTTTATAAAAGCCACAGATAAAGCGATGACAGTTCAGGAGCTTTTTATGGACTGTGCAGGTTTTTTGAATTTTTTCCAGGACGGACATACACGACTTTTATGGAATCAGACAACCTTTTTTTCTGTAGATTTAAAATATGACAACGGTTTTTTGTATTATGAGCATGCAAAATCTCCTGTAAAAACAATAGATGGAATTCCTGTGGAAAATATTTTTAACATGATTAATAATCTTTATCCTATGGAAAATCCTATGGCGCAAAAAAGAGCCTACGAACAGTATTCTGTAAATCTTGAAGTTTTAAAATTGTGCAAAAAAAATGTTCCTCTTAATTATGTTCTTTTAAAAACAGAAGATGGTAGTGAATATAAGTTTACAATGCTTTTAAATACAAATACTGAGTATGAAAAATCAAGGGTTTACCAAAAGGAAAATGCTGTAATCGTAGATTTCAATCTTTGTGATGATGATGAAGTTTTTAAACAGGTGTGTAATGATTTAAAAGCATGCATTAAAAAAGGCATGAATAAGGTTATTATTGATGTACGCGGAAATCCCGGCGGTGATTCAAGAACCTGTGAAAAGCTTTTAAAGATTCTTGGAATGAAGGTGCCTGAATATTCAATGTATTTAAGATATTCTCCAAAGGCAGCAGCTCAAAACGGATATAAAAAGACTTCGGGACATTATTATCACAAGGGCTCGGTAAAGAAAGCTAAGAAGAATCCAAAAATTGATTTAATTGTTTTAACAGACAGATATACCTTCAGCTCTGCTACAATGCTTGCAGTTTATGTTCGCGACGGAAAGTTAGGACGAATTGTTGGAGAGCCTAGTGCTAATATGCCTTGTGCTTACGGAGACAATATTTATTTCAGTTTTCCAAATTCGGGAATTACCGGAACACTTTCTCACAAGCAGTTTATAAGACCGGATGTTTCAAGAAAAAACGAAAGAATGCTTGTTCCTGATGATGAAATTAATCCTGATTTTGCTTTGGACAGAGCTTTGTATTTACTTAAATAAGAGGTTATATGACTTTTGACAGTTTGATTTTGGATATAGACGGAACTTTATGGAATACAACAGAGGTTGTAGCCACGGCATGGAATGCTCAGATTAAAGAACATTTCCCGAATCTTAAAACAGTTACCGCAGATATTTTAAAAACTCAGTTTGGAAAACCCATGAATATTATTGCAGATAATCTTTTTCCGAGTCTTAGCCAGGAACAAAAGGATGAGCTTTTAAAGCTTTGCTGCATCGGGGAACAAAAAGAGCTTGAAGAAAATAAAGAAAAATTAACATATCCCAACGTTGTAAAAACAATAAAAAAGCTTTCTAAAAAAATACCGGTTTTTATCGTTAGTAACTGCCAGACAGGTTATATCGAGCTTGTAATGAAGAAAAATAAGATTGAAAAATATATAACTGATTATGAATGCTTTGGAGACACAAGACTTGGAAAGGATGAAAATATAGCGCTTGTGGTTAAAAGAAATAATCTTCAAAAACCGGCCTATGTGGGAGATACCCAGGGTGATTACGAAGCCTGTAAAAAAGCGGGCGTTCCTTTTATCTGGGCATCCTACGGTTTTGGTAAGCCGGAATCCGAAGATTATTTTGCAAAAATTTCTGACTTTTCTGAGCTTTTAAAACTTGAGCCTTAGTCAAAAGTAAAATTGTCAAAATCTGCAATAATTTCCTTTGAATCTGAAACAAATTCAAAATAAACAGCTCTTTTTCCAATAACTCCCGAAGTTACCGGGGCACTGGCTGTTAAATTCCCTTTAGAAACCTTAATCTGAGAAATTATTTTTCCTTTGTAATCATCAACGCGTACATTTACAGTAAAGTTTTCTTTTGCAGTTACGTTTATTGTTACCAAAGAAGGAGATTTTGTTCCAAACTGGAGGTAACGGAAACCAACAGAAAGCTTATCTGTAATATCTACGATTGGTGCAGAAATTCTGTCTTTCTTTTCGTAAACTGGTTTGATGTAAGCACCACCTGCTCCACCATTTGCTCCTCCTTTTTTTCCGCCGTAAATGTGGCAGGCATATCCTGCAGAGATAATCTTTCTTGCATCAAGGCCGTTTATTTGGGCACCCTGCGAAGTCATTTCTACAGGTTCACTCTTAACTGGTTCTCCGTCCTTATAAGTGATTTTTCCAATAAAGAGGCGGCCGTTTTTATCAAGGGCAACGTCTACAGGTTCAAGCATGGCCTGGCGTGAATATTCGTCTGTTCCTGTCTGGCGGTGATAGAAAACATACCATTGTCCTTCTACATTGATAATGCTTCCGTGGTTATTTCCCCAGCGGTAACTCATTGCTTTAGTTCCGTCCGGGTTTGTTAAAAGTTCTCCGCCATTTAAACTGATGTCTCCGCCTGCTTTGTATTCTCCAAGAGGCTGGTCTGAATATTTGTACGACAAAAAGCCGTTACACTCTTCATAAACTCCAAGCTGCGGCTGGTGTGTGTAATAGCGTTTTGAATAGATGTAAACGTATTTTCCAAGCACCTTACGTGGAGAAGAAGCTTCAAAGAATGCATCTTCAGGATCTTCCTGGCCGTCATCCGGTGACCACTGTGCAATTGTGTGTTTAATTATGTTTTCTTTGATTGTTTCTTTTTTAAGGCTTACCATGTCGTCGTTTAATTCTGCACAGTACTGCTTACAAAAGCCCCAGTAAACATAAACACGGCCATCGTCATCAACTAAAACGCCAGGGTCAAAGCCGATTTCTGTCTTAACAGGATTTTTAAAAGGACCTGCAGGATTTTTACTTGTTGCAACAACAATGCAAGACCCCTTCTTTTCTGCGGCAAAAAGATAGAAGGTATCTCCCTTTTGAACAACGTCCGGGGCATATAAAATTGAACCGTCTGTAGATTCGTAGCAAACACCGTGACATTTCCAGTTAGTTAAATCTTCAACAGGGGCACTCCATACAACCTGATCTGTTCCGCAGTATTCAGTTTTTAAAGTATCGTGCGAGCCGTAAAGGTATACGCGTTTTTTTCCTTTGTATTCAAATACGCGAGGTTCTCCGTCTGGAACATGTTCCCAAAGCGGCATGTAAGGATTTGCACCTTTAATATAATCTTTCATGTTTTACTCCAAATTGTAATTTAAGAATAATATAATGCTAAAAGCTTTGAATTAACATAAAAATTTCATTAAAAAGTATAACAATCCTATAAAATAAGAAAAAAATATTATGGATTTTGCTCAAATTCGGTTTATACTAGGTATGTAAAACGTTTAACCAAGCTGAAAAAGAGGATTTTTATGGAAAAGTTACCCGAATTTAAAGAGTTTGATCAGGGTGTAATCTGGAGCCACGAGTTTAATACTTTTAAGGCAACAGTGTATGTTCCGCCTGCAAAAAAAGAACTTAAATCAGAAATTTTAAACTACGGTTTTATAGCTCCATATTTTTTACTTTTTTTAGATCCAGAAATGACAGATGCTGAAAAACTTGATTTTGCAAAAGAAAAGGAATTTGTAAAGGTTGCCTCTGACTTTGCTTCGAGCGTTGTTTTTATCACTCCAAAAAGCAGAGACTGGAGCACTGCTTCAAAAGATATTTTTAGAGAAATTATTTCTAATTCAAAGATTCATGAATTATATGAAAACGGCTGTGTAAGAAATTTCAACCGTTTTACAAATACAATAGACGGTTATTATATCCGAGGTGCAATTTTCAGAACCTTTCTTTACGGCTATGAAAAGGGTGCAGACTATCTTGCTCAGAACTGTATAAATCATTTTGAAGGAGACGGGCTTTGGGGAAAAACTGATATTGCCCCTGTAACTGTTGCGCTTGAAAAGCTTAGTGTAAAACCAAAAATTGACTGTGATGATATTCCTGTAATCGGCTATAACAATAGTGATGAAATCCAGACTTATATAAAAGATAAATGTTCTTATTGTCTTATTAAGGAAAAATCAGAAATTAGTGAAGATTATTACGGCTTTGCAAAAAAATTCAGACGAATGACAGGGCCTCTTAATTTAGATCCTGATTTGGAAAAAGAAGGACTTATTAGAGAACCGTGTGTGGCAGAGGTAGAAACTTCCAGCGACAATAATGGAAAAGACAAGGGAACTAAAAAACACAACATCGGATATTTTGCTTTTTACCACAAAGGGATTTTTGATAAGGGAAAGGTTCCTTTGGTACTGGGCTTTCATGGTGGCGGAGACAGCTGCTTTTTTTATACGACAATGGCAGGCTGGGCAAAAATCTGTAATAAGCATGGATTTTTACTTGTAACGGTGGAAAATCATTTAGACAGTACGGCCACAGAAATGCAGGAATTAATCAAAATTTTAAAAGAAAAATATCCTGTAGACGAAAGCCGAATTTATTCCACAGGCTTTTCTATGGGCGGAATAAAAACCTGGGATTTGATTCAGGAATATCCTTTGAGTATAGCGGCTGCAGCTCCAATGGATGCAACGGTTGATATTGGCGAGAACGTGTATTTTCAGAAGGTTAATAAAAAAATCAATGAGACAGAAGCAGTTCCGATTTTTTATGCCGGAGGAGAAATCACACCTCTTCCAGAGCTTCCTTTCCAGGAGCAGAAATGTTTGAACAGAATGGCGTGGGCTTTAAAACTCAACAGGGCAACAGCAGAATACAATGTTAAGCTTGAAGAAAAGGAAAACTGGAAAAATAAAATCTGGGGAATCGACGGGGATATAATTTATAAATCTTACGACGAAAGCCGGGATGCAACTTTAACAATGAATCTATTTAAAAATCAGCAAGGTAAAATTTACAACATCTTTGCCAGCATAAGCGGACAGGGTCATGATTGCAGGGAACACACTTGTGAACACGCATGGAAATTTATGAGCCGGTTCAGTCGCGATAAGGACGGAAAATTATGCGGCGGAGAAGATATTGAAAAAGTTATGGCTGAATAAAAGTTTATTTGTAAATCACGGATAATAGGTTATAATTACTTATGATGGATGAAGTAAAGAAGAATCAGCTTAGCAGGGAAGTACTTAAAAAAACCAAAACAGGTTTATGGACAATTGAAATAAAGGAAAATTCTCACCCAAAGATGTCTGGCGACGAGGTAATGGAGAATTATCTTGGAGTTAAGGGTAAAAAGTATTCTCCCGAAGAATTGTACGACATCTGGTTTAAAAGCATAGACAAGGCTTACCACGAAAAAATACAAAAAGCCATCAACAAAATGAAAAAGGGTAAGCTTGTAGAATTTGAATATATAAGCCACACAAGTAAAAAAGATCTTAAAAATATTCGTGTATCCGGTACCCTTGATAAAAGTTATACATCGGGAGTCAGAATAGAAGGGATCTATCAGAATATAACGGATTTTGTTCAACTGCGGAAAAAGGTTGAAGTTAGTAAGGAAGAGCTTGTAAAGGCAAAAAACAGTATTACAACATACACCGGAATTATGCATGCTCTTTGCCGCGACTATGAAAGCGTTTATTATGTGAACATCGATACATTTAAATACAAAGAATATATTGCAAGTGAAAATTTTTCGGGCTTTAAAATCCAGCACGAAGGCGACGACTTTTTTGACGACACAATAGAAAATATTCCAAAGGTTGTTTATGTAACAGACCGGGCTAAGCTCATAGAGTTTATGAATAAAGAAACAATCCTTCCGGACTTAAAAAAGAGAAAAACACTTTCAATCCGTTACAGGGTTATTTTAAATAAAAAGCCGGTATTTTTTCAGATGAATGTTGTTCCGGCTCTGGAAAAGGATTCTAATCATTATATTTTTGCAATTCAGAATATTACAAGTCAGGTTGATAAGGAAAAAGAATATACAGATAAGCTCAGGGCTGCCTCTGAAATGGCAAATACAGACGGTCTTACAGGCGTAAAAAATCGTCTTGCATTTGAAAAGGCCGAAGAGATTATGAATTCAGAAATTTCGGGCGGAGTTATGAATCCGTTTTCAATCTGTGTTTTTGACGTAAATAATCTTAAAAAGATGAATGATAAATTCGGGCATGAGGCAGGAGATCAGCTTTTGTGTGAAGCCAGCCGGATGATTTGTTCTTTCTTTAGCCACAGTCCTGTTTATAGAATTGGTGGTGATGAATTTGCCGTAATTTTAATTGGTGCAGATTACTTTGACAGAAAATCAATTCTTACAGCCTTAAGAAAAAAGAGTAACATTAATAATAAAAAGACTGATGCGGTTGTTATTGCAAGCGGACTTGCAGATTACGACTATAATAAGGATATGCTTTTACAGGATACCTTTTCACGCGCAGACAAAGACATGTATTTAAATAAAAAGAAATTGAAGGAAACTGCAAAATAGTGCATTATTTTGAATATGATAGAAATTCAAAAAATATGTAAAAGTTATGGGAAAAAAGCAGTATTAAAGGATTTTTCGATTAAGGTTTCGGACGGAAAAATAGTTGGTATTTTGGGACAGAACGGATGCGGAAAATCAACTCTTCTTTCTATTTTATTTGGTTTAGTTCCCTGTAATTCAGGTTCTTTTCTTTTTGATTCAAAAGATTTATTAAAAGATACAACGCTTCGTAATAAAATTGTGGCCTATGTTCCCCAGGAGCTTGCTTTAATAGATGAGCTTACGGCTTTTGACAATTTGAATTTCTGGTATAAAAAAGATGAGCTTGAAAAATCATTAAAGGACGGTTTTTTACACATGCTTGGAATTAATGATTTTTTAAAAGTATCTGTGAATAAAATGTCGGGCGGAATGAAAAAGCGTCTTTCCTTGGGCTGTGCCATTCATAATTTCCCAAAGATTTTATTACTTGATGAACCAACGGCTTCTTTGGATCTTGAATGCAAGCAAAAGATTTATGATTATTTAAAAGAATTTACAAAGGAAGGCGGGACAGTTTTTGTTGTAACACACGAGGTTCAGGAAATTGAGCTTACGGATATCTGTTACATTATAAAAGACGGCCTTGCTCAGGAATATAAATACGACGGAAACATACAAAAGCTTTCTAAAGAAATCTGGGGATGAGGATGAAGGCGTTTTCCTATCTTTTTTTACAATTTAAAAGAATAAAAACTCTTTTTAAAAATGCTGTAATTGTAAGCCTTTGTTTTTCGCTTTTTATTTTGATTACAGCGTGGGCTGTTACAAAAAAATCAAATTTAACTCAAGGTAAATATAGATTTTCTGTTGGTGTTGTGGGCTCAAATTCAAATATTTTTTTAAAGCTTGGAATGTCTTTTTTAAAAACTATGGACGACACAAGATATGTTTTAGATATCCAGGAATATAAGGATGAAAAAGAAGCAGAAAAGAATTTAGAGGAAGGAAAGATTTCGGGCTATGCTGTAATTCCTCCTGAGTTTTTCGACTCCCTATATTATTTTAAAAACAACAGCAGCATAGAAGTTCATGTAAAATCCGGGCTTAAAGGGATTACAGGCGTTGTGATGGAAGAGGTAGGAAACCTTGCTTCTAATATAATTATTCACACAGAAGCAGGTCTTTTTACTTTGATGGATTTTATGGAAAAAAACCGAGTAAGTTACAGAGAGCAGAATTACCACGTAGATAATCTTTTTGAAACTTATTTAAAGGTTTTGGTAAGAAGAAGCAGCATTTCTGAAGTAAAGGAACTTGGCTCTAATACAGGGCTTAGTTTTATAGCTTATTATATTTGTGCATTTTTGCTTCTTTACTCATTCTTACTAACGTTCGTTAGTTTGGAGTACCAGACAAAAAGTCCGTTAGCATTTAAAAAGATGGTTTTTGTAAACGGAACGGGTGCTTTTAAGCAGGTTTTATCCGAAATTATTGCTGTTTTTGTGTTAAATCTTGTTCTTTACTTTATTTTTGTACTTTTTATTTTAATCTTTTTTGCACTGGGGCTTTTTAATATAGAAGAATTCGGGGCTCATCAGGCAAGGGAATTTTTTGTTTTTACTATAAAGCTGATTCCGGCCCTCTTTTTATTTACTCTTGCAGGCTTTTTTATTTTTGAAGCAGTAAGTGGAACTATTCCAAAGGTTATGACAGCCTTTGTTTTGATTTTTGGCGGGGCTTATGTTTCTGGCTATTTTTATCCTAAAAACTTTTTGCCTTTAGGGATGCGGGCTTTTGGAGATGCGCTTCCTACGGGGGTAAGCTTTTCGTATGCGGTAAAGGTTATAAATGGCGAAGGTGTTTTTACGGCAGGAAAGGGATTTTTAGAAAATGCATGCGGCTGGTTTATTGTTTTGTATTCAGTTTTATTTTTACTTCTTACTGTGGGAGTGCGATATTCAAGGCTCAAGGGGAGGCAAAGATAAATGAAAAAATATTTTTATTTATTAAAACGCATGTTTAAAAAACCCGGAATGGCTTTGATTTTGGTTTTGCTTATTTTTATTATTGCAGGTTTTAAAAATCTTAGTTTAAATAGCGGCCAGCTTTTTACAATCGGTCTTGTTCTGGAGGAAGGAGCAGATAGCGAGGCTCAGAGGTTTTATAATAGTCTTTTACAAAAAGAAAATAATTTTAAATTTGTTTTTTTTGATGTAATGGAGGAGGCAGAGGGTGAGCTTAAAAACCAGAGCATAGATGAAATCTGGTATATTCCAAAGAATCTCCGGCAGAGCATTAAAGAGCTTATTCACAAAAAGGATGTTCAACAGAAAATAAAAATCACTGTGCTTGAAAACAACGTTTCTCACATGCTTTTGCGCGAGGTTATGTTTTCAAGGCTGATGGAAGTTTTATCTCCGCTTTTGAGCGAACTATATATAGAGGAAAAATTTAGTGGAAGAACGGGCGGAACAGAGCCGAGCGCCTTTTTAGAAGAGTTTAATAAAAATATACCTACAGTGGAGCTTTTTAAATTGAGCGCCGGGGGGGATGGCGGAGCGTATGAGCAGAAAAAGGGGATTGTTTTTCTTCCGTTACGGGGCATGCTTGCAATATGGATTTTGGTTTGTGCCTTTGCCGTAAGCTTTTGTTTTATAAGGGATGAAGAAGAGGGTGTTTTTGTCTTATGGATTGTAAAACATAAGGGAGTAAGAAACTTTTTTTACTATATTACGTCTCTTATTTTGCCTTGTGTTTTGATTTTTATTACTATTTATGCGTGCGGAATCGGCACCAGCGCTTTACGGGAATTTGTTTCTCTGGTCCTTTTTTTAATATCTGTTACTGTGTTTGTAAATGTTTTGAGGCTCATTTTTAAAAACGCACGCAATCTTGGAATAATTCTTCCGCTTGTAATTTTGGCCTGTGTATTTTTCAGTCCGGTTTTTATAGAGTTTAATAAGACTCAGATTATTTCTTCACTTCTTCCGCTTTTTTATTATTTAAAAGGAATTAATCAGACAGAATATTTATTTTACGAAGTAATTTATATCACTCTTGGATTTTTGATGTGGTCATTTTTGGGTTTTTTAAAAACTCGTGGTTATGGACATAAAAGAATGTAACCGTTATTATGACGTATCATAAAAAATTCAGGAGATGAAAATGAAAAATTTGAAAAAGGTTTTTGCTATTGCAGGTTCTATTATTGCTGTAGCAGTTATCGCAGTGTTGATTGTGCTTTTTGCAAAGAAGGGTCCTTCTAAAGTAGCAATCGACAAAACTACACCACAGACATATTTGAATGGTGTTTTGAAAAACGGATTGAGTGAAACTTCTAAAGAATTTTCTGATCAGTTTGCAAAGGTTTTTAAAGATGTAGATTTTAAGAACTTTAAAACAACTTCAAATATCAAACTTAATTTTACACCAACATTTTATTCTATTGTAAATCCAATGGCTGGTATTGAACTTGATTCAGTAAAATCTATTGGTATAACTACTAGTGTTGGAAGAAAAAAGAACGCTTCGGGCTTGCTTTATCGTTTGGGTTTAAACGATGTTGAACTTGCAACTGTTGATGTACGTCTTAATAACAACAAAATGTATGTTGAAGCACCTGGTGTTCTTACAAAAGGATTTATTTTAAATGATGCCGCAAAGCAGGGGCTTGATTTAGACACATTTACAAAAATGTATGACCTTGTAGATTTCTACATGGAATTGCTTGGTTCTACAGGATCAAGATATCTTTCAACAGCCACAAAATATGTTGATATCTTAGTAAATGCTGATTCAAAAGTTACTTTCATAAATGATAAATATGGTCAGACAGCCTTTGATTGGACTTTAGATGGCCAGACAATGAAGAACTTCTTAATTGAATTCTTAAGCGATGTTAAAAAAGACAAAAAGCTTCTTAAGGATGTACAGGCAGCTTTGGAAGTATTAGAAAAATTTGTCGGTTCAGAACTTGCTGATTTTAATAATGAGGAAATGGTTCAGAATATTGATGGAATTATTGAAGAAGTAAAAGAAATCGATGCAAGTGAGATTCCTGATTGTTTATATACCATTTCTATCAATTCTGAAGATAAACTAACAGGAATGTCTTTTGTATTTGAAGACCTTATTTCTGGAAATTTCTATCTTATTCCCGAAAAAAATATTTTCTCATGTAATTTAAGTGTTTATTTAGACGGTGACTCAATTTCTGTAAACGGAAACGGAAATACTTCAGACACAATTTTTGACGGTGAATTTGTTGTAAGTTATGATGGCAAAGATATCATGTCTTTTGGTTTTGAAGGCTTTGACTTTGAAAAGAATATCGGAAAAATTGTTCTTGGTAATTTTAATCCGGAAATGGATGCTGTATTCCCATATTTTTCTGTAATGAAGATGGTTTTTGATGTTAAGAGTGCTTCTATAAAACAGTCTCAGGCAGACATTTTGGTTACTATTGCAGACAAAGAATTTATTACAGGAAATTATACAACTGAAATTTCTAAATCTGATGGAATCAACATCCCAACAAAAGATGTAGAAATCATCGAAGATGTTAATTCACTTTCACAGAATTTTATGAACTATCTTGATCTTACAGCACTTATGGATAACCTCCAGAAAACAGGCTGTGCAGATTTAATTGCTCAGTTGTTTGGAGGAATGTTTTAATTCTTTTTTTTAGAGAATAACAACCATTACGCTCTTTGCAGTAAGTTCTACGGTGCCGGAGAGAGTTTTAGATTGTGAAATAAGGGCTGCTTCTTCAGGGGCGCGTTTTTTGCAAACCTGGAGATTGCTCATAATTCCACCTTTTAAGACTTTGTTTCCGGCACTTGTGTCTACGGCGTTTGTAGGAACAACCTTTTTGGCTTTTCCGTTTGCTGCCTGCAAAGTTACAATTTCTGCCTTTTTAGTAACGGGTTTTCCGTTTGTATCTGTAAGCTCTAAAGTCTGAGCCTGGTCGGAACCGTTTACAATCTTAATAATAGTTTTTGAGCCGTTTTTAACAGCCGAAACATAAAGACCGTTCTTTCTTAAAGCCTTTTCCTGTCCGTTTAATTCCAGCGCTTCGCATCCTGCATAATCCGAGAAAATCTTTTGTACATAATAACTCGGGGTAAGAACAACCTTATCCGCATCGAACCAGATTAAATCCGGAGTCCACTGCGAATGACCGATGCGGTTGAATAATGGTGCATAAGACGCAAACTCAACAAGGTCACCGTTTTTTTCCATACCGGTCATCATTGCAGCTTCTGCTACAGCGCCTTCTACAGAGTTAGAAAGGTTATCGTCGTGTGCTGCATATTCACCTGCAAAAACCTTTATGTCGCGAGGATAATTATCGTAAAGAGTTACATTGTCATAAAGCCATTTTGGAGCAACGTAGTAGTGTTCATCAACAGCGTAAGTAAATGCCTTGTTCTTTTTGATGTTTGTGCGGTAAAAATTCCATGCCGAAGTATGAAGCGGATGATTAATGAAAGGACCTGCAGTTCCAAGGCACTTAATCTTTGGATATTTTTTGTGGATTGCTTTTTCAAATGCGATGTAGCGTGGAGCAAGATCTACAGCACCGCTTTCCCACTGTTCGTTTCCAATGGCCAAAAGCTCAAGATTAAAGCTCTTAGGATGGCCCATCTTTGCTCTAAGGCTTCCCCATTTTGAAGTAACAGGTCCGTTTGCAAATTCAATTAAATCAAGGGCATCCTGAATATATTCCTGGAATTCGGGAGAATCAACAGGAACAGTTTCGTAGGAACGGAACTGGCATGCAACACCAATGTTTAAAACCGGCAGAGGCTTACAAACACGTTTTTTGCCCGACAAAAGCTCGCACAAAAGAAAGTATTCATAAAAACCGATTCCGTAGCTCTGCATGTAGTGGCAGTCCTGCATTTCGTATTCACCGATTGTGTTTCCGCCCTGAACAGCCCAGAGACATGTATTAATTTTTCTGTCCTTTAAATCTCCTACTGTGTTTTTCCACTGGTAGCGGCGCATAATACTTGTTCCTTCAACAATACATCCGCCTGGGAAGCGCAGGAAGGCCGGATTAATTCCCTTTAATGCTTCGAATAAATCCTTTCTGAAAACACCTGCAACTGCATCTTCCGGGATTAAAGAAATCAAATCAAATTCAACTGTTCCCGGTTTTGTAAGATGAAGCTCGAACAATGCATTCTGAACATCTTTTTTTGCTTCAATCACTGCTTCGTATTTTGCCCAGTCCATTGTGTCGCAGGTAACCTTGATTGTATCCATCCATTCTTTAGGACGCTTTACTGCATTTTTAAAAGTGATTTCTGTTTTGGCGTAGGTTGTTCCTTTTTTTGTGATTAAGGCTGTAATGTTTCCCTTTGGATAATCAACCTCGCGCGCATAAAAACTGAGCTTATATTTCATTCCTTTTTTAAGGGAAATTCCGTCGTATGCTTTGTTTGAAAAACCTTCGCCTGCTTTTTTTGCAATAAAACGAAGGTAGTGAGGATTATTCTGGCTCACCGGCTGATTAAAGCTGATGATAAGATTCTTTGGCTGCTTATCTGTAGAAGCCCATGCATAAAGATTATCTTCCTGCAAAACATAGTTGTGATTTTCACCGCAGCTTTTTACGGCTTCAAAAGAACGGTTTTCAATCATCTCTGCATAAAGACCTCCGTCTGCTGCAAAGTTAATGTCTTCGAAAAATAAACCAACCATGTCCGGTGTGATTTTTTTTGATGTTTTTCCTGAAAGTTCGAGTTTATTTGTACTCATTTTGTCCTCACTCGTTAAACGTTTTACAAAATTATAATGTATATTCTTTTATTTGAGAAACAAGGAATTTCCTTATCTTTAGTATGCTTCTTCGGGCAGCAAGTCGTGATTGTGCATTTCCTGTTTGTTTTTGTGCTGCGAATAAATAAAGTTGATGATTGCCATGGTAATAATGATTACATAACCGATGAGGCTTAAATAATCCGGAATCTGTCCAAAGAAGAAGAGCCCGAACATGGCAGAAAAGATAACCTGGGAATAATCGTAAATAGAGATTTTATTTGCAGGTGCGTGATAATAAGCTGCTGTTACACTGAACTGGCCTCCTGCTGCACATCCACCGGCACAAAGGAGCATCATTGTCTGGAATAAAGACATTGGATTAAAGCTCATAATCATGTAGGGGACGGAAAGCAGCATGGAGAACGCGGAGAAAAACAAAATGATGATTTTTCCGTTGCATTTTAAGTAGCTTAATTTTCGTATGCTGGCATAGGCGAGTCCGGCACCTACTCCACCCATAAAGGCTGCAAGGGTTGGAAGCATTTGTACAAAATTAAACGAAGGTTTTACAATCAGGATGGAACCTGTAAACGCAATGATGATGCAGATTAAAGGAATAGTTCTTATTTTTTCGTGAAGGAAGAGGAAGCAGAAAAGGATTGTAAAAAAGGGCGCCATTTTATTTAAGATTGTAGCATCGGCTAAAACAATGCGGTCTATGGCATAAAAGTTTCCGAATACACCAACTGAACCTGCAATGGCACGTAAAAAAAGATAGAGCATGGAGCCCTTTGGAATTATAATTGCTTCCTTTCCGTTTTTTTTGTAATCACGAATTGTTCCGCTTAAGGCAATAATAAAGGCTACTGCGTTTCTGAAAAAAGCTTTTTGTACAAAATGGATGTCTCCTGCAAGCTTAACAAATACTGCCATGAGTGCAAAAAAGAAGGCCGAGGAGATGAGAAAAAATATTCCTTTTGTAATATTTGATTCTTCTTTCATTTAAATCTCGTTATGAATAAGCTTATAGGCAATTGAACCCGGTTTTGGACTTGCGGGGCAGTTATTTCTGTCGAACCATTTTGCTTCTGCAATCTCTTCCGGCTGTAAAACAAGGTCTCCGCTTTCGTATTCGGCAGTAAATCCAAGCATGAGCTGATCTGGGAAAGGCCAGCCCTGACTTCCTCTGTATTTTACGTTTTTAATCTTTAATCCGGTTTCTTCAAAAACCTCTCTGTGAACGGCATGCTCTGCAGATTCTCCGCTTTCTATAAATCCAGCAAGGCAGGCATAAATATCCTGGTTTCTGTAGGTGTGGCGTGCCAAAAGAATTTTATCTTCTTTTTGAACAAGAACAATAATGCAAGGTTCTACGCGAGGAAAATGTATTTTTTTACAGGATGTACACTCGAGAGCTGTTAAAGTTTGATGCTTTGAAAGAGGGGCACCGCAGGCAGAACAGAATTTATTTGAATTAAACCAGCCTAAAAGGGCCTTTGCACGGGAAGCAATGTAATTTTCTTCTTCTGAGTGGCATGCAAAATATTCGCGTAAGGGGCGGTTTTTTAATCCTTTTGGAAGTTCATTTAATGAGGAAAGACCCATCACCTGAAAATCCAGAGCTTTTTCATTATAGAATCCTGAAATTGACTGGCTTGTTTTTAGGTTATCAAGGTCAGAAAGATCTGGTAAAGAGTCATCTTCTTTTAGAATTATATCTTTTTCAAAAAAGACATAGTTTTTCATTGTTGTGTCTGTTCGTCCTGTTTTTTTAGGAGTGCACGCTTCATAAATTTATAACGAAGCCATGCGGTTGAACCACTTAAGAACCATACAATTCCTACAGACCACCAGATACCCCAGTACCCGATTGTTTCAATGTTTGTAAGAAGGAATGGCACAGTGAATCTTCCGATTACCTCTATTATACCATTTAAAAGCGCGAAAAAGGAATCCCCAATTCCAGAAAGTACTCCACGAACAACATAAATTAATCCAAGCCAGATATAAAAATAACTTGAAATTCTTAAAGCCTTGGCTCCGTCTATTTTTACAATAGGGTTATCAACAAAAATAAGGTTTTTTCCAAAAAGCTGGATGATTGGAATCATAATGAGGGTAAAAATCGCCATAATCCAGAGGCAGCGGTGATAGCCTTTTATAATTCTCTGATATTTTTTTGCTCCAAAGTTCTGGCCTGCAAAGGTAGAAAGAGCTGCGGCAATTGTCTGGTAAGGCTGATGGATAATCTGTTCGAGTTTACTTGTAGCACCAAAGGTAGCAACAGCAAGAGGGCCGTATCCGTTTACAACCTTCTGTAATGCCATGCAGGAAACTGCAATCATCGAAAACTGTAACGAAAGAGGAAAGCCGAGCTTGAGGCATTTTTTAATCATATCAGGATTAACGGCAAAATCATTCTTTGTAAATTTAAAATAAGGGTTTGCTTTTAAAGCGTATGCAAAACAAAGAAAGCCTGAAACAAACTGGGAAATAATTGTTGCAATTCCGGCTCCTATAACTCCCATCTTAAAAACAAGAATAAAGATTAAATCCAGGATGATGTTCAAAATTGTTGCAAAAACTAAGAAGAACAAAGGTGATTTTGAATCTCCAAGGGCGCGCAAAATAGAAGAGATGTAGTTATATAAGGAAATAAAGATGATTCCTACGCTGTTAATTTTAAGATATGAGGTTGCAGTATCCAGGATGCTTTTTGGAGTACCGAGTGCTGTGAGAAAGGGACCTGCAAGTATAAAAGAAAGAAGGCCTATGAGCAAAGGAAGAACAAACATGATGTAGCCCACGTTTATAATACAGTTACGGATTTTTTTATCGTTCTTTTCTCCAAAAAATTGGGAGGTTATAATTCCACCGCCGGAGCCAAAGCCGTTACAGAGTGCAAAAAAGAAAAATGTAATTGAAGCTGTTGCGTTAATGGCTGCAAAAGGATCACTTCCAAGATATTCACCTACAATTACGGCGTCTGCAAGGTTATAAGCCTGCTGAAAGATATTTCCAACGAGCATTGGAATGGAAAAAATGAGAATGAGTTTAAGAGGATTTCCCTCTGTCATGTTCAGAGTCTGGTCTTTAAATTTAAAATGAAATTTATTCATAATCTCAAATCCTGGCTTTATTCTAGCGTGCCAAAAAAATAATAAATATACAAATTCAATTCAATAATTGTATAAAAAATGAGGAAGAATGAGGGTTTTTAAGAAAAAAAGGGCAAAAATCTACTTTTTAAAGCGTTCAAGATACTTTTTCAAAAGTTCTGTAAGGTTTTCCTTGTCGCTTCGTAAAGAAAAGAGGAAGTGAATCTTCTGCTTTTGCTCTTCGTTTATCTTTCTGATGTTCTGCTTGAATTTTTCCATGATAATAATCATCTGGTTTTCCTTTGCGAATTTCTTTACTTTAGAAACAAGCTGGAAAGAATAGATGATATCAATTATTAAAATTCCGTAGTAAACGCCTGTAAAGAATGAAAAGACCAGGTGATTTGTAAACCAGAATACCCACGAAATGATTCTTGGATTAATTAAAAAATAATAAAGGGCGCTTAAAACAATCCAGTAAAAAGAAAACTGCGGACAGATAATGCCTTTAATGTTTCCAAAACAGTCTGAATAATCCCAGAGCTTGATTTTCATCCCCTTAATAAAGATGAGCCCTGCAATAAATTCCAAAAATGTAATACAGATGGACATTACTACAAAGAGGGAAATCTGTTTTACAATAGGATTTTCTATGAACCAGAGATCTATTTTAGAAAGAAGATACAAAACTATTAATGAAAAACCGTAAAGAGGAAGGCACGGACCAACTAAAAACCCCGGGTTAATCCATTTTCGTTCGGGATTATTTTTAGAAAGAAAGCGGCGGAACAAAAGTTCCAGAATCCAGCCGAAAAAACTTCCAACAGAGAATAAAAATAATATTACGAGAAAATTCTGCATGAAAATCATACTTTAAAATTACTAAAAACTGCGCAGAAAGTAAATAAAGTAAAGGCGCCCTTTTTCATTTTTTAAAAGCTTTAATAAGGCAGTGGTTGATTTTTTACATTCATCAATCATTTTCTGGTTTACAGGCTTGTCTGAGTAAAGAAGATATTCGTAATTTTGAATGAATAAAAAGCAGTCATCCGAATTTTCAATTGCCTTTTGTACGCGGATTGCAAACTCTGTTAAAGTTTCTCCTTCGTTCATATTAAAGTTCAAAAGATGAAGGATTTTTAAATTGCGTTTACTCAAAATTCGTATTTTATCAGGCATTTCGGCATTCTGGTATTTTGAATGAATTACCAAAAGACTAATCGGGATAATAAGCACAATAGAAAGAATGATAATTAAAAGAAGGCCGCCAATAATAGACCAGTAAATCTTTTTACTTTCCTGCGGTTTTGAAAGAGGAACATAATCTTCTTTTGGAAGGGCTTCAACTTCGGGAAAATATTCATCAGGGATTTCGTAAGTGTAGCCGCCCGGGTCATCAAATAAGCTCCAGCCTGAGCCGTAAACAAAGCCGCCAGAAGGTTCAAAAGGAATCCAGCCGATGTTTTCGATGTATGCTTCGGGCCAGATATGAATCATATTTGAATTAATCATCATCTGGGTGCGGTCTTTAACCGGAACAACAAAGCCCTGAACAAGACGGGTTGGAACTCCTTGAGAACGTGCAAGCATTTTAAAAAGAACTGCCGGATGATAGCCTGTTTTTTCTACCGGAGTTTCCCAAAGGCAGGCTTCCAAAAGCTTTAATTTGTCGTAGGTGCGTTTTCTGTCTAACAGGAACTGGCCTTTTTCTAGAGAAAGGTTATATTTTGTAAGCTCGTCGGAAATAAGCTTTGTAATTCGTTCGGGGATATTTTCTGTCTGGGTGTAGGTTTCGTAAATCTTTTTTTTGTGCTCAAGATATTTTTCAAAAGAGTAGTCGGGGTTATTTTCAAGGTGATAGGTTTGTAAAAGACGCTCCCAGATTTCGGGGCGTTCTTCGTATTCACGGCATGCAAATTTACGGAATTCGGGGTGTCTTGTGTTCATCATAAAGTATTCAATCTGATAGTGGGTGTCGTAGCCGCGTTTTTTATCAAAGAGAATCTGGCCGCCTGTTGCGCTGTATTTAATCTTTTTATCAAAAGGTTTTATGGAAAGGGTTTTTAACGGGCTGAACACGTATCCAGTTTTATACATTTTAAACTTTAAATCCAGAATAACTGATTTTAAAATATCCTGAGGATGACCTTCCCTGTACTGAATTGCTGCACTAAGGGTTTCAAGCACATCAAGACCAACTGCCTCTGTATAAAAATCCTTATCCGGGGAGTCATAAATTTTTCCGTCCAGATAAATTACGCGCTCTCCGTTATAGCCGTTCTTTAATTCAATAATATCAACTGAATCATTTGGAGCATAATTACTTATTTCGTCTATGTTTTTTAAATCGATAAGGTTATCTTCAAAGTCGTCTGTTTTATCGTAAAAAAGTAATTGTGTAAGCTTTGAGCCGCCGGATTTAAAATATGTGTACACTTTTTTTACAAGATTCCAGCTGTAAGGGTCGTTCGGGGCTTTTAAAATGAGGGCAAGAAAAAGTCCTGCCAGTAAAAACGGTGAAGTATAAACAAGGTGTTTTTTGTGATCTGTGTAGCCTTCTTTTTTCCAGAGGAGCTGGGCTTCTTCTGCAAGGATAACGGTGCACTGGAAAAACATAAAAGCAATTCCCGAAGCATTTACCAAAAGATTTAACGAAAGCATTGTGATTAAATATGCGATTAATCCCACGGCTGTAATGATTCTAAAGGCACGGAAGCGGATCATCAAAAGGCCTAAGCCGAATGCAAAAAGGGAAAGAAGGGAAATCCAGATGTACTTCATGTTGGAAAGGATAAAATCAGGATTTCCGTTTGGAAGCAGGCTGAATAAAAAGCGTGCGATTAATAAAACAAGGATTACTACGCAGGAAATTTTAAACGCGGTGTTTCCTTTTTTAAAAATGATGAGGCACGAAGGAATAAAGACCGACAGAATGAAGGTTGCGAAGGTTGGGGAAGCGAGTTCTATACCGGTGCATTCAAAGGTCATAAAAGCGATTGAGAGAGGAAGAGTGTAAAGGAGGAGGTAGAGGGTGTCGATCATAACTCTTCCTCCAGCTTTGCCCCGCTTGTAAGTAAGGTTAAATCAATCTGGGACTGCGGTATTTGTGTATAGTCGCTTTGTGAATCGCAAACGATGTAGGCTTTTGTGCCGATGTTGTATTTCTGTAATTTTTCCATAAGGACCTGGTCTGCCACAGTCCATTTTGGAAGAATAAAGATTACGAGCTTTGAATTAAAGAGGGCAGGGTTTTCGGAAAGAAGATATATTGTGTCGTCATTCTGGTAGCCTGTAGAAAACTGCATTATGGAAAGCTCATCATAAAAGCTCTGGAACGAAATTGAGTCCTGTACAAAGTAAGAATGAAGCTCATCCTGCTTATAAAAAATATTTACCGGTGTGCTTTTTTTAAGACAGTGATTTGTTAAAGCCAGAGCAATTTCCAGAAGTTTATTTTCGAGGGGAAGAAAAACCTTATTGTCCATGGAATCCCTCTGCGAGCCCAAAATTATACTTACAGACTGCTGAATGTCTCCAATCATTGAGCGGACCATGAGCTTTTGCTGTCTTGCACTCTGCTTCCAGTTTATGAGTTTTGGACTGTCGCCCTCCTGGTATTCGCGGGTTAAAACATCAGGGTATTCAGAAAAATTATAGGAAGAAGCCTTGGAAAGCTTAGAAATGGAAAGTGTTTTTAAACTGTCTAAATCAAAAAGCTTTGGCCGGATGTTTACCTTAAGTGTTTCAGGGTTTTTTATCTTTATGCAAAAAAGATGAAAGCAGTCGCGAACTTCCAGCTGCTTGTAGCCAACCTCATATACTCCGCGATATTTACAAACCAAGGTTGTTCTTTTTTTAATACCTGTGTCGGGAAGAATTTCAAATTCCTTTGTGTCGTCAAAATCGTTTACTGTGGAAAAGGTTGTGTAAAATTTTAAACGGAGGCTTGGAAAGGTAAAAAAGGTTTCGTTCTGCAGCGTAAAATTAAAAGGGATGGGCTCGTTGCTTGTAAAATATTTTCCTTCCAGAGTCTGATGTATTCTGTACTGGGAAACTACGGCTGCAATATTAATGAGGGAAATAATCGGGATTAAGGTTACTGCATAAAAAAATCCGTATGTAACAGGACCGCCCGAAATACTTATTCCTACAAGGGAGAGAATCCAGAGTGCTAAAACGAATAATCGGTTTCTTCTCATTTTTCGGTTGGCACGTCTGCTTTACCAATGAGCCACAATAAAAGCTCATCCACATTTTCCCTGGAAATTTTTGCCTCGGAAGAAAGCATAACCCTGTGATGAAGAACATTTACAGCAACTTCCTTTATATCATCAGGCTTTACAAAATCCCTCTGGTTTATGTAAGCAAGTGCCTGAGATGCCCTTATAAGATTTAAAAGTGCACGTGGACTTGCCCCAAGGCTGATTTTTTCTTCGTTTCTTGTATAGTCGATTATGCTTCTTGCATAAGCAATGAGTTCGTTTGAAATATGAATTTTTTCTACGTCTTTTTTGGCCTTAATAATGTCTTTTGTTGTGCAGACAGGTTTTATATCTTCTATACTAAGGCCGTCTGCGAAGTTCTGCGCCATCTGTATTTCACTTTCTTCTCCAGGATATCCGATGGAAAGCTTCATCATAAAACGGTCTAACTGTGCTTCAGGTAGAGGATAGGTTCCCATAAATTCAATCGGGTTTTGAGTTGCAATTACCATAAAAGGGTCGGGGAGCTTATGAACCACTCCGTCTATTGTTGTCTGGCCCTCTGCCATTGCTTCTAAAAGTGCCGACTGTGTTTTTGGAGAAGTGCGGTTTATTTCGTCTGCAAGGATGAGCTGGTTTGAAATGATTCCTTCTTTATATTCAAATTCCTGCTTTTTTGCATTGTAAACATTTACACCAAGAATATCACCCGGAAGTGTATCCGGAGTAAACTGGATGCGTCCAAAGCTTGAGTCAATTGATTTTGAAAGGGTTTTTGCTAAAGTTGTTTTTCCAACGCCGGGAACATCTTCTAAAAGAACGTGACCTCCTGACAAAA
Source organism: Treponema sp. (assembly GCA_017962965.1). Lineage (GTDB taxonomy): Bacteria > Spirochaetota > Spirochaetia > Treponematales > Treponemataceae > Treponema_D. The sequence goes on along the minus strand of JAGCUI010000029.1, from coordinate 16,438 downwards.
GACAAATAAGGACATTTTTTACAATTTCTTCCTTTCCAATAAAATATTTGTTAATCTGGCCGGATAGTTCTTTAATCATAGACACTCCCTAAAGCGTTTTATTATTTTATTATACTATACTAAAGCGTGTTTTTTCCATCTTTTACTTTTCCATCTGAATAACATTACGATTCCGCGGGTTGTTTCGTCGGTACCAATGCTCAAATAGAAGGCTGCAAGACCAAAGCCAAGCTTAATGCCAAAAATCCAGCTTCCTAAAACCATTATGCCCCACATAGAAAAGATTCCGTAGAAAACAGGGAACTTGATGTCGCCGGCACCTTTTAAAGCACCAACGTATACAAGGTTCAGTGTTCGTCCGATTTCTATATAAATACTGCAGGTAAAAAGAATCTTCATGTATTCTCTGAGCTCTGGAATATTCGGGAAGAGGCTGATAATCGGATTTTTAAAGATGTTTGCAAGAATAACAAGGGAAGTAGAGCAAGCTGTAGCAATGAGCTGATATTTAATAACCTTTTTATAGGCTACATCGCTTTGTTTTGAACCCACAAGGTAGCCGGCTTTTATCTGTGTAGCGTTTCCGATTGAAATTGCAATGGCAAAAACAAATCTCATTACTGTCTGAGTGTAGTTTTGTGCGGCAATAGCGTTTGTTCCAAGCCCTGTAATCATCTTCATAATTAAAATCTGGCTGATGTTGTAAGAAAGACTTTCGCCGGCAGTTGGAATACCAACAGATAAAACCTTTCTGTAGCTTTGAATCGGAACATTTAAAATCTTTTTGAGGCTGAACTGAACATCCCTACGGCGTTTAATATAATAGATGAACATAAAGAACGAAACTATCATAGAAATACCGGAAGACCATGCAACACCGGCAACACCTGTTACAGGAAGACCGAACCATCCGTAAATAGAAATTGCATTTCCCAAAACGTTGATGATGTTTGCTACAATCGAAGTAATCATCGCTTCTTTTGTATATCCGTAGGTTCTTAAAATTGAACCCTGCAAAAGACTGAATGCGTTAAAGAAGCAGCAGATGCCGCCAAAGATAACAAAATAAGTTGTAGCAGAAGAGCGAACGTCCGGTTCAAGATCGTAGAGGCTTAAAATCGGGCCTGTTCCAAAAATAACGGCAACCGTTAAAACAATGGAAATCAAAACCATCATCACCGCGCTGGCCTGTGCAATGTGATTTAATTCTTCCTTATGCTTTTGCGCTCCGATGTACTGCGAAAGAACAATTGAACATCCTGTTGCGATGACAGAAAAAATCAAATTTAAAAAGAAAACATACTGAGCTGTAACTGCAACTCCGGCTGCGGCACTGTTGTCGTAACCACTGAGCATGAGAGTATCGGCTGTAGAAACTAAAACCCTGAAAATCTGTTCCATTGCCAGCGGAAAAGTAAGCTGGAGCATTGGAAGGGCACCTCTGTTTTTCTTATTCATATCCATAGATTTATAGTACATTTTTGCAAGTTTTGTAAATTGTTAATTTCTATAAAGAATTTGTATGAATAATTTGACGAAAATATCCAACTTTATTGCATTTTTTTAATACTTTTTTTTAAAACTCATGGTAAATTAATGTTGGAGGACTTATGAAATATTATGTAAATGCGTCTGCCACATCTGTAGGGGACGGTTCAAAAGAAAAGCCTTTTAAAAAAATTCAATCAGCAGCTAAGATTGCTGAACCTGGAGATGAAGTTATTGTTGCCCCAGGAATTTATCGTGAATGGGTAAATCCAAAAAACGGGGGAACTGAAAAAAAACGTATTACTTATCGGTCCGAAAAACCTCTTGCCGCTCATATTACCGGTGCAGAACAGATTAAAAACTGGACTAAGGTTTCCGGTGATGTTTATACTGCGCGCGTTTCAAACAAAGTTTTTGGAAAATACAATCCTTTTACAACTTTGGTAAGCGGAGACTGGTTCATTGCTTACATGGTTGCTCATACAGGAGATGTTTTCTTAAACGGAAAATCAATGTATGAGGTTCAGAAAAAATTTGATGTTCAGAATCCTGAAATTTATGTTCCTTCATGGGATCAGGAATTTACAAAATATGTGTGGTACACAGAGCAGGATAAAAAAACCGACGAAACTGTTTTCTTTGCAAATTTTCAGGGAAAGGATCCAAACAAGGAAGTAGTAGAAATCAGTGTAAGAAGAGCATGCTTTTATCCGGAAGAAGAAGGAAAGGGATATATCACTTTAAAAGGCTTCCGTGTTTCAAAGGCTGCAACTCAGTGGGCGCCACCAACAGCTTATCAGGAAGGAATGATTGGTCCTCACTGGTCTAAGGGCTGGATTATCGAAGACTGCGATGTTTTTGAATCAAAGTGTTCGGGAATATCTTTGGGAAAATACTGTCAGCCTAATAACGACAACAAATGGCTCAAATGGAAGTTTAAAGACGGAACTCAGACAGAAAGAGACTGTATATGCCAGGCACAGGCAGAAGGTTGGACAAAGGAAAGAATCGGTTCTCACATTGTTCGCCGCTGCAACATCCACGACTGCGGACAGACTGGAATTGTAGGTCATCTTGGCGGAGTATTCTCTATTATAGAAGACAATCACATTCACCATATCAACAACAAGCAGAATCTTGCCGGAGCAGAAATCGGTGGAATTAAAATGCATGCCGCAATCGACTGTATTTTCAGAAGGAATCATATTCACCACTGTACTCGCGGAATGTGGCTCGACTGGCAGGCACAGGGAACACGCGTAACACAGAATTTCTTCCACGACAATGTTCTTCCAAAGGAATACAATCAGAATAAGGAAAGTGCCGGCGGATGTGCAGAAGATTTATTCATCGAAGTTTCACACGGACCAACACTTTTGGACAACAACATCTTCCTTTCTGATAAGGCAGTAAAGCTTGCAACTCAGGGTGTTGCAATGGTTCATAACATTATTGCAGGCGGTATCTGTGCTGTTGGAAAGGGCGTAAACAATGGTGCTCCACATAAACCATGTCCTCGTTTTACTCCATATCACATGCCTCACAGAACAGAAGTTGCAGGATTTATGACAATTCTTCACGGCGACTGTAAATTCTACAATAATATTTTTATCCAGCAGAAAATGCGTCCTTTCTTAAAAGCAGGAATGATTCAGTGCGAAAAAGACAAGAACGACTGGGATGACGGAAATATTATTGCCGGAACCTTTAAATACGATAAATATCCAACTTTTAAAGAATGGGAAAAGCTTTTCGAAGGCTATTGCGGAATGGGTTCTCAGACTACAGACCGTTATTACACAGAGCTTCCTGTATGGGCTGAAGGAAATGTGTACTTTAACGGCGCAAAACCTATGAAAAAAGAAAAGGATGCCATTATCTGTAAGGGCGATAAGGTAACAATCGGTTATGAAGAAAAGGATGGAAAGATTTTCTTAAAAACAAATCTTTATGAATTCCTTCCAAGAAAGAGATGCAAGCTCATGCACACAGATGATATCATGATGGCATTTGAGCCTGAAGAAAAATATGAGAACCCGGACGGAACACCTATTACCTTCGACACCGACTTTATTGGTGTAAAGAGAACAAGCGCTCCAATCGCGGGTCCTTTTGCAGACGGATTTGAAATTACAAAACCGTTGTTCTAATTTTTTAATATGTTGTAGACTTCGGCGTATGATTGTTTAATATTGCCGTATTCTCCGTAAAGACCACAGAACGGGCCATTCATCTTGTAATCATAAGATGTTTTGCTCATTCCAGGTTTATCACAAACACCCCAGATTGTAATTGCCTTAAATGGTGAGCTTTCCGGGGTGTTTATTTGTTTAAGCATATTAAATAATTCCCCGTAGAATTTTGCATGGCGTTCCATTGTTTCATCATCGTCTTTGTAGTTTCTTACTGCAACTTCTGTAAGCTGAACTTCTACATCAAGCTCCCCGTATTTTAAGATTGCGGCACGAATAAGGTTGATGTCGTTAGGATTCATACAGCCGCCCTGTGTACCAAAACCACCGATATATCCCTGCATACCAACTCCGTCGCAGAGCCAGTCTTTTTTATTCAAATACTGAACCATTTTAATAATGTTGTCGCGTTTTGCAGGCTGGAAGGTATTGTAATCGTTGTAATAAAGCTTGATATCAGGATTTACTTTATTTACAGCTTCACGTGCATACTGGAAAGCAAGCTTTACATAATCCTGACCGAGCACCTGTGCAAAAAGGTTTGGTTTTCCGTCGCGTGTTTTTCTGCAAAGAAATTCATTTCCTTCAAAAGCGTCGTTTGGAGAATCTGCAACAGCTTCGTTTACAACATCCCAGCAGTAAACAACACCAGGAAAGTTTGTTTCAAAGTGTGTAATTACTTCTGTAATATAGTAGCGGAGGCGTTCTTTCATTGTTTTTGCATCTACAAAATCTGCTCCGTTATTAAAGCCTTCGCGGAAATACCAGTCGGGCATATAAGCATCCCAAACAAGTGCGTGTCCGCGGATACCGATTCCCAATTCCTGTGCTTTTTTTGCAATTGCATCAGCCTGGGTATAATCCATTGTTAATTTTTTGTTTTCGATAGAAGGATACTGCTTTGCCAGAGAGTAAGCCTTGAATTCGTTTGTTGCTGTGATTGTGTTGTAATCATCCGAAATGAGTTTTAAATAACCGGTATTACTTACCTGAGGGTAATTGATGCACACACCGAATTTAAAACCATACTTTTGAGTTAAATCACAAAGCCTTTCTGTTTTTTCAGGTAAACTGATTACCACAGGCTTTTTGATTTCCTTTACCATGCTGTCATTTTTTTCTTTTTTACATCCTGCCAGAGAAAAAACAACAAGTCCAATCAAAATTGTACCAATAATTTTTTTCATATCTTCCCCATGATTTTTTAGAATTCTTTTTATAAGTATATCATATTTTATCCGTGTGGTAAGTTCCTGTTTTATATTTTACAAACCCTTGTTCTGTGATATATTCAAATCTATGTCAGACGATGTAAATAAATTTTATTCCCAGGGCCTGCATTTTGAGTGCCAGCGTTGCTCGTTTTGCTGCGGACATTCTCCCGGGTTTGTTTATCTTTCTAAAAGAGATTTAACCGAGCTTTGTAATTTTTATAACCTCAAAATAAAAGACTTTGTAGAAAAATACTGCCGCTGGGCTGATTATTATTATGGAGAAACCGTGCTCGCCCTGCTGGAACAAAAAAATTACGACTGCATTCTCTGGCAAAACGGCTGTTCGGCTTATTCTGCGCGTCCTGTTCAGTGTTCAACTTATCCTTTCTGGGCATGGATGATTAAAGATAAAAAAACATGGGATGAATGTGCCCAGGAGTGTCCCGGAATGAATAAGGGGCGCCTCTGGAGCTTTGAAGAGATTGAAAAAAACAAGCATGCTTATGTTGCAAATAAACCTTTAAAAAAAGAAGAGGTGCTTGAATTAATCCGTGAGCAGGAAGAAGAAAAATCTGAATAAAAGATTAAACCTGAGGATTATTTTTTGCGTGCTTAATGCGTTTTTCTTCGTAGAGCTTCTGGTCTGCCTGTTTTAAAAGCTTTGTCAAATCTGAATTTTCGCTTGTAAAAGGAACAAATCCAAGACTTATGGAAATTGTAAACGGAAGCTTATTTTCTTTTGAATACTGTGCATTTAAAGAATTAATCTTATTGCGCACTAAATCAAGGTTATCTAAAGTCATACCGTTTGCAATTACGGCAAATTCATCACCACTTAAGCGGCCAAAAATATCTGACTGACGGAAAGCTGCTTTAAAAACCTGTGCCTGTGTTTTAAGGGCGAGGTCTCCAAAGTCGTGTCCGTATGTATCATTAATAATCTTAAGGTTATCCAAATCTCCAAAGCAAACAATACCGGTGTTCTTTACGCTCAAAGAGAAGTTGATGAGCTTTTGTCCATTTTCAAAGAAGCCACGGCGATTTAAAAGTGTTGTAAGTTCATCTGTCTTAGACTGAATATCCAAAGATGAATTATTTTCCAGAAGCTTTTCGTTTGCTTCTTCCAGAAAGTGCTGGAGCTTCATTGTTTTTGTAAATTCATAATTCTGAATAATTGTTGTATCCAAAAGTTTTAAAGTGATACTGTTTGCGGCAAAGTTTGGAGTGCGAACCTTACAGCAAAGATATCCGTACTGTAAATCAATAAGATAAAGCGGCTGGAACATGTATATTCCCGCAGGAATTGTGTTCTTTGGAAAAAGCTGTTTTTTAGGCTTTATGATAAGGCCGTTTTCGTAATATTCAGAAATTTTATTTCCAGGATCTACATAGAACAAAAGCTTTGCATGGTCCGGAATTGTAAAATTATCTTCGCGCAGGTTTGGAAGAGGGTAATCAAGGATGCTGCAGTAAACAGAATCATAACCCGAGCAGTCCATAAGGTGAATAAATGAATCAATAAATTCTTTTGTTGTGATGTTTCCGCGGATTAAATCCTGGAGTGTATTGATTCTTGAAAGGTCGTTGTAATATTCAGGCTGAAGGTTTCTGTTATCAAGAATCTGTTCTGTTAAGTTCACTTCTGAATCTGTAGAACGGCGGTAAATCACTTTGAGAGGAGTTTCAACTACCTGATTAACTTTTTTGTTTCTCAAAACATCGTTCATCATTTTGGCAGCAATTTCACCCTGCTTTTTAATCACCTGGTCTACTGTAGAAAGAGTTGGAGAAGTAAGGCACGAATGAGAAGTATTATCAAAACCAACAATCATAATATCTTCAGGAATTCTAAAGCCCAAAGACTGAAGTGCTTCCATTATACCGCATGCCATCATATCGTTTGCACAGATGATAGAATCAAAATGAACATCTTTTTTTGTGCGGCATTTATCCAGAAAGATTTCGCTTGCAGAGTTCATTGTAAAAAATGCGTGGAAAACATTTTCTTCTTTATATTCAAGACCGTGTTTTTTTAAGGCTTTTTTATAGGCTTCATAACGGGCAAGAGATTCAAGTGAGCCTGTAGGATTTCCAGACATAAAGCCGATGTTTGTTCGTCCTTTTTTATTTTTAAGGTAATCAACTATTTCGTCGTAAACGCCATCAGGGTTAGCAGTTGTGTAATAAGAACCCGGGATTTTTAAATCCAGACCAATGGAAACAATTTTTTTGTTTTTGTATTTTTTAAAGACCGATCGAATTTCATCAATGGTCATAATAAAGTTGTAGGTATTTGAGACAATAATAATGCCGTCTATATCATCAGAAACAGCATACTCTGCGCCGGCCCAGTACTGATATTCAGAAATACCATACTGATAGTGAGGACTTCGAGTTTGAATAATAAAAAGGGTGACATCTTTCTTGTCTTTAAAATAATCGTATATTCCGGAAACAACTGTAGTTGCATATTCAGATGCCATGCTATGAACAAAAACAGCGATTTTTTTCAAAAGCGGTCTCCTTTCATCAACTCCATTCTCTTATTATACAACGAAAAGCAAGTATAACATTCTAATTTTAACATAGTAGAAAACTTTTAACAAATAAAATATACTGTTTTCGTCATATTTTTATTAAATATAAACAATTGGCAAAAGAGGATGTAAATGAAAAAGATTATTAGTGGAAAAGTTCGAGAAGTTTATGATTTGGAAGACGGAAGAATGGTAATTGTAACAACAGACAGAATCTCTGCATTCGATGTTATTTTACCAACTATGGTCACAGATAAAGGAAAGGTTTTAAATGCCCTTGCTAACTTCTGGTTCAACTACACATCTGATATTGTAAAAAATCATATGATTTCTGTTGATTTAAAGGACATGCCGGCTGAATTCCAGAAGCCAGAATTTGAAGGACGCACAATCTTAGTTAAAAAGCTTAAGATGCTTCCTTACGAAATCATTGTTCGCGGATATATGTTCGGTTCTATGTATGAATCATATAAAAAAGACAAGACATTCCTTGGTGTTAAATTTGATCACGATTATCAGCAGGCAGAAAAGCTTGATAAGCCGATTGTAACTCCTTCTACAAAAGCAGAAGAAGGTCATGACATTAACGTAAGCATTGAATTTATGAAGGAAGACCTTGAAAAGAAATATCCTGGAAAAAATCTTGGAGAAAAAATCGAAAAGGTTGCTCTTGAAATTTACAACAAATGTTATGAACACGCTTATAAAAACGGAATCATCATTGCAGATACAAAATTTGAATTTGGTCTTGATGAAAACGGTGAATTAACTTTAGGTGATGAAGTTCTCACTCCTGATTCAAGCCGCTTCTGGGATCTTTCTAAATATAAGATTGGTGAAAGCCCTGCTTCTTACGACAAACAGTTCCTTCGTGACTGGCTTAAGAACAACAATCTTGCAGGTGACCCAAACATTAAAGAAGTTCCGGCAGAAGTTATCAGCACAACATCAGCAATTTATAGAGAATGTCAGACTAAAATCTGTCACAACTAAGGCAGGAAAAAATGTGTGGAATCGTTGGATATGTAGGAAATAAGGAAGCAACTCCGGTTTTAATTAATACTTTAAAAAAGCTTGAATATCGCGGATACGACAGCGCCGGAATTGCAGTTTTGTCTGATGAAAACATTGTTGTTCAAAAGGCAAAGGGTGCATTAAAATTCTTGGAAGAACAGGTTTCAAAACAGGTTATTAGAGGAAGCATTGGAATCGGCCACACAAGATGGGCAACACACGGAGAACCAAGCGACATTAATGCACATCCTCACACAAACGTAAGCGGTTCCATCGCAGTAGTTCATAACGGAATTATCGAAAATTATGCTAAATTAAAGGAAAAGCTTCAGTCGGAAGGAATTGTATTCAGAAGTCAGACCGATACAGAAGTTATTGCACACCTTGTAAATTATTATTACGAAGAAACAGGTGATATTTTTAAGGCAGTTCAGAAAACTTTGACTAAGCTCGAAGGAAGCTATGCTCTTGGAGTTTTGTGCAAGGATTATCCGGATAGAATTGTAGCCGCAAGAAAAGACAGTCCTTTAATTGTAGGCCTTGGAAAAGACGAAAACTTTATTGCCAGCGACGTTCCTGCAGTTTTGGAATACACTCGCGAAGTATACTTCCTCGAACAGAAGGAAATGGCCGTTTTATACAATGACCACGTAGATTTATATACAGAAGACGGTGAAAAGGTAATCAGAAAGCCTTTCCACGTAGACTGGGATCTTTCTTCTGCAGAGAAAAACGGTTATGCACACTTTATGCTCAAGGAAATCTACGAGCAACCTAAAGCATTAACAGATACACTTCGCCCTCGTCTTGTGATGAACGGTAAAAAGCCTGTAGACATTAAAGTTGATGAAATGGATTTTTCGGAAGACTTTAAAAATGCAGACAGAGTTGTAATTACAGCCTGCGGTACTGCATATCATGCGGGTGTTGCAGCAAGATATATTTTTGAAAAATTAGCACGAGTTCCTGTTGTGGTTGATACAGCCAGCGAATTCCGTTACAGAGATCCTATTCTTACAAATAAGGACGTTTTTATTGTAATAAGTCAGTCTGGAGAAACAGCTGATACTCTTGCAGCATTAAGACTTGCAAAGGAAGCAGGAGCCAGAGTTATTGCTATTACAAACTGTGTTGGTTCAACTGTAAGCCGCGAAGCACACAAGGTAATTTATACATGGGCTGGTCCTGAGATTGCCGTTGCTTCTACAAAAGCATATACAACACAGCTTATGTGTCTTTATCTCTTGGCTTTAAAAATGGCAGATATTAAGGGTGCTGTATCAAAGGCAGAATACGAAAGACTTTTAGCAGAGCTTTATACAATCCCTGAAAAATCAGAGCAGGTTTTAAAGGATCAGAGCTCAATTCAGAAATTTGCATCTTTGAATTTTAATAAAAGCAAGGTTTTTTATATTGGTCGTCTTATAGACAGTGCATCAAGTCTCGAAAGTGCGCTCAAGCTTAAGGAAGTAAGCTACATGCATTCAGAAGCATTTGCCGCAGGAGAGCTTAAGCACGGACCAATTGCTTTGATAGACACAGATACTTTGGTAGTAGCCCTTGCAACTCAGCGTGAGCTTTACGAAAAAATCAACAGTAATATTGTTGAAGTAAAGACAAGAGGTGCTTCAACTCTGGTAATCAGCCAGGGAGACACTTCAATCTTTAAAGACAGCGCAGATACAGTTATTACAATACCTGAAACAGAAGATATTTTTGCTTCAATCCTTTCGATTATTCCGGCTCAGCTTTTTGCATATTATTGTTCTGTATTAAAGGGAAATAATCCTGATCAGCCTAGAAACCTTGCAAAATCAGTAACCGTTGAGTAAGAGGAAAGAGGAGTTCTTATGATACCAAAGGCCGCATATAAGGCAGAAAATGAATTCATGCAGCTGGCAATCGACGAAGCGCGGGAAGGTATTTACAATCAGCACGGAGGACCTTTTGGCAGTGTTGTTGTAAAGGACGGTAAGGTTATTGGACGAGGACATAACCGCGTTTTAGTGAATAAGGATTCCACATGTCACGGCGAAATAAGTGCAATTCGTGATGCAGAAAAAAATATAGACAGCTACGATCTTTCCGGGGCAGTTTTGTATACAACCGGAGAACCTTGTTCAATGTGTCTTGCAGCCTGTGTTTGGGCAAACATAGAAAAGGTTTATTACGGCTGTAACATTCAGGACAATTCAATCATCGGTTTTAGAGACAGCGCCCTGGATAAGCTTTTTGGCGGAAGAATTGCCTTTACGGATTTTCTAACTCAGGTAGATAGAGACGCCTGTCTCAAGCTTTTTGAAGAATATAACGGACTTGAAAAAACTATATATTAATTCTTTTCTATTTATAATCTTATGATATAATTAAATAGATGGATTTAGCAAAAAAGCTGCTTAACAAAAACATAAAGGATGCAAATATTTTTGCAGCCAAAATGATGACTATTTTGGTTGGCATGCTGCTGATTTGCACCATGTATTATGGTTTAAATGATTTTGCAGATCAGACTGCCGCATCCGTTAAATTTTTACTTCTCTTAGTTGCCATTATTCCCGAAATTGTGGTTCTTTGTGTATCTTTGTATGTTTTAAAACGAAAAGGGGAAGGAAGGCTTTCTGAGTATATACTTGGAACATGTCTCATTTTTCTTGCTGTATGTGCTTCTTTGAGTATGAGAGCTATTGTGTGGCCTTTGTTTATTTTTTGTGTTGCATATTCAGTAAGATACTGCAGCTGGAAATTTACCTTAAGTCTTGGCCTTTTGTGCATTGTTTTGATTTTTATCGAAACCATTTGTTTTATTCCGTTTGGACTTGCAATAGGTTATGTAAATATGGATTTTGTGGAGCTTACTCAGGATGCAGTTCTTCCGGTAAAAGCCGAGTATCATGGTATTTATGATTCTGTAATTCAAAACGGCCAGATTGATATGGAGCTTTTATACCGTCATGCACTTGGAAATTTGATTGCTCCTCTTGTTACCTTTGGATTTATCAGCGTAGTTTTTTCCTTTATTTCAAGATACAACAAGGCTAATATTGAGATTCAGATTGATGACCTTAAAAACATTAATGAGCTTCAGCATATTGCAGAGGATGCCGGGGTTGAAATCTGGAATATCGTGATGAAAAAGGATGCAGAGCCTCGTCTTAAAGTTACAGAAAAGGTACTAAGCTTATTAAAAGAAAATGCAGATCATAATCTTTCTGAGGAAGAAGCTTATAAAATCTGGTTTTCGTATATCAAAAATACTTCGGTACCGGATGTTTTGAATTTTATTGAAGATGTAAAAAACCGCGGTCAGGCAGAATTTACTTATGTTTGGACTCATCCTGTTAAAGGTGATATTTTTGTACGCTGCGGAGGATACTGCGAAAAGGCCGGAGAAGACACATATATCTTAAAAGGCTATCATTCCGACATAAATGATATTATGAAGGAAGATATAAACCAGCGCCGAATGCTCACAGAAGCTTTGGAAGAAGCAGAAAAGCAGAAGAGAATGGTTGAAGAAGCACTCAAAAAATATGAGCAGGCAGATTCAGACCGTCGTACAGACTTCTTAACCGGATTAAGAAACCGCCAGGATATGTTCGAGCTTTTACAGAATGCATTGAGCGGAATTGTAAAAAATATCACCAGTATGTTCATGATGGATATTGATAATTTTAAAATGCTTAATGACCATTATGGACACGCAACCGGCGATGAATGTCTTAAAAAGATTGGAAATGCATTTTTAAAGTATGGCAAGAAAAACAACATGTACTTTTTCAGATACGGTGGGGAAGAATTTTTGGGAATAAGCTTTATAAATTCAAAAACACCGGCGCAGATTGCAGAAGAGTTAGTTCAGCTTGTACGTAATCTTAAAATCAAACGTGATGATATGGACCCGGGCATTGTTACAATCAGCCTTGGTTACACCACACAGAATAAACGCTACGAAAAAATGATAGATAAAGCCGACACCGCCATGTACGCAGCCAAAAAGCTCGGCAAAAACCGCGTAGTTTGTTTTGAAGAATTGTAAAAATTCTGATATAATCCGAATATGTTTTCAAGTTATTACATTGTTTTCATGATGATTCTTCTCTTTGGCCTGATTTTACCTCAGTACTATCGCCGCAAGAGACGAATCAGACTTCGAAATATCAAAAAGAGAAGAGGAGAATTAAATATTATGACATCAAAATTACTTTCTGAATGTGTAGGCAAACAGGTTGAACTTTACGGCGAAGGCGGACTTTCTGGCTTTGCAGGAACCGTCCTGGAAGTAGAAAACAACCTCATCAAAATCGAAGACAAAAAAACCGTCCGCATCATCAACGCCGACATGATCGCCCAGATTAAGATTAAGAAAGAGAAATAATTTTTTAATTTATTTTCACTCATTTAAAAATCATCAAACCTCATGGACAGAGCAAAACTACACGAATCCATAATCAATAATTCTCAGATGACCTTTGCACGTAGCGGGGGGAATGGAGGCCAGAATGTGAACAAGGTGAATACAAAGGTTCATCTTGTTCTGCCCGTTTCGTGTGTAGGCGGAATTACTGAGGCAGAACGCTCTAGAATCCGCACAAAGCTTTGTTCCATTATAAATAAAGAGGATTGCCTTTTTCTGGATGTAGATGACGAGCGCTTCCAGGAACGAAACCGTGAAATTGCTCTTTCCCGCCTTGAAAACAGGATAGTTCAGGCTCTGGTTATTCCTAAAAAAAGAATCAAAACAAAGCCGACACTCGCAAGCAAGGAAAAGAAATTAAAGCTCAAGAGAATTAGGAGCGAGATTAAGAGGAATAGAGGGAAGGTGTGGTAAATTTCCTTTTTTGGTGTGTATTTTACTAAAAAGCAGATTCAACTTCATTATAAGAAGCCACATTATCAGTCCAAAGTTCACACTGGCTGATAACTGTTTTAAGTGCATCTTCCTGACCTTCTGGCGGATAGCGGTATTTCTTAAGAAGCTTTTTTACAATCATGCGCATTTTTGCTCTGGCTGATTCTTTTTTCTGCCAGTCTATTGTTTTGTTTTTGCGCAGAGTTTCTGTGAGTTCTTTTGTAAGAGCTACAAGTTCTTCGTCAGTATAGAAATCTTTTACAGCTTCTGGTTTTGTGAGGGCATCATAAAAGGCAAGTTCTTCGTCGGTAAGCCCAAGAAGGTTTCCTTCTTCATTAGCATGCATCATTTCTTTTGCAAGTTTTAAGAGTTCCTGAATAACTTCCTCATTTGTGAGCATTGCATTCAAGTAACGGTTTAAGGTTTGCTGAATCAATTCACTGAAGGCTTCTGATTTTACAAGGTTTGTTCGCTTGTAAATTTTTACCTGTTCTTCAATTAATTTCTTGAGCATTTCAACAGCCAGATTCTTTTCTTTCATCTTGGCAATATTTTCGAGGAATGAAGGATCAAATAGATTCACTTTTTCGCCAACATCAGAGAAAAGATTTATTACGCCGTCTGATTTTACCGATTGCTTAAGAAGTTCATTTATGCGTTCGTTAATTTCTTTGAGAGAGAATTTCTTTCCAGGTGGATTATACAAAATGCGCATTACAAGAACACGAACAGATTCAAAGAAAGCTGCTTCGAGTCTCATATGTTCTTTTACCATCGAAGAACAAAGTGAAAGGGATTGTTTGAGCATTAGCGCTTCTTTAATGAAGGTTTGTTTTTGTTCTTCTTTTGCAGGAGCAACAATAAAGTTTACAGCTCCACTGATTGTCATACCGCGCTGTAAGTCTGAACCTTCATAGAAAGGTGTATAATCATAACCAAAGAAAAGGTCACGACAGATTTCAAGTTTTTCCTGGAACTTAGGGAATGCTCGTTTTGCTACATCCATTTCGCCATAATTCTGACGGTCGCGAACTGTGTAGTCATTCATTGCCTGCTTAAGAGCGGTTGCAATTCCAACATAATCAACTACAAGACCACCTTCCTTATCTTTGAAGACACGATTTACTCGGGCAATTGCCTGCATAAGGTTGTAGCTTTCCATTGGCTTATAAACATACATTGTGGCAAGAGAAGGAACATCAAAACCGGTAAGCCACATATCAACTACGATTGCGATTTTAAGAGGACTTGAATCATCCTTAAAGCGAGTAGCAAGTTCCTGTTTGCGATGTTTGTTTCCAATTATTGAACGCCATTCTTCCGGATCTTTGTTGCTTTCTGTCATTACAACAGCAACGCGAGCATCATCACCAGGCACTGTTACGGTGGTTGAGCCTGTCGAAACCACCTTTGAAGTCCCCGCCCAGCCCGGCCGTAGTTCCAGAATACGATTAAAAATCTTCATCGCAATAGAACGATTATAAGCAACAATCATTGCCTTTCCGGTATAAAGATACTGGCGTTCATTTTCGTAGTGATTAAGAATATCATCAACAAGCGAGTTGATTGTTTTTTCGTTGCCAAGGATTTCTTCCATTTTGCCAAGTTCATGTTTACTCTTTTCAATAACTTCTTCATCAGCATTCTGAGCAAGAGCACTGTATTCGGCGTCAATCTGAGCAAGAACTTTATCATCAAGCTTAAGTTTTATAACACGACTTTCATAATAAACAGGACGAGTTGCACCATCTTCTACAGCCTGAGTCATATCGTAGATATCAATGTAGTCTCCAAAGACTTCGATGGTGCTGCGGTCTTCGCGGGAAATTGGTGTACCTGTAAAACCAATGTAACTTGCATTTGGGAGACTATCGCGGATAATTCTGGCAGTACCAATTGTGCGGTGAGCTATCAGATTTCCATTCTCATCTTTTGTAGTTTTGATTTTTTCAGTAAGTCCATACTGACCACGGTGTGCTTCATCAGCCATTACGATAATATTCTTTCTGTCGCTAAGTGGTTCATCGCTCTCCTCAAACTTCTGCATTGTAGTAAAAATAATTCCGTTTGCCTTACGTCCTTCAAGAAGAGATTTAAGATGCTCACGGCTTTCTGCCTGAACAGGTTCCTGACGTAAGAAATCTTTACAGTTACAGAACTGAGTATAAAGCTGATTATCAAGATCATTGCGGTCTGTAATAACAACAATGGTTGGAGAATCAATTGCCTGCTGCAAAAGATGTGCATAGAAAACCATAGAAAGAGATTTGCCAGACCCTTGAGTATGCCAGAACACACCGATTTTTCCGTCCCCGCCTACTGCAAGCTTAGTTCGTTCAACAGCCTTACGAACAGCAAAATACTGATGGTACCCCGCAAGAATTTTATAAGAATTAATTCCGTCGTTATTAAAACAGATAAAGTTTTTGATGATATCAAGCAGACGATCTTTCTGGAAAATACCTTCAAAGAAAGTTGTAAAATCTGCAAAAGCATTTGATTCAAGATTACCGTCTTTTGTTTTCCATTCCATAAAGCGGTCTTCACCACTTGTGATAGTTCCGGCTTTGCTTGTAAGCTGGTCGCTCATTACACAAATACAGTTGTAAATAAACATGCTAGGAATTTCCTGCATGTAGTTTCTGATTTGTGTATATGCTTCGCTTGCATCAGTCTGCTCACGACTAGGAGATTTTAATTCAAAAAGACAAACAGGAAGTCCGTTTAAGAAAAGCAGAATATCAGGACGTTTGGTTGAATTTTCTATAAATGTCCACTGATTTGCAACGATATAAGAGTTCTTGTCATCAGGTTTTCCGGCATTTTCAAAGTCAGCAATATAAATGATGGTCGATTTACTTTCACCGTTTTCATGATAACTTACTTCAATACCATTCTGCAGGTATTCCATAAAAACAGCATTCTTCTTTTTGAGTTCAGCATTTTCAAAATTTCGGAGTTTAAGAAGAGCCTCATCTATTGCGGCAGGTGCGGCCGTAGGATTAATATGACGAATAGAATCTTCAAGAACGGAATCATACAGGGGAGAATGCCAGTCGCGCTCAATGTCCGGCCCATAAACATGCTCCCATCCCATATTCTGGAACAACTCAATCAGAGCATTTTCATAGGCTTCTTCGTTGT